>DYPP01000083.1 GCA_020719845.1 Treponema denticola | reverse complement strand
AAAAAACACCCGGCGGTATACAAAAAACCCCGCTTTGGCGTCTTATAGGGTGATGGCCGCCGAAACAAGAAAAGCCCTGGAAAAAAGCTACCGCGAAGGACGCCCGGCTCTGGTGCGGCGCCTGGCGGGCCTGGTCGATCCGGACCGCGCCGAAGACCTGCTGCACGATGTCGTAGCCCGGGCCCTGGCCAACATCGACGCCCTGGAACCGGTCCGGGACATGAGCGCCTGGCTGTGGGCGGCCTGCAAGAACGCGGTCGTGGACGCCTGGCGGGCGGCGGGCCGCCGCAGGGCAGCGGGCGAGATCCATATTGAGGACTTCGACGCCCTCATGGACCGGGCCTGGCGCGGCGCCCAGGATGATCTGGAACGGCAAGAACTGCTGGGTTTGCTGCGGCAGGCCATGGATCGGCTGCCGCCGGACCAGCGTTTGGTATTGGAGGAGCAAGTCCTGAAGGGGCGAACCTTCCGGGCCCTGTCGGCGGAAACCGGGTTGTCGATCGACACGCTGGCGGCGCGGAAACGCTACGCCCTGGGCAAGCTCCGGACGGCGCTCAAAGACTATATGGAGGAATCATGAACAATCACTTCCGTCGCTTTCAGGACGAGAACGGCAAATGCCGCTTTTCGGTCTTCACCATTGTCGCCTTCGTTTTCGGCGGCTTTTTGCTGGCCGCCCTGTTCGCCTTCCTGTTCGGCTGGATCGTCATGCTGCTGTGGAACTGGCTGATGCCGGACATCTTCGGGCTGCCCCTGATCAGCTACTGGCAGGCTTGGGGGCTGGTGCTGCTGTCCCACATCCTGGTCAAGTCCGGCTATGGACACGGCGACGACCACCACCATCGGCGGGATAGGGATCGCGATTGGAAGGAACGGATGCGCTCCCGGACTTCGGGGACTGCTCCGGCGGGGGAGGAAGCCGCTGCCGGTCCGGCCGGGGCGCCGGACTCGGACTAGCGGCCTTGCCGGCGGGCCGGCAGGTCCGGCGCCGGCCCCCGGCTTGACCGAAACGACCGGGGCGGACATGATACCCCATGCCCGCACCGCAAAAGATCGCTTTAAGCGAAAAGACGGCCTATTTTGCTTCGGCGTCCAACGTCGGCCTTTTTCAGGGGCCCCGGGGGACGGTGCTCATCGATTCGGGCAACGACGCCGAGTCGGGGCGGAAGCTGCTGCAGGCCCTGAAGGCGGAAGACCGCACGCTGGCCGCCGTCGTGCTGACCCATTCCAACGCCGACCACATGGGCGGCGCCGCGTTCCTGGCTTCCCGCACCGGCGCGCCGATCTACTCAAGCCGCATGGAAGCCGCCTTCTGCGCCGATCCGGTGCTGGAGCCGAGCTTTCTCTGGGGCGGCTGCCCGCCGCCGGAACTGCGGGGCAAATTCTTCATGGCCCCCGCCTGCACCGCCCGGCGGCTGGAAGATGAGCCGCAGCTTCCGGAAGCGCTGGCGGGCATGAGCGTTATCGACCTGCCGGGCCACTACTTCGGCCAGCGGGGCTTTCTGGCGGAGGACGTCCTCTTTGCCGGCGACGCCCTCTTCGGACCCGAATCCATCGCCAAGCACCCGCTCTTCTTCGTCTACGACTTTGCCGCCTTTCTTGCCTCCCTGGACCGTATCCAGGCGCTGGCGCCGCGCATCGTGCTGCCCAGCCATGGCCGGCCCACAGAGGACGTCA
This sequence comes from Treponema denticola, assembly GCA_020719845.1. Lineage (GTDB taxonomy): Bacteria > Spirochaetota > Spirochaetia > Treponematales > Breznakiellaceae > DYPP01. Next base: position 11,878 of record DYPP01000083.1, on the reverse strand, counting down.
CCGGCATCTGCGCCGCCAACCGGACCGCTCTGCAAGAAACGGTTCTGGCGGTACGGGACGCCTGCGCCGCGGGGGGCACGGCGGACGACATTTTGGCCGGCGTCGCCGACCGCTACCACATAGCCTTGGACTGGGCCCAGTACGGTCTGATCGGCTCCACGGTCAGATCCTGCCTGGTCTACCTGCGGGAACGGGGCGAACTGAGCGCCGACTTTGAGGAAGGACACCTGGTCTGGCGCCGAAAATGACGGACGAAAAGGTACGAATTCAACCCGGAACAAAAAAGAGAGGGTCGAGCTACAAGAGATTCTTCATGGAAACGTACAGACGGAAATCGCCTTTGTCGCTGTGAAAGGGAATGGCGATGATGGGTGTGCCGGACAAGCCAGGAAACGAATGCCGGGGACCGCGGACGACGGTGGGTAGTGAAATGGCTATCTGGTGTTCTTCCAGCCCCTTTTTGGCGTTGCCGGCGATGATGTTGACGATCTCCCCGACCATGTCGACGACGTCATCGTCCATGATCTTTACTTCTTTTTTTTGAAAGACGGACACCAGTTTGAGGGACAGGATTTTTGGGAAGCTGATGATCACCACTCCGATGATCTCGCCGGCCAGGCCGATGATCCCCGATATGTCCCAGCTGCCCGTGTCGGTTCCCTTGTCGTAGAGAAAGGGCTTCCCCGGGGTAACAGGACTCTGCAGAAAGGTCTCGAACACGCTCTGCGTGGCGATAATGAAGGGATTGATGTATTTTACGTTCATTTTTCCAGTTCCACCAGATACTTGTCCAGCTTTTCCAGCACGGCCTTGGCCGTAACCGGTTTGACCACGTAGTCGCTCACCCCCGCCTTGATGGCCTGCACGACGTTGTAGCGGGCGGCTTCGGAGGTGATCATGACGATCGGCAGTCGGGCGTACTGTTCCGACGACCGAAGCTTTTTTATCAGTTCCAGCCCGTCCAGCCGGGGCATGTTCCAATCTACCAGCAGCAAGTCGATTTTTTCGCGCAGCAAGGTCGTCAGGGCCTCTTGTCCGTCCGCCGCCTCCAGAATCGCCTCATCCTTGATCCGCCGTTCGCCAAGAATATTCTTGACGATGTTTCTAATCAACCTTGAGTCATCGACCACCAGGACTTTCATGCGCGATCCACCTCCACCACAACGGACGTCGTCAAGGGAACGCGAAGTACAAAAACAACACCCTTTTTGGATGCCCCGGCGATAGTCAGCTTACCCTTGAGCACCGTCGCCACCAGCCGCCGGACTTCGTACAAGCCCATTCCTACCCCCGCCACCATATCCGTTTCATCCCGGGTGGAAAAATCGGGTCTAAATAAAAAGGGAACCAATTTTTCGGGCGTCAGACGCAGAGCTTCCGGCTTGGTCATAAAGTTTTTATCGACAATCTTTTGCCGGATACGCTCATAGTTGAACCCGCCCCCGTCGTCCCGAACTTCCACGTTGAGCGCGTCAGCCGAATTCCCGATGGCGATGCCGATGCGCCCTATGGCCGATTTACCCGCAGCCCGGCGTTCCTCAGCCGATTCGATCCCATGGCCGACCGCGTTGCGCACCAGGTGGATGAGCGCCTCTTTGAGCGCCTGAAAAAGAGGCCCCGGTACGACAAGGCTGGGGCTGTCAAAGTCCAGAACCGCGGTTTTCCCTGATTCAGCGGCGGCGCGCTCGCAGGCCAGGGTCAGCGGTTTGGCCAATTCGCTCACCGCCAAGTCCGGCAGGGCCGCGCCGAAGGCGACCGCCGGGGTCCCCGCCGGGGAAAACTCCGCCATCCTGCCCAGCATGCGTTCAAAAATACGGCGTTCTTCCGCCAAACTTTCATACAGACCGATCACTTCCAGATGCTGTTCCAGCCCGAATTCGACATTGGCCACCTGACGCAGATAGGCCTCGAAGGCTTTCGATTTTTCGGCGCAGGCTTCCAGCCCGAGGGAAAAGGCTTCGCCCTTGATCGTGTGCACGGCGGCGATGACGTCCCGGATAGCGGACCGGCTGTCCCCGGCGGATGCGAGCGTTTTGATGGATTGGGCGACCCGATCCATAGCGGTGGTGAAAGTACCGAAGAAGCCGAAGACGACGCTTCTTTCATGCTTGAGCAACTGGTGGATGCGCATGAATTGATCATCGACGATGCGTTGATGCCGTTCCTCTTCCTCTTTCAGTTTTTTCGACAGCGTGATGTCCTTGAACAGGAACATCACCTTTTCAACTTCGTCGGCGGCCAAAATGCGCGTCAGCGTCACGGAAACGTACTTGAAGTCCCCCGGAGCGCTTCCCAGGGCCACCAATTCGGTCTTCGGAAGTATATCGTTGAGCATGTCCTCAGAGCTGGCGGTGTTGAGAAAGGCCAGTTCAACCGCTTCCCGCACGTCGTTTTTCTGCCGCTCGTCCCAGGTGGTGAATACCGTGGGCAACAGTAATTTTCCCGCCAGATCGGAACGGCCGAAGATGCGGGTAAACTCGGTGTTGAAGTTGTTGTCGATGGTCAGATCGCGGCTTACCGTACAAATGCCCGTATCCAGGTGATCGAGGATGGTGCGGAGCTCACCTTCGGCAACATCCGCCCTCCGTTTCCGTTCCTCCAGGCGTCTGGACAACTCTTCCCGTTCCGCGGCCTCAGACCGCAATCGCGCTTGGTCGGCGTCCGCAGCACGGCCCGACAACCACCCAACGAACGCCAGGGCTATTGGCTGTAGGACAAGGCAGAACGCGGGGATGAGGCGAACGCTGCCTCCAGCAAGCAGGGACAAGCCCATAAGCGACAAGCCCAAGCCCAAGCCCGAGCCCAAGCCGACCGCAGTGTACACCAAACGCTTTCTTCCCTGTCCGATAGACCGATCGATCATGTATTTCCCATTTTTTCAACGCAGGCGGACAGAACGTCACCGAATTGTCGATCGACAACCATAATATGATGGACAAGCCACTCCTTGAGATATTTGATCAACTCGACGGAGGAAACGAAATCGTTTGATTCCAGACGCCTTTTTCCCTGATCCACGTACTCGATGAAGGCGAGGTGTTCCGCCCGGTGCCGTTTTATATCAGCGTAGCCACATTTTTCCAGCAGCGCTTCTTCGAAGGTAAAGTGTACCTGGGTATAGAGCCCCATCGCCGTAAGGCTTTCCAGAATCGCCTTCTGGCCCCGCAATTCAACCGCGGCGGTATACAGATTGTTGAGCAGATCGATCAGATTTTTATGTTGTCCATCTATGGTCAGGTTGCCAACGCTCAAGGCGTCCGACCACTGTACAAAAACTTTGTCCACAACATCCCCTAGATTTAGGTATTTACTATATAGCACCAGCGTGAATACTGTCAAGTCAAGGGGTTTTTAGGGCATCCTCCTTCTACCGGGGTACCATTTTGACAAAAACCGCAACTCAACGTAAGCTGAACATCATGCTGATCAGCCATAAAAGAGCCTCTCGATGAAAGCCGTTGAAAGTTACACCTTCATGAACCTTTTGCGGGTCATAATTTTAGTGTTGGTCAGCATCATGCTTTCGTTTTACGTCGATGCGGGGGTTTTGGTCACGATTCCCTGGGTTTTTACGCTGATCGGCTTGCTGTGGCTTTTTTGGGAAGAACTGAATCTGTTCCCCATTTCGCGTTATCCCCGCAGCTCGTATTTCCCGACCCTCTTCGATACGCTGGTGCTGGGCTACTTCACGGTCATTTCCGGCGGCTTGAACTCGTTCATCATCGGCGGTTTCTTTTTTACCATCGTCGTCGGCTCGACGAACAAGTGGGTCAACCAGGGCCTGTTCGCGCTGGTCACGGCGGCGATCCTGGTCGCTTTGATCGGTGTATCGAGCCATCTGGAGTGGCTGCCGGGGATCAACATCTTTGGCCCCTTCTACAAGCAGAGCCTGCACAGCATGGCCTTTGCCTATTCGATCTGGCTGGCCGTCGCCATCGTGCTGCATCTGGCCGCCCGGGATATCACCAAGCGTGAACTCGTCCTTTCCGAGACTCTGGAACGCGAAAGGACCAAGCTGGACGAACAAGCCCAGGAGCTGCGCGCCTATCTGAATCAGAGCCCCCTTTCCATCGTCGTCACCGACCGCGCCGGGACCATTCTGGACGTCAACCGCAAAACGGAGGAACAGACGGGCTATACCCGGGAAGAATTGATCGGCGGCAACCCGCGCGTCCAAAAATCCGGGAAGACGCCGGAGGCGGTCTACACAAACCTGTGGGCCACGATCAGCTCCGGGAAGGTTTGGCAGGGGGAGTTTATCAACCGGGACAAGTGGGGGCGCGAATACTGGGAACAAGCCTCGATCAGCCCCATCCTGGACGCCGCGTCGCAGCCGATTAAATACCTGGCCATCAAGGAAGACGTCACCGAAAAGAAACGGATCGAATTCCTTTTGCGGGACAGCGAAGCCAAATACCGGATGATCGCCGAAAACACCCACGACATCATCTGGAAGCTCGACCTGGCCACCTTCCGCTTTACGTATGTCAGCCCCGCGGTCCGGACGGTGCGCGGCTGGAGCGTGGAAGAAGCGCTTTCCGAAACTCTGGAGGAATCGGTGGCCGTCGAATCCTACCCGCGGCTGCTCCGGATAATCGACGAGCATCGCCGCGGGGATCAGGACGGCGCAGGCCGGCGATTCGTCGAGCAGTACCGGCAGACCCGTCGGGGCGGCGGGTTCGTCGACCTGGAACTTTCGGCTACATTTATTCTGAACGAAGCCGGAAATTCGGTAGAGCTGCTGGGGATCAGCCGGGACATCACGCAACGGCTAAAGAACCAGGAACAGACCGAAACCATCCAGCTGCTGCTCGGCGATTTCAGGGAGGATAGCGGCGACAGCCTGCTGGAAACCGACCGCAAGGGTATCATCACCTCCTGCCCGGAAAGCCTGACCCGGGCCCTGGGCGAGTCGGCACGCCATTTGCGCAGCGCCGGCCTGATCGAGGCCATCGCCGATACCTGTCCCGACCCGGGAGACGAGGACCGGGCCCGGCTTGATCGTCTGTCGGCGGCCCTGAGCACTCCCCAGCCGTTCCGTGAACACCTGGTGCGCCTGGGTACGGGGCGGGAATTAAAATATCTATCCCTGAACGGTCGTCCGGTGATCGAAGCCGACGGCTCGCTGCAGGGCTGGCAGATCGTCAGCCGGGACGTCACCGGCATGATCCTGCACACCGAAGAGCTGGAGCGCATCGCCTGGGTGGACCAGACCACGGGCCTGCAGAACCGCGCTGCGCTGCAGGCAAGCCTGGCACGTTTTTTTGCCGAGCGCCTCCCCGGCTCGACCGGCGTCCTGACCCTGGTCCACCTCCAGAACATCAAGCCGCTGAAGTCCATATTCGGACACGTCATCGGCGATGAAGTACTTACCGTCATCGCCCGGCGGATAAAATTCCTGTCCGGGGAGTACGGCGGCAGCGCCGCCCGGACGGGGGACGCGGATTTTGCCTTCTTTGTCGCCCAACCAAGCCAGACCTACTTGACAGACATGGAAAGCTCTTTGCAGATCTTGAACGAACCGGTCCTCGTCTCGGGCCATACCATCGATGTAGCCATCAGGACCGGAGCCGCCCTGACCGGCGACGGAGCGGAAACGGTGGATGATCTCTTTTTCGGAGCCGAGCACGCCCTGAACCACGCCGTGGATTCCCAGTTGAAGTCCACCAAACTATTCGACGCGTCCTTAGCCGCGCAGGCGCGCCGCAAAACCGATATTCTCGGATTATTGCCCGACGCCATCGATGCGCGGGAGTTTGAGATGCTGTACCAACCGCAGATAGCGGTGGCCACCGGTCTAGTCGGCGGAGCCGAGTCCTTGGTGCGCTGGAACAGCCCGAAGATCGGCCGGGTCAGTCCGGTGGAATTCATTCCCGTGGCGGAACAGAACGGCCTGATCATTTCCCTGGGCGCCTGGATCCAGAAGCGGGCCTGCGAGGATGCGGTGCTCTGGCCGCAACACTGGAAAGTGGCGGTCAACGTCGCAGCGGCCCAGCTGACCAACCGGAACTTTGCCCGCTCCGTCGTCGGCATCATGGAACAGTCCGGGCTGGCCCCGGAACGGCTCAAGATCGAAATCACCGAATCATCCCTGATCGCCGAAAACCGGCAGGTGCGGGAACAGCTGGAACAACTGCGCTCCGAACGGATCCGGGTGGCGCTGGACGACTTCGGCACCGGATTCTCTTCCCTGTCGTACCTCAAGGACCTCCCCATCGACGAGCTCAAGATCGACCAGTCCTTTGTCCGGGCCATGGACTCCGGCGCCCGATCGGTGGCCATCGTGGAAACCATCCTCCGTCTGGCCCGCGACCTGGGGCTTTCCACGACGGCCGAGGGGGTCGAAACCACCGCCCAGGCGGCGATCCTCCGGGAGCTGGGCTGCGACTACTACCAGGGCTACCTCTACGCCAAGCCGCTCTCCCGGGAAGAACTGCTGGCCTTCGAGCCCACATAATAGCCTTGGGGGTCGTCTCCCAGCGGCGGGCCTCCGCCCTTGAGGATGGCGCTGGATTGCCGTTTCGTGCTACCACTACTCAGGGAGATCAAACCGGGATGCTGGATGAACTCTATCTTTTTTCCCGGGGCGCCTCGGGGTTTGCCCTCCTGGCGATCGGCGCCGGTCTGTTGGCGGAACCCGGTTTGCCCCGGGTACGCCGCGCTTTCGGCACCCTATTCCTGGCTCTCGGCACGGCATTCCTGCTCAGCCGGCTGAGTGAATCCTGGCTGTTGCCCATTGCCCTCGACAACCTGCTGGTCGTCGGCGTGGTCTACGCCATCAGCCAGTCGATGTTTGAAATCGGCCTGTACCTGTTCGGCGATGAGACCGTGCGGGGTTCGCGGCGGGCGGTCTACCTGGTCGGCGCGGTCTGGTCGCTATTGCTCTGGCTGCTGCCGGCTCTGGATCTGGTCTTCGATTTTCCGGTGTTGCGCTTGAATATGGAAGATTCCCGACCGATGGCATTGTTCCAGTCGATCAGTTCGATCGGCGTCTACGCCTGGCCCATCGCGATCACGCTGGCGTCGTTGCGCTACGGCCGGTGGCGGCTGGCCGACTGGCCCCACGGCCCGGGCGCCGCCCGGGCCGTTTTTGCCGGCATTGCCGGCGCCATCGGCATCCTGGTCCTGATCGGTGTCGCCCTGATCCTGGATTCCCGCGCCTTGTACCGGGCAGCCCATTCGGCGCTGGAAGCGTTGATGCTGACCTGGTATTTCTATTACCAGGCCAATCCCGGGATCTTTCTGAGGGCCCGGCGGGAAATAGGCCAACGGCACCAACAGCGCGAAAAAATCGATCCGGCGGAAGCCGTCAAGATCGCCGGACGCCTGAAGCAGGCCGTCGAGGTGGATCATCTGTGCGCAAACCCGCGCCTCAGCCTGCAATCCCTGGCCAAGGCGATCCGGATTCCATCGTACCGGCTCTCGGCTTACTTCAATACCGTGCTCGGCGTCAGCTTTCCCGAGTGGCTCAACGCGGCGCGCATCGAGCGGGTCAAGCAACTCCTGGATGAATACCCGGAGAGAACCATTCTGGACATCGCCATGGCGGTGGGGTACGCGTCCAAGGCGGTTTTCAACAGCCAGTTCCAGCGGCGCCTGGGCATGAGCCCCAGCGCGTACCGTAGAAAAAAAATCGGTATAAACCGCGATAAAAACGGGTCCTGATTCGCTGAATCAGGACGATCAGCGGGAAATTCGATGCTATTACATCCTCAAGGATCGCTTACTGCATCGGAGGATCAACCATGCCCCATCGACCACCCTGCGTCCGCCCTTCCCTCGCCGCTTGGTGGGGGTGCCTTTTGCTCATTATCGTTTCCGGCGCCTCCGCGGATCCCGGCGACCGTTCGGCCTGGACCCTTTCCCTGTCGCCGGACTTTACCCTGCCGCTCGTTTCGGGCGAATTCAAGCCCAACGACCTTTTCAATGCCGCCGGGGGCGGCTCCTTCGGGGCAGAATACGCCCCTGAATTCTCCTACCCCCTGGCGATGCGCCTGGGGACGACCTATTCCAGCGGCGGCCTCTTGCCCAGCGGCGGCGTCGAGGTCCCCGGGACCTTGACGGAGACCGCCTTTTTGGCCGGCGCTTCGACCAGACTGCGGCTGGCGGAACGGCTAGCCCTGGTCGGGTTCGTCGACGCCGGTCTCGGCTACGGCACGCTGACCGGCGGCACCAGTTCCGCCTATGGCGTGGCGCGGGCCGGCGGCGGCCTGGACTTCAGCGTAACCAAGTCGGTTTCGGCGCGGCTCGATGCTGCGGCGCTGTACAAGTTCGGCCTGTACGGGGGTGTGGGGGTCAGCCTCGGCGTCGCCTATCGGCTGCCGCCATCCGCTTCCGCCGGCCAGGCCGCGGACCGGCGTCTGCTCGAACTCGTCAGCCTGGACCTGAATTCGATTTTTCCCATCTTCCGTTCCTATTATGACGAGCACCCCGTCGGGACGGTCACGATCACCAATTCGGGCAAGAAAGCGGCGACCAACGTCCGCGTCAGCTTGCTGATCAAGCAGTATATGGACGCCGCCAAGGAATGCGCGGTCATCCCGCGGATAGAAGCGGGCGCATCGGTGACCGTCCCGGTCTACGGCCTGTTCAACGATAGCATCCTGGGCGTCACGGAGGCGACCAAGGCGACCGCCGAAGTGGGCATCGAATACGGCGACGGGGCTGCCTTGAGCCGGACCGCCACGGTCCTGGTCTACGACCGCAACGCCCTCACCTGGGCCGACGACCGCCACGCGGCGGCTTTTATTTCCAGCAAGGACCCCTGGGTCCTGGACCTGTCGGGCAACATCGTCGCCGCGGCCAAAGATGCCCTGAACGCCGAGGTCGCCGGCAACCTGCAGAGCGGCATCGCCTTCCACGAAGGCCTGCGCGCCTACGGCATCGGCTACGTGCTCAGTCCCAACCGCCCCTTTGCCCAGGCCGTCGTCGACAAGGCGGCCGTCGACAGCCTCAAGTTCCCCCGCCAGACCCTGGGCTACCGCGCCGGCGACTGCGCCGACCTGTCGGTCCTCTACGCGTCATTCTTCGAAGCCGCCGCGATCGAAACCGCCCTGGTCACCGTGCCGGGACATATTTTTATGGCTTTCGACCTGGGGCTGAGCCGGGAAGAAGCCCGCAAACGTTCCCTCGACGAGCGGGAATACATCATCGCCGACGACCGGCTGTGGGTGCCGGTGGAAACGACCGCCCGGAGCGCCGGCTTCCTCGAAGCCTGGCGCAGCGCCGCGGGCCAGTGGCGCGACGCGCAGGCCAAAGGACTCGCCGGCTTCCATCTAGTCCACGAGGCCTGGAAGACGTATCCGCCAGTCGGCTTGCCCGCAGACGGTTCAACGGTCAGTTCCCCGGCACACGCCAGGATACGGACGGCCTTCGACGCGGAATTGTCAAAGGTTGTAAGCCTCGAACTCAAGGCCCGGCTGGCCGGACTCGGCGTCCAGCCGACCACGGGCGCGGCCAAGTACCTGAACAGCCGGGGCATCCTCTACGCCAAGTACGGCCTGTACGCCGAGGCCGACCGCGACCTCAAGGCCGCTGCCAATGAACGGTACTCCCCGGCGATCGTCAACCTGGGCAACGTAGCCTTCATCAAGGCCGACTACAAGACGGCTCATGACTATTACTCCCAGGCCGCGAAATTGAGCCCCGACAATCCCCGCCTGCTCGTCAACCTCGCCACCGCCGCCGCCTCGCTGGGCAGGACCGATGAAGTCGTCGCCACACTCGAACGAGTGCAGAAGCTTGACCCGAAAATTGCTGACAAGTATGTATCGCTGGTGCAGGATTCGGCTTCGACAACCAGGGCCGCGAATGTTGGCAGGGGAGAAGTCACATGGTTTTGAAGAAAAAGAGGGAATGGCATGGTACTGTCCTCCCCTTGATTGCCTGCGTATGCGCGGTCCTTGCGGTCGCCTGTGAAAATGCCTTGTTTGAAAACGCGGAAGCGCTGCAGAAGGGGAGCGTACTGTCGAGTTCCAGCCCCGGGGGCCTGCGCGCGATGGAAGCGAACCACAAGGTAAGCTTGAGCTGGGATGCGGTCGGCGGTGCTTCCGGCTACAACCTATATTGGTCCACCGATCCAGCTACACCCTTGGCCGACGCGAACAAGATCGTCCTTGCGGGTAATTCTTATACCCACAACGGCCTGGGCAACTCGACCACCGTATATTATTCCGTCTCCGCCCTGGGCTATGACGCGGAGTCCCGGCTTGCCGATGCCATCAGCGCGGTTCCGCATCAGTACATGGTATATGTGAACAACGGCGGGATAGCGGGACTTTACTGCAACACCATGGGCTTTCTCATGGATAGCGCGGATGGAAGCTTGGCCGAGTCGAATGGCAGTCCCTTCAACAATACTTCGTACCCCAAAAGCATAATAGTCGATCCCACGAGGCGCTTCGCCTATATCGCAAACTATAATGATGGCAAAATAACGTGCTACACGATCAACCCGGAATCGGGAGCCCTGGCGCCGATCGGTTCCCCGGTTGTTGCCGGTGCTGGAGTTTCTTCTCTGGCGGTGCATCCTTCCGGAAAGTTCCTGTACTCGGTCAATTTGCTCGCCGATAACCTATCTGCTTTCAGTATTGATCAAAGCAGCGGCGCCTTGACCTGGATTGCCAACTATAGTCTAGGCAACCAGCCTCAAAGGGTGGTCGTGGATCCGACAGGGCGTTTCCTTTATGTGACCGTGTACTTGGCCAGCGAAGGAACAGAAGTCGCGGTTTTTTCTATAGACAGCAGCACCGGCGTTTTGACAAAAATGACTTCAGATGTTATAGACGGAGGCAATGCTGCTGTAGACTCCGGTGTGATGGGAATTGCCATGCACCCTAGCGGCAAGTTCCTCTATCTGACCTTTTATAACAACTCCACCGGTATCCTCGTCCAGGCGATTACTTTGAATACCAGTACCGGCGGTTATTTGACCGGCCAGGCAACACGAAAATATACAAATATTACGTCGGTTGGCAATAGTTCGGACGTGATTGAAATTGATCCGACCGGGAGATTCCTGTATATCGGAATGTACTCAGAAAAGAAAATTGCCATCTATGCAATCAACCAGAGCACCGGGGATCTCACTCCCGCTTCCGGATCGCCTTTCCAGCTCTGGCCGGTATCTCCCGTGGAAACACCAATGGCAATCGGCTTCGATCCCAAGGGCAAGTTTGCTTACATAGTCACAGCCGAACCAGAGCCTACCTATACGGGGAAGCTTCGCGCTTATTCCATGGATCAGGCGAGCGGGGTCCTTGCAGAGTCCGGAGCGCCGACCACTCTTGGAAACATTTCCTGCGACCTGGCGGTTATAAGTTTGCCCTGATAGGCACCTCGATGCACCTTGCCGACGAAGGCGAGGGCACTGGTAGGCTCATTAAAAGGTATTGCTGGTGTAAGCCTGGTTTTTGGCGTAGAGGGCCGCGAACGTCGGCAAGGGGGAAGTAATATGGTTCTGAAGAGCGCAAGGCTTGAGGTATGGGCCATCGTAGTGGTCTTTTTGCTGCTGGCCATCACGTCCTGCACGAATGCCCTTTTTGAGGAAGCCGAAGCTATTCGCTTTGAAGCAACTGCTCAGACCAGAATCCCGGTTGCTCCGAAGACGCCGACCGTCTCCCCCATCGATGGTCCGGAGGGTAGCGGAAAAGTAAAAGTCACATGGGAGGCCGTGCCTGGTTCGACTGCATACGATGTGTACTACAGTTCCACTGTCAGCCCACCCGCTTTGCCCAATGGGGGAACTGACGTGACAAGCCTCTCCTGGACGATAGAAGCACTGACGAACTGGGAGACCTGTTATTTTTGGATCATCGCCAAGAATAAGCTTGGATCAAGCCCTTTGAGTATCCCACCTGCTACTGGAGCTTCGGGGATC
>DYPP01000082.1:8111-13564 GCA_020719845.1 Treponema denticola | reverse complement strand
ACCGAGTTATCAGACAGCCTCAATTATTATCTTTTTTAATTTGCTATCGTATATCAAAGCGAAATCAGTCCTGGATAACGATCGAACCCGGCTTCAAGCCCTGGGCATTGAGAGCCCCCAGGCGCGTACCTTCCCGGACTGCGGCTTCCAGGGACAGGCCGTTCTCCAGGGCAACCGCCAAGCCGACGCCAAAGGAATCTCCGGATCCGATGGGATTGACCGGCTGGATCGGCTGTACGGGGACTTCTCCGAGGAAGGCTCCATCCCAATACAGGGTAGACCGGCTGCCCCGGGTAACCACGAGATACGCGCCGAAGCGGTCATAATAGTCGCGCCCCGCCCGTTCCACTATCGTTTTCGGAGCGGATTCATCCCCCGCAGGGGGTTTGGGCAGTCCCAGGGTAGCTAGAAGCTCATCAAAATTCGGCTTTACGCACACCGGATGAAAGGTCAGGCCTGCTTCCAAATCCTTTCCCTTGATATCCAGATAGAGGCGCCTGCCTCCGGCGGCGGCGGTGCGGGCCATTTCGCCCATGATGCCCGGCCGGAAACCCGACGCGACCGTGCCCGAAAGCAGAACCGCGTCGATCTGCGCAAGGAGTTCGCCGAAAAGGCCAAGAATTTGATTGTGGGCAACGGGGGCGACCGGTTCGGCTTCCTCAACCAGCTCGGTGGCGTGGCGTCCGTCCGATTCAATCAGGGTCGTGCAAAAACGGATGGCCGATTCCGATTCTACCCAGCGCACGTCCAGGGCATCTTCCCGGCACAGGGCCAGAAACCAGTCCCGCGTGGGTCCGCCCAGCTGGGTAAGGTGGACCGCCCGTTCGCCCAGTTGGGTCAGCACCCTGGTGGCCAAGATGCCCTTTCCCGCCACGTCGGTCCGGTACCGGGCGGTGCGGTTCACATCGCCCCGGGACAAATTATCGAACACCAAAGTCTTCTGGATGACCGGATTGAGGCAAACCGTAAGGTATTTCTTTCCGGAAATAGGCATAAACATCCCCCAGACCACGTACAGGAATAACCGGCCGGCAAACGGCAGTCATACCCATACTTTACAGAAAGTCCAAACGTGCTACAATGGCAACATGGAAGAAACGTACCGGCGGCCCAGTTGGGACGAGTATTTTATGGAAGTCTGCGACGCCATCGCCAAGCGGGCCACCTGCGACCGGGGCCGGTCGGGGTGCGTCATCGCCAAGGACCACCAGATCCTGGTCACCGGCTACGTGGGCGCTCCGGCGGGGTTGCCGCACTGCGACGAGGTGGGGCACCAGCTCAAGCAGCTGGTCCACGAGGACGGTACGGTCACCACGCACTGTGTCCGCACGGTGCACGCCGAACAGAACGCCATCTGCCAGGCCGCCCGCCGGGGCATCGCCATCGAAGGCGCCACCCTCTACTGCCGCATGACTCCCTGCCGGACCTGCGCCATGCTGATCATCAACTGCGGCATCGCCCGGGTGGTCTGCCAGCGGCGCTACCACGACGGCCGGGATTCGGAAGATATGTTCAAAAAGGTGGGTATTGCCCTGGACTACGTCCACGACGAGACGGAAAAATATGAAAACCAATAGGTGAAGGATGAAAATATTCGGCCAGGTCCTGGTCAACGTCGGCGTCATCATCGCCGCCCTCCTGCTCGCCGTCGGCATCATCCTGTTCCAGGGCTTCAGGATCTTTGCCCAGATGGAATTATCCCGGGACGTCGGTCGCCTGATCCATAGCTGGGACCTGATCCAGCTCTCCGCCGGCGGCTTCCTGGGCTCCCCCGAACCCCTGGCCGAATCCGAGGCGCGCTGGCAGCGGGAGCGGGCGGCCTTTGAGGTACGCCTGGGGACGCTGGTCGCCGATGACGGCCTGGGGCTCTTCGGCGCGGAAGTGCGGGACCAGGTGCTCAACACCAAGAACCTCATGAGCCAGGCCAAAACCAGCTTCAACAACGTCGATTCGACGCTGGAGGCGTTCAAAAAGAACGTCCTGCCCCTTTTTCCGGAGCTGAGTCGGAGCCAGGCCGAGGGCCTGCAGGGCGGCGTGGCCAAGCTGGCCAATGAAGACCGGCTGGACCATCGGGGCGCCTACTACTACAAATCGTTGTCCGCCGCCCTGCGGAACGTGGACCGTTCCAACGCGGCCTTCATGGACCTGCTGGCCGCCATGGAAGCCGCCATGGACCGGGACGTGGGCGATTCGGTCCGCGCTACGGCCTGGATCATCGCCCTGCTGGCCCTGGTGAGCATCCCGGCGGTGCTGGCCTGCACGGTAATTTTTTCCCGCCGCATTTCGCGCCGCGCCGGCAGCATCGAAAGCTCCCTGCGCCGCGTAGCCGAACGCGATTTTACCGTCCCGCCCCCCGATCTGGGCAGCGACGAAATCGGCCTGCTGGCGGTGCATCTGCGGAACCTGATCGGTTCCCTGGGATCCTTCTTCGCCTCGGTCAAGACCGCGGCGTCTGCGGTAACCGAATTGAAGGACAGCCTTTCCGCGGGCACCGCCGAAACCGCCGCCGCGGTGCGGCAGATCAACGCCGGCATCGCCCACATCCAGGACCGGTTCGGGGTGCTGGATACGGCCATCGACCAGGTGGCGGCGGCCCTGAACGATATCGGCGCCTACCTGGCGTCTTTCAAGGACGACGCCGAGCGGCAGACCGCTTCCATGCGGGCAGCGGGAACCGATCTGAACCGCACGGTGGACGAGATCAGGCTGATCGCCGATCGCCTGGCGGAACGGGCGCGGGGCGCGGAAACGCTGAAACGGGTGGTGATGGACAGCAGCGAACAGATGCAGTCCACCAACCAGATCATCAAGACCGTGTCCCGGGACATCCGGAGCATTGCGGAAATTATCGAAATCATCGATCTGATTTCCGAACAGACCAACATCCTGTCCCTGAACGCGGCCATCGAGAGCGCCCACGCGGGCAGCGCCGGCGCGGGGTTCGCCGTGGTGGCCGATGAAATCCGCAAACTGGCGGATTCGACCCAGGACAACGCCCAGCGCATCGCCGAAGCCCTGTCGGCGATCACCGAAAAGGTGGAAACCGCCCGGGAAGCCGGCGATACGTCTTCGGCGGCGCTGGAAACCATCAGCGTCGAAATCAACGATTTTACCGCAGAATTGTCCCGCATCGCCGAAGACGTCGCCGCCGTCAGCGCCAGAAGCGTCCAGGTGGGGACGGCCATCGGCGCGTCCGTGGAAACCACGCAGCGGGTCGGTGCGGGAACGGCGGAAATGCACCAGCGCCATCGGGCCATCGACCAGGCTATGCGCAACATCAAGTCGATTTCCGACGAGACTGTTTTAGAAATAGCCGAAATCGATCAGGGTTCCCACGAAATCATGGCCGGCATTTCCCGGGTGGAAGCCTTGAGCCTGCGGAGCAAGCAGGGCGCGGCGGCGCTGGAAGCCGCGCTGGCGGGGTTCAAGACCGAAGGCTGCGCCGATCCCGACCCCATCGCGTCCGACTACGATGAACGCGGCGTGGCGGTCAAACGGCCGCCGCAGAGCATTTAGGAGCTTGTTGAAATAGCCGGTTGCAATTGCGACAATATGGTAGTATTGAAAAGCCCGCATCCGCGGTTTTTCAATACTCTGCTAGGTTTCCTGAACCATGCGGTGCATGAGATAGAGTTCTTCCAGCGAGCGCTGCGGTCCGGGCAGCTTGGAATGCAGGCGGCCCAGGGCGGCTTCGCGGCGTTCGGTAAAAAACGTATAGATGGAACGCACGTCCGCGCCGTCCACCGGCGAATAGGCCGCGCCGGCGCCCAGGTAGGACCGCACTTCATCCCGACCAACGGCGCCGATGCCGTATTTAGCCAGCCGGGACCGCACTTCGCTTATTTCTTCCGATGAAAGGCCAAAAACGAATTCCTCCAGGGCGCCCCGGATTTCCGCGTCCCCCATGCCGTCAAAGATAAAATCCTGCCAGGCTTCGTCCAGGTCCAGGGAAAGGCGGATCAATTCGCTGGCCCCATCCATGGTGCCGAATACGGGCGGCGCGGATTCGCGCACGCTCCAGAGCGCCTGCAGCGCCGGAACGTGGTCGGAAGCCCGCGGATCGTGGCCGCTGTCCCAGAGCCGCACCAGGTCCGCCGCCAGCAGTTCCTTCCGGTCCTGGGGCAGAGCCGGACTGCCCAGACAGGCCAGGTACAAGTCCTCGGCCATGATGGAGCATACCACCGAAAAAGTAAGGCGGCGGATCGTCGGCTGAAATTCCTGCAAATCACAGGGCAGCAGCATCAACAGCGAAAAAGCGTGGATTTTGGCCACCAGGAAGCCCCGGGTGGCGACGATGCGCGTGGGCGTGTACAGTAGCCGTTTGTTCTGCGACAAATCGAGCAGCGATGCCGCCAGGGTAGAGCGGTCCTGGTGAACGCCCTGAATGTAGCGGGAGTCCATCACCGTCGGAAAACGGGATATGACCGCGCCGAGTTCCTTCAGGTCGGCGAATCGTTTTTCCACCAAACCGGCTTCCGCCGGGCACTGGGAACGCAGTCGCGCCAGCACCCGCTGCAGGAGCTCCGCTTCCTCCGGGTTGAGGACCACGAGATCCGGGTAGGTTTGGTCTGTCTCCGGGACTGGGGCCATGGGCAACCGTATACGAGGAAAGCGATCATGGCAAGGTCCGCGCATTGACCCGGAGCGGGAATTGACGTATATTTCGAATAGACGCTCCGGGGGTGCACCGGTTTCGACTGGTGCGATTCGGGGTGCGGGTTGCAGGTGGAGTGCCGACCTCCTAACATTCGGCAAAACTTTTAACTGCCAACAACGACAGTTACGCTCTGGCCGCGTAAGCGGTAGAACGCGGAAACCGATCGCGCCGCCTTGAGCGGTCGTATTTCCGTCGCAATCGAGGCTGGTCGACCCTTGGGCCCGAACGGGGGAAGATAAGATTAACCGGGATACGGACCCGCCGCGCGCCGCGCAGCCAAGCGGGTCCCGACAACCACAATACGCGGCTACACCTGTAGACGCCCGTCCTCCGCGCATCAGGACGCGGGTTCGACTCCCGCCACCTCCATCAAGGGCTGCCGATCCATCCAGGACCGGCAGCCTTTTGTTTTAACGTGCGGGAGTCGAACACGTAGCTCCGACCCCGGGCACGCGCGATTCGATGAGCGCGGGACCGGGGTTGAGGCGCAGGGATGCGCCGAAAGGAGCGTAGATGGCCTGGAACGAGGCACCAGGATGGTGCCGAGTGGAAGGTCGACTCCCGCCACCTCCATCAAGGGCTGCCGATCCATCCAGGACCGGCAGCCTTTTGTTTTAACGTGCGGGAGTCGAACACGTAGCTCCGACCCCGGGCACGCGCGATTCGATGAGCGCGGGACCGGGGTTGAGGCGCAGGGATGCGCCGAAAGGAGCGTAGATGGCCTGGAACGAGGCACCAGGATGGTGCCGAGTGGAAGGTCGACTCCCGCCACCTCCAAGAAATGAAAGGACCGCCG
>DYPP01000082.1:0-8011 GCA_020719845.1 Treponema denticola | reverse complement strand
GCGCGCCGCATAGGCGCGAAAAGCGCCCAGGGATGGGCGCGTCAGGGCACGCAGGCGGCCCGGAGGTCCGAGGACCGGAGAGACGGAGAAAGTGTCGGGCGCCGGGTGATTTTTTTTCGTGTCCGCTCCTGGACCTTACATACCTGATGGCGGCGTGATGCGACGGCGGGGATTTGAAATTGTCCTGACGCACGAGAATTTCCGCAAGGATTTCAAGGTGGCGCTTGACAATTGCGGCTCCATGGATGATATATCAAGTGATATATCGGGCGTTATGAATGGTGCGCCGGTACATCAGATGGATTCAGCAAGGAGAAATCCATTGGACGAGCAACACAGCATGGCGAGGCTGGTCCGGGAGCTTCGGGAACTTACCGGCCTGACTCAGGAAAAGTTCGCGGCCAGGCTCGGGGTGACCTTTCCCACGATCAACCGCTGGGAGAACGACCGTGCCAAGCCGTCGCCGCTGGCGCTGGAGAAGATCGAGAGCCTGCTGCGCAGCCTGGGGGGCAAGGGCGAGGCCCTGCATAAAGCGTATTTTGGGAAGGAAGCTTGAAGATGACCCAGCTTGAACATCTCGAAGCCATTGAAAAGCGGCTCTGGAGCGCGGCGGACACCCTGCGGGCCAACTCCAACTACGCCAGCAACGAATATTTCCTGCCGGTCATGGGTCTGCATGGAGGCAACGGCATGAATAATTCGGAAATTCTGATTTACCAGGCCGCGGACGGCAAAATCAAGATCGATGTCCGGCTGGAAGACAAGACGGTCTGGCTGACTCAAGACCACATGGCTGGGCTGTTCGGCAAAGCCAGGTCAACCATCAATGAGCATATCAAACACATTTTCGCTGAAGGTGAGCTGGTTGAAGCGGATGAAGGAGCATTAACAGGTCAAGTTGCCGGTTTATCCGGTCAACCTGACCCGATAAATGGCCTTTCAACTGTGCTGCGGACCGATCCTTCGGCGGACTAGGCAACTTTGGCAGAGCGGCTTGAACGTGTCCGGAGCGAAGGCCACAACCGGGGCGTTGGCGATGACATGGACGATCTGACGGCGGAGTATGGATTTGCCGAAGAGTGACAAGAGCCTGAATGAACAAGATGAACGGTGTCAACTGCGCGGGGAGAACGCCCGCCTCAAAAAGCTGCTGACCCAGCACGGTATCGCCTGGGAAGAACCTGCCATCCCTGAACCAGTCCCAACCGAATCCGCACCAGCCCCAACCCATTTCACCACCGACGACAAGATCGCCCTTTTCCGCCGTCTGTTCCGGGGGCGGGAGGATGTCTACCCACAGCGCTGGGAGTCGGCCAAGGGCACGTCCGGCTACTCACCGGCCTGCGGCAATGAGTGGAAACCCGGTGTCTGCCACAAGCCCCGGGTCAAATGCGGCGACTGCAGCCAGCGACAGCTCCTGCGGGTGACCGATCAGGTGATCTATGATCATTTGGCCGGAAAACAGACCATCGGCGTCTATCCGCTTTTGACAGATGACAGCTGCTGCTTTCTGGCAGCTGACTTCGATGAGGCCGACTGGCGGGAGGATGTCCAGGCCTTCATGCAATCCTGCCGGGAACTCGGTATTCCGGTGGCGCTGGAAATTTCCCGCTCCGGCAACGGGGCACACACGTGGATCTTTTTTGCCGAGCCGGTTCCAGCCCGCGAGGCCCGGCAGCTCGGGGCCGCGCTGATCAGCCACACCTGCGACCGCACCCGGTCTGTGTCCCTGACCAGCTACGACCGCCTGTTTCCCAACCAGGACAGCATGCCCAAGGGCGGCTTCGGCAATCTGATCGCGCTGCCCCTGCAGAAACAGCCGAGGGAATCGGGGCGCAGCGTCTTCGTCGATGAACACCTGCAACCTTATTCCGATCAATGGGTTTTTCTGGCTTCCATCCGTCCCATGTCCCGACGGGATCTGGAAGACGCCATTTTGCGGGCCAGCCGCGGCCGCCATCCCCTGGATGTCGCCTTTGCCGCCGAGGAAGAAGACAGCAAGCCATGGCGGCGACCATCACCTGTCCCCGCCCGGATTACCAGTCCACTGCCGGAATCGCTGACCCTGGTGCAGGCCAACCAGATTTTCATCGCCAAGGCCGGTCTGCCGCAGCCGCTGGCCAACCGCCTGATCCGCCTCGCCGCCTTCCAGAATCCGGAGTTCTACAAGGCCCAGGCCATGCGCCTGCCGGTGTGGAACAAGCCGCGCATCATCGGCTGCGCCGAGAATTTCCCCCAGCATATCGGCCTGCCCCGTGGCTGCCTCGATGCGGCGCTCGACCTGTTGCAGGAGAACGACATCCGCCCGGAGCTGCGGGACGAACGCTTGGCCGGACGGAAAGTGACGGCCAAGTTCACCGGGACCTTGCGCAAGGACCAGAAAGCGGCGGTGCGGGAGATGCTCAAGCACGAGATCGGCGTGCTTTGCGCCCCGACGGCCTTCGGAAAGACCGTTGCCGCCGCCGCCCTGATCGCCCGGCGCAAGGTGAGCACACTGGTGCTGGTGCACCGCACCGAACTGCTGCGCCAGTGGCAGGAGCGGTTGACCGGATTTCTTGAGTTCCCGGAAGGAAGCTTGGGGGTCATCGGCGGCGGCAAGAAAAAACCGTCCGGCAGGATCGACATCGCCGTCATGCAGTCACTGTCCCGGCGGGAAGACCTGGGCGAATGGCTCGACCAGTACGGGCAGATCATCATCGACGAATGCCACCACCTGTCGGCTTTTTCCTTCGAAGCGATCCTCAAGCAGGCCAAGGCGAAATTCGTGGTGGGCCTGACCGCCACCCCGATACGCCGCGACGGGCATCAGCCGATCATCTTCATGCAGTGCGGGCCGATCCGACATAGCGCCGCCAGGCCGGAAACCGCCCCGGCGCAACTGGAGGTCTGGCCGAAGGCGCTGCCCGCGCCGGAGATCCCGCCGGACTCGCCGATTCAGGATGTGTTCCGTATCCTCGCGGGCGATGCGGCCCGCAACCGACGTATCGCAGGGGATGTGCTGGACGCCTACCGCGCAGGGCGAAAAGTGTTGGTGCTTACCGAGCGTACAGAACATCTGCCGCTGTTGAAGGAGGCCCTGGGGGATGAGGTCGAGCACTGTTTTGTCCTGCATGGCCGCTTGTCGAAGAAGCAGCGAACGGCGGTGTTCGCGGAACTGGATGCGTTGGATGAGTCGGCACCGCGGGTGCTGCTCGCCACCGGCCGCCTGATCGGCGAAGGCTTCGACCATCCGCCGCTCGACACGCTGGCGCTGGCCATGCCGATCTCCTGGAAGGGAACCTTGCAGCAATACGCCGGACGTCTGCACCGGGAACACGCCGACAAGCAGGATGTGCGCATCTACGATTACGCCGAGACCGGTCAGCCCCAGCTCAATCGCATGTGGGACAAACGCCAGCGCGGCTATAGGGCCATGGGCTACGAGATCAAACCGATGGAGACCATTATTTCAGGAAACGGCACGAACCTGAGATAAGGCGAGGCGCTATTTTAGGTTCACGGCTCCATCTCCAGCAGAAATCGCCAGACCGGCACCACCTGGATGGTGCCGAAGCCCACCGGGATGGTCTCATCGGTGCGCCGGGCCGGGTAAAGAATTACATGCATACCGTGTCCAGCTTGCTTTCTTTGCAGGCGGATGGCGCCAAGGAACGCTCCACGGTGGCGGCCCGGCGGGAACTTTCCCGCCGGGTCCGGCCATCAGCGCATCGAACCTTCCAGCTGCTTGAGGGTCCGGAAGTCGCCGTCCGCGTCAAAGGCGGCGGTTTCTTTTGATCCGGTGCAGGCCAGTCGGCGGCCTTCCGCCAGGACCGCGCTCACCCCCTGGTCCAGCGTCCCGCCTTCGTAGGCGGCAAAGAGCGTGCCGTAGCGCAGGGTGCGCGCTTGACCGGCGGGGATGGTCACGGTGGTGGCCGATCCCAGCAGTTTTTTCTGGGTTCGGGAAAGTTCCAACCCCGCGGAATAGGCGCCGACGGCGTTCTCCGTTCCCAGGCAGTAGGTCAGGTCCGTACCGCCTGCGTACGCCGCCCAGGGCGTAAAGGGACGGCCGCCGTACTGCATCCAGAAATCGTTGAAGCCGAGGACGATGTCATCCGCCGCCGCTCCCGCCGGTCCGGGAAAAAAGCAGACGTAGGCCAGGCCCAGCACCGGATTGGTGACCGCCGACCAGCCGAGGAGGGCGGCAGCGGGAACCGGACCGGTGACGAAGTCGCTGTAGCCCAGGGGCCCGGGCACCACCGTCAGGTCGGCGGTCTTGCCGGAGCGCAGGGGCGCCGCGGCCAGGCTGGC
This sequence comes from Treponema denticola, assembly GCA_020719845.1. Lineage (GTDB taxonomy): Bacteria > Spirochaetota > Spirochaetia > Treponematales > Breznakiellaceae > DYPP01. The sequence continues at coordinate 3,724 of DYPP01000082.1, read as the reverse complement.
GAATTGCGCGCCGATGGCCAGGCGCCCGGTGTCGTCGAACTCGCCGCCCAAGGGGGGGGTAGCCCAGGTTTCGGCACTGGCGCTCATCCGGCAACCGGCCTGCAGAAAGGGCGACCCCACGGTATTGTGCCAGGCCACGTTGATGTCCACCGCCGCGCTGCCCCGGTTTTCGACGCGCAGGCTGGAATACTGCACCGGCTGCCCCGGCAGGACGGCGTCGATCTTGACAAAGCTCAGGGGCAGGTCCGGGTCCCGGCTTTCCATCGTCGACCGGACCCAGGCCGCGCCGCTTTGGGCGTCGGTGCCGGTGCCGGTGAGCTGCCAGCGTTCGTTGGCCGTCCAGCCATGGGGCGGATACTCGACCTTAGCCTTGGCCGGTCCGCCGCCGAAATTGGGCGCGCAGGGAAAATTGCCGGCCAGATGGTAGAGCAGTTTAGCCTTCCAGAAGGATTCGTGCTGGGCGGGGTCGTATTCGTCCCCCGAATTGGCGCGGAAGTCCGGATTCCAGTGGGCATTCAGATAACCCGCGCCGACCTTGGCGGACAACTCGGGCACCATGCCGCCCTGATCGGTCACCACGACCCGAATCACTCCGTTTTCCAGCAGGGTCGCGTCCCGCTGTCCCTGTTCCTTGATGCGTCTGACCGACGCGGTTTTATCCGCCATGATTGCCTCCGTTGCATAAAGTATAGGGCACCTTAAAAAACTGAAGTTTTTCAGGGTCCACTAACAGGTGGTTTTTCCGCCGTTGTCAGCCCTTTTCGGCGGCTGCGGCCTGCTCAAAGGCCAGCCAGAGGGGGTCCCGCAGGGGCAGCGGCGCCGTCACCTGGATGTAGGCGCTCGGGCGATTCAGGTCGGGGAAAGACAGCGCCCGGGCGTAGAGGCGGATGCCGCCTTCGTTTTCGCTGCGCCGGGCGCCGTATTTCAGGTCCCCCTTGATGCGCAGGCCGATGGCCGCCAGCTGGGCGCGGATCTGGTGGTGCCGGCCGGTGATCAGTTCGATCTCGATGAACAGGTAACGGTCGCCCTGGCCGACGGTCCGGTAGCGGAGGATGGCCTTTTTGCGCTCCGGCCCGTCTTCCGGATGGGCGTAGGCCTTGTTGTGCCGGCCGTCCACGGCGATGTAGTGCACCAATTCCGCCGCAGCCGGGACGGTGGTTCCTTCCGCGGGCATTTCGGTGATGGCCCAGTAGAGCTTGCGCGCCTTGCCCTCGGCAAAACAGGTATTGAGGAAGGCCAGTGCCGCCGGCGTCCGGGCAAAGAGGGCGCAGCCGGTGACCGGGACGTCCAGACGGTGCACGGCGGTGGGCATGAATTCGGTTCCACCGGCGGTTTGACCGCTGCCGATTTGCGCGGCCAGGGCTCGGGGCAGGTCCACCAGACCTTCGGTGGCCCCTTCCATGGCTTCCCCGGCCTTCTTGTCCAGCACGGCGCAGTTGGCGTCCAGATGCAGGATCCGCGCCGGATCGATGGCCGTCGTCATCGCAGGCCCCGCTGGACCAGGTAGCGTTCGGTCTCGTCTTTCAGCATCGGCAACTCCTTGATAGCCGGAATTTCATTCGATTTCTGGTTCCCCTCGGCGGACGGCGCGTTCTCCAGCTGGTAGCGCAGCTTCTGGGCGACGATGCGCCGCACCGCGTCCTGCAGCCGGTCCCGGCTCAGCGTGCCCTCCGCCAGGGCTCGCAGAATGGCGGCGTGCACCCGGCCCAGGTCCCCCGGCCAGGTCATCACCATGTCCGCCCCGGCGGCCAGGGCGCGCACCGCCGCCTGGTCCGGAGTAAACCCGGCGGCCGCGATGGCGCCCATCCGGAAATCGTCGGCCAGCACGATGCCGCCGAAGGACAAATCCGCCTTGAGCCAGCGCCCCATCACGGCGGCGGAAAGGCTGGCGGGCAGGGATGTGTCCACGGCCCCGACCACCGCGTGGGACACCATGACCGCCGCCGGCCGGGCGGCGCGGAAGGCGTCGGCAAAGGGCGCCGTCCCGCGCTCCAGGGCGGCCCGGTCCTGGCGCAGCGTCGCGGCGGCGGTGTGCGGATCGGCGCCGGAGTTGCCGGGAAAATGCTTGAGCACGCCGGCCAGGCCCGCCGCGTCCATGCCCTGGACAAAGGCCGCCGCCGCGGCGCCCACAAAATCCGGCTCCTCGCCGTAGGCGCGGTCCACCAGGAAGGCCCGGTTGTCCTGGTCCAGGGGTTCCGCCAGGGGCGCCAGGTTCATCGTGATGCCCAGGGCGCGCAGCTCCCGGCCGGACAGCCGCCCGGATTCCCGGATCGCCGCCAGCGCCCCTTCCCGGCCGAGTTCTTCTTGCGCCCGGTCAAAACTCCGGGGGGCGGGCAAGCGGGTGGCCAGGGCGCCGAAACGATGCACCGCGCCGCCCTCGTGGTCCACGGCGACGAAGGGCAACACCGGGATCGCAGCGGACGCCGCCGCCTGCACGCAGGAATCGACGAAGGTCCGCACCGATTCCGCGTCGGGCCCCATATTGTACTTGAAAAGCATCAGCGCACCTACCGGGTAGTCCCGCAGCAGCTTCCGGGTCGCCGGATCGGCCGTTTCCGTACCGTTGACGGCGCTCATCAGCACCTGGGCCGCCAGGGCCGCGTCGTCCATGGCGGCGGTCATTTCCCTGGCCCGTCGCCGGTTCCAGGCTTCCCGGAAGCGCTCGCCCAGGGAGGCTCCGGCCCGCCCCGCCGTTCCGGACGGCCGCTGGGGCGCGGCTCCGCAGGCCAGCAGGACCAGGACCAGCGCCACAGCCGGCGCCCAGGCCCCGATGCCGCAGGGGAACTTGAGCGAGCGGTACAGGTGGGTTTTCATCGCAAATGAGTCTAGCGTCTTCCCTTTCGCGATGCAAGCTACTGATGATATACTGGAGGAAACCTCAAGGAACGGGGTGGTTTTTTGCGAACCCCTGCGGCGGAGGCCCGAATGTCCCTCAACTGGAAAGAAATCGATCTGGTGTTGTCCGAGCTGGATCTGGCCGGGGCGCAGCTGCAGAAGGCGGTCCAGAGCGCCTACGACGTGCTGGCGCTGCAGTTTTACCGGGACGGCAAAGCCACGACGCTGCTGACGGCGCTGACGCCCGGCGCCTGCCGGCTGCACGAAACCTTCCGGGGGGTGCCCAAGAACGACAAGCCGCTGCGCTTTGCCGAATTCCTCAAGTCCCGGCTGGTCAACGGCCGCGTCGAGGCGCTGCGCCAGCTGGGGACGGACCGCATCGTCCGCCTGGACCTGCGCCGGGGCGAAGAACGCTTCCGGCTCTACTTCCGCCTCTGGTCCAACGCGGCCAACCTGGTGGTCACCGACGACGCGGGCACCGTGCTGGACGCCATGCGCCGATCCCCCAAGCGGGGCGAGATCAGCGGCGGCCGCTACGCGCCGGACGAGGACGCCCCGGGCGCCAAACCCACCACCCGGGAATTCGCCGTCCGGGAACTGGCCGGCGAAGGTTCCTTCAACTCCCGGATCGACGCCTTCTACGCCGAACAGGGCGGCGCCCTGTCCCTGCTGGCGCTGCGGGAACAGGTCCGCCGGAACTTCGAAGGTCGTATCGGGCGCCTCAACGCTTCGCTTGAAAACCTCCGGCAGAAGCAGGCGGAATACTCCCAGGCGGATCGGCTGCGGCAGTTCGGCGACATCGTCATGGGCAGCATCGGCGTAATCGGTCCCCAGGACGCCTGGCTGGAGACGGACGATTTTTATACCCAAACCCCGGTGCGCGGCGCAC
>DYPP01000175.1 GCA_020719845.1 Treponema denticola | reverse complement strand
CAGGGAGGGGGTACAAGGGTATGGCGGCGATACGACATCCGGAGACGGGAATACTCATCGGCGATCCCGACCGCGTTCCGCTCCAGAATGAAGACCCGGACCGCTCAAGCCTTGCCCTGGATACGGCGCTGGAAAAAATGATCCTTTCCGCCTCCGGATGGCGTGCGGTATTTGCGCCCGACGGCGACGAAGAGTCCGCCGCGCCGGAAATACTTCCCGCCTACGCGGCCATTGCCGCCGCCGCCGCCGCGGTTTTTGCTTCCTACCTAAAATCCAAGAGCGCCAAAGCCGCGCCCACGGTGGTGGTCGGACTGGACAGCCGCCCCACGGGACCGGCCATCGCCGACGTTATGATCCGGGCATTTTTGGCCTCCGGATGCGCGGTCCGGTACGCGTTCATCGTCGCCGCTCCGGAAATTATGGCCTACGCCCGCAGTTCCGGCGCGCTGCCGCCGGAAGACGACGGCCATGTGGACGGTTTTGCCTATATTTCCGCCAGCCACAACCCCGTGGGCCACAACGGTTTCAAGTTCGGACTGATCGACGGCGGCGTCCTGGCCGGGCCGGAATCGGCCTTGTTGACCGAAGCCTTCCGGAACCGCATGGCCGACCCGAAACGGCTGCGCGGCGCGGCGCTCCTGATGGACGAAGCGGACCCCAAGACGTTGGCGGCGGTGTATACCCGAACGCACCTGGTCAAGCGCGCTTCCCATTCAGCCTACCTGCTCTTTACCCGGGAGGTGGTCGCCGGAACGGCCCGCCTTCAAGACCAGGACCGGATTTTCGACCGCATCGCCCAGGGAATGGCCGTCTGGCCCCTGGGTATCCTGGCGGACTTCAACGGATCCGCCCGGACCCGGGCTCTGGATACGGACTATCTGTCCGCCCTGGGCGTGACGGTCCGCACGATGAACGACCGACCCGGCGCCATTGCCCACCGCATCGTACCCGAAGGCGAATCCCTGGAACCCTGCCGCCTCAGGCTACAGGAGCTGCACGCCGCGGATCCGTCCTTCGTCATGGGCTACGTGCCCGACTGCGACGGCGACCGGGGCAACCTGGTCTGCTGGGATGACCGGATCGCTTCGGCTCGCGCCCTGGAAGCCCAGGAAGTCTTTGCCCTCTGCTGCGTCTCCGAACTGGCCCACCTGGTCTGGACCGGCGCGCTGCGCTACGACCTCAAGGGCAACGCTCTGGACAAGGTGGCCGTCGCGGTCAACGATCCGACCTCCATGCGGGTGGACCGCATCGCCGCCGCCTTCGACGTTTCCGTTTTCCGCGCCGAAGTGGGGGAAGCCAACGTGGTCGGACTGGCCCGCAAGCTGCGCGAACGGGGCTACCAGGTCCGCATCCTGGGCGAAGGCGCCGCAGGGGGCAACATTACGCATCCTTCGGCGGTGCGGGACCCCATCGATACCGTGTCGGCGCTGGTCAAACTGCTGACCATCCGCAGCGATGAAACCAAACCCGGCCTTTTTGAGCTGTGGTGCGATTTGTCCGATCAACCAGAAGCGTATCATCGGGATTTTACCCTGACCGACGTGATCGCCACCCTACCCTCGTTTACCACCACCAGCGTCTACGTGCCGGAAGCGCTGCTGCAAGTCCAGACCGGGGATCACGGCCTGCTCAAGGCCCGTTATCAGGACATCTTCAAGCGGGAGTGGGAGTCACGGAAGAAAGAATTGGCGGATCGCTACGGCCTGCATACCTGGGAGGCCATCGCCTATACGGGTATGGATGAACACCGCAACATCGCCCATTTTTCCGCCGCCGGCCGGGGCGGCCTGAAGATACTCTTCCACGACTCAGACGGCCACGCTGCGGCGTATATCTGGATGCGGGGGTCCGGCACGGAACCGGTATTCCGCATCATGGCCGATACCGCCGGCAGCGATCGGCGGCAAGAACGGGATTTGCTGGCCTGGCAGCGCAACATGGTACAGGAAGCCGACGCCATCGGCGCGCAGAAATAAGGAAGGCACAGATGGGAATACGCGGAGAGATCTACTCCAACAAAGTTTCGTTGCCGAACCGGACGTACTTTTTCAACGTCAAGGAAAACCGGATGGGGGATCTGTACCTCAATATCGTGGAAAGCAAAAACAAGGACACCGGGGGCTTCGACCGTCAATCCGTGGTCCTCTTTGCCGATGATCTTTCCGAGTTCCTCAAGGGCTTCGAAGAATCGTTGCGGATCATGGAAAAAGCGGCCCGGGAAAAGAAACGCAGCGAAGCCCCCAGCCGCAAACCGGATCGCGGCGACCGACCGGATCGCGGCGACCGACCGGATCGCGGCGACCGACCGGATCG
>DYPP01000009.1:47632-51732 GCA_020719845.1 Treponema denticola | reverse complement strand
CCGGGCAGGGTTGACCTTTCAGGCGCCGCCTGCCTCGCTCGACCTCTTGGCCTCAATCCCCCGCTCCAGAGCCCGCAGGCCGGAGTCCACGAACAGAGCCAGCAGCGCCACCGGCAGCGACCCTTTCAGGATCAGGATCGAATCGAAGGAACGGATGCCCGCGACGATGGGCGCGCCCAGCCCGCCGGCGCCGACGGCGGCTCCGATGGTGGCCGCAGCGATGTTCACCACCAGGGAAACGCGGATGCCCTGGATCACCAGGGGCGCCGCGTAGGGCAGCCGAACGCGGAAAAGGGCCTGCGTCGCGGTCATGCCGCAGCCTGCGGCGGCGTCGACCAGCTGGGCCGGCGTGGATTCCAGGCCGGTGAGGGTGTTGCGGAATACGGGCAAGAGGCCGTATAGAAATAGGGCCGAGGCCACGGGCGGAAACCCGTAGCCCAGGGCCGGCACCAACAGCGCAATGAGCGCTGCGGTGGGCACCGTTTCGCCTATCGACGCCAGTTTCAGCAATATTTCCCGTACCTGGGTGGACCGCGAACGCGTCGCGCCCAGGGCCAGGGAAAAAGCCGTCAGGAAGGCGGGCACGCTGGTGGCCGCCACCAGAGCCAGGTGCCGCCCCGCCAGGACGGCCAGGCTTTCCCGGTCCGCGAATACCTGTTTCCGCCGCAGAATGGGCGCCAGAAAGGCCTCGATCAGGTCAAAGCGGAACACGCAGGCCAAAAAGCCCACCCCGAGCAGGAGCGCGGGCAGGGCGCGGCGAAAAGTCTTCAAGGCGCCAGCCTCGCCGTGCCGGCGCGGACGATCCTTGCCAGGTCCAGCCGCCCCAGGGCGCCGCCGGTTCCGGCAACGGCGATTTCCACGGCTTCCGTGGCCAGCATCAGCGCCAGCGCGTCCCGCAGGGTCGCGTCGGCACCCAGGGGCGCGGCTCCGGCTCCGGCAAGGAGCGCGGCGGCGCGGGCTGCCCCGTCGGGACCAAAGTCGGCCCGGGCGGCGACGGTCTCGCGGCCGAGCAGTTCGATCTCGAAGCGGGGACCCAGGAATTCGGGCACGAAGGTGCCGGCAAAGTTCCGCGCCAGCTGGGCGGGCGTGCCCCCGCCGGCCAGACGGCCGCCCCGCATGACCAGAACCGTATCCGCCAGCCGGACCGCCTCGCCCACGTCATGGGTCACGAAGACGACGGTCTTGCGGAGTTCCTTCTGGATGCGGATAAACTCGTCCTGCAGGCTTTCCCGGGTCAGGGCGTCCAACGCGCCGAAGGGTTCGTCCATGAGCAGCACCCCGGGATCCGCCGCCAGGGCGCGGGCAACGCCGACCCGCTGGGCTTCGCCCCCGGAGAGCTGGTGGGGGCGCCGGTCCGCAAAATGGCGGGGCAGGCGCACCAGGTCCAGCAGCTCGTCTATCCGGGCGCGGATGCGGACCTTGTTCCAGCCCAGCAGGCTGGGAACGACGGCGATGTTCCCGGCGACGCTCATGTGGGGAAACAGCCCCACGTTCTGGATGACGTAGCCCGTCCTTCTGCGCAGGGCCACCGCATCGATGGCGGATGCCGGCCGGCCATCGATCAGCACCTCTCCCGCGTCGGGTTCGAGCATCCGGTTGAGCAGCCGCAGCAGGGTGGACTTGCCGCTTCCCGAAGGACCCAGGATCACCGACAGCTCGCCGTCGGCAAAACGGGCGGAAATTCCGTCCAAGGCCCGGAATTCCCCCGACCCGCCGGCGGCGGCGTAGGTTTTGACCACCGAGCGCAGCTCCATCATCCCCGTACTCCCGACAAACCAGCCCGACGCAGGGCGACGCGCTCCAGCGCGGCCATCAGACGGTCGGCCGCAAAGACGGCGGCTATGACCGGGAGGCTCCCCAGCAGGATCAAGTCCGGCGCCGCCTGGGCCAGACCCAGAAAGATCAGGCTCCCCAGGCCGCCGCCGCCGATCAGGCCCGCCAGCACCGCGTTGCCCAGGTTCTGGGTCAGCGCGGTGCGGAAGCCCGCGATGACCGCCGGCAAGGCCAGGGGCAGCTCCACCCGGAAAAACCCCTCCAGCCTGGTCATCCCCATCCCCCGCGCCGCGTCCAGAGCCGCCGGCTCGATGGTCCGGAAACCGGCCTGCGCGTTGGCCGCGATGGGCAGCAGGGCGTACAAGAACAGCACGACGAAGGCCGGCGCCCAGCCCACCCCGCGCACGCCTAGTGCGGCCAAGGCGGGGACGGAAGCGCCCAGCAGGGACAGCGGCACGATCAGCAAGCCGAGCAGCGACAGCGTCGGCACGGCCTGGGCCACGTTGGCCAGGAGAAAGACCGGTCGCTCCCAAAACCGCGATCGCGCCGCGGCATAGCCCAGGGGCAGGGCAAAGAACAAGGAAGCCGTCGTGGTGCCCGCCGCGTAGACCCCGTGGCGCAGGGCCTCCGCCAGGAACGCGTCGCGCCGGTTCGCGAACTCCCGGACCACCGACAGGCTATCCAAAGCGCCCGCCAGGGCCAGCACGACCACGCCGCCCGCCGTAGCCAAAAAAGCCAGATTCATGGCCCGGGCCGATGCGGATCCGAACGCGGGGGCGTAGGACGCCAGGGCGCCGTACAACGCCACGAGCAGGACCAGAAAACCGACCCCGAAGGACACCCGGGCTTGGGGCGGCTGGGACCGGAGAAGCTCCCGGGATGCCCAAGCCAAGGCGATGAAGGCCCCGGGCAGCACCGCAGCCATTCCGGCAAAGCCGATGACCCGGGGCCAGCGCCGCCGGCGCGCCAGGAACCCCGCCGCCCCGGACCCGAGCAGCGCGGCCAGCGCCGCCGCCGCGGCGGGAATAACCGCGGGCAAAGCGACGCCGACTCCCGTCGCGGCGCGGTTCGGCCTGATCCCCAGAAAAGGCAGAAACAGCAGGGCGGCGACGGCGAGGGCGCTGGAAAGAACAAAGAGCGCGGCGGAAACGTTCCGGTCGGGCTTCATCGGTCGATAAAACCCTTTTCCTCCAGGTATTCCCGGGCCACCACGCCCGCGTCCTCCCCAAGGTAGGCTACCCGGGCGTTCAGGCCCTGCAAAATTTCCAGGGTCAACGATTCGAACACGGGTTTGAGGATTTCGGGGATGGCCGGGAATTCCCTCAGCTTGTCCCCCGCGAGCACCGGCGCGGGAAGGTAGACCGGCGGAACGTGCCGGGGATCGTCCAGCACCAGAAGTTCCATCTGGTCGATGGCCCCGTCGGTGCCGTACACCAGGGAGACGTTGACTTCGTTTATGCCCTCCGAAAGGGCTTTCAGCATTTCCGCCGTATTCCCGGCGGACAAAATGATCAGCTGATCCGGAGCAAGCTTGAAGCCGTACGCCCGCTCCAGCCCGATCAGACCCAGCGGATTATCCGCGAAGGACTGGGAACAGATCAGCTTGACCCGCCCGCCGTTCCGGACGTATTCGGCGAAGGACGGCAAATCCTTGACGCCCGTGGCCGCGGCAAAAGCCCGGCTGACGGCCAGGGACTCGGTATTGTTGGCGTCAGCCGGCGCAAGCCAGTGCAGGTCGTTCTTTTCGGCGTCCAGTTTTTTGGTCATCTCGTACCCTTTTACCGGATCCGACCAGACCTGGGAATCGCTCCCTTCGTGGTAGTACTGGCCCGAACCGGTATAGTCCAGCACCAGGTGCACCTCGCCGGCTTCCAGGGCCTTGCGCAGCACGTCGGGGGTACCGAATTCGGTGCGGTCCTCCACGGGAATTTTGTTTTTCTCCAGCATCAAGACCATCATCTTGCCCAGGATGGCCCCTTCGGAATCGATCATCGATGCCACCGCCACCGGCTTGGTTTCCGGCTTTTTGGCGCATGAGCCCAGGCCGCCGGCGGCAAGCAGCGCCGCCAGGGCAACGAACGTATTCAGCGCGTGTTTCATAGAGCCATCCTTTACCATTCTGGTAAGATAAAGCTACAAAAATCCCGGGGCAAAGTAAAACGAATCGAAGCGGAAAACAGGAAGCGGACAGGAAGCGCTTATTTTATTTGTAGACCCGATGGCGTGCCCTTAGTATCTTCAATATATGACCGATATAGTCAGTGTTGAAGGGCTTTCCAAACAGTACGGCACCGTCAAAGCCGTCGACGACGTGTCCTTCGGCATAC
>DYPP01000009.1:46394-47532 GCA_020719845.1 Treponema denticola | reverse complement strand
CGGGGCGGGTGCTCTTTCGCGGCCAACCCATCGGCGGCGACTTCAAAAAAAAGGTGGGCATCCAGTTTCAGTCCACCGCCCTGCCGGAATTCATCACCGTGAGGGAAACCCTCGGGCTTTTTTCATCCTTCTACGCCCGGCCGCGCCCTCTGGAAGAAGTGGTCCGCCTCTGCTCGCTGGAAGACATCCTGGAGAGGGACAACCAGAAGCTGTCCGGCGGGCAACGGCAGCGCATGCTGCTGGCCCTGGCCATCATCCCCCAGCCCGAGGTGGTCTTTCTGGACGAACCGACCACCGGACTGGATCCGCAGGCGCGGCGCAATTTCTGGGACCTGATCGGCCGGATCAAAGCCGAAAAGACGACGGTCCTGCTGACCACGCACTATATGGACGAAGCCCAGGTCCTGTGCGAACAGATCGCCATCATGGACCAGGGCAAGATCCTGGAAATCGATACTCCTGGAGCGTTGCTGGCCAAGCATTTCGACGGCGTGCTGATCAGGCTGCCCTACGACGGGTGCTGTTCGGAGGCGCTGCAGAATTTTGCGGGTATCGTCTTCCGCGAAGAGGTGCTGGAATTGCAGACCAACAAGCTGGACCAGAGCCTGAAGGACCTGCTTTCGGCCCGCGTCAATCTGGAAGGGCTTTCCATCCACAAACCCAACCTTGAAGATCTGTTCATCAAACTCACCGGCAGTTCGCTGCGTACCTGATAAGGAAGGCGCCATGATATTCAGACAATTCACGGCCATGTTCAAAGCGCGCACGATGGAATTCGTACGGGACCGGGGAACCTTCTGGTGGAACCTGCTGTTCCCGATTTTCCTGGTGTTCGGTCTGGCCTTTGCCTTTTCCGGCAGCGGGGAAAAACTGTTCAAGATCGCCGTCGTCGGCGCCGTCGACCCGGCGGTGCGGCTTCCGGCCATGGAGCAGATGCAGGCGATTCCCTACGCGGAAGCGGCGGACGCCTGGTCCAAACTGGAACGGCATCAGGTGGACTTCGTGCTTGATTTCGACCGGCGCGAATTCGCGCTGAACGCCGAATCGACCAAGGGACGTCTGCTGCGGGAACTCTTTCTGGCGCAGCAGGCGGCCGGGGAAATCACCGCCGGCGGCGTTGCCGGAGGCGGCGTTGCCG
>DYPP01000009.1:40536-46294 GCA_020719845.1 Treponema denticola | reverse complement strand
CGTTGCCGCCTTTGCCGAACGGGCCGTGTCCGGCCGGGCCACGCGTTACGTCGACTGGTTGGTGCCCGGGGTCATCGGCATGAACATGATGTTCTCCAGCCTCTTCGGAGTGGGGTACGTCATCGTGCGCTACCGCAAGAACGGGGTGCTCAAGCGCCTCAAGGCCACGCCCGTCCACGCCCTCAACTTTGTCGGCGCCCAGGCCGTAAGCCGGCTGTCGATCGTGCTCCTGACTTCGATTTTCGTATTCGCGGGCACCAATCTTTCTTTGAACTTCATGATGCGGGGGAACTACTTCGACCTGCTCGTCCTGACCACCCTCGGCATCCTGTGCATGATTTCCCTGGGGCTGGTCTTTGCTTCCCGCATGAAAAGCGAAGAAATGGCCGGCGGCATCCTGAACCTGGTCACGTTTCCGATGCTGGCGCTTTCGGGCGTCTTCTTTTCCCTGGAAGGAAGTCCACCCATCCTGCGCACCCTGGCCATGGGCTTGCCCCTGACCCATTTTACCGAAGCGTCGCGCAAGATCATGCTGGACGGCGCGGGCCTGGCGCAGATCGCGCCCCACCTGCTGGTGCTCGGCGGGCTGACCGTCGCCTTCCTGGGCCTGAGCTCCGTCCTGTTCAAGTGGGAGTAGCCCAGGCCGAACCGCTCAGTGCTTGTCCTTGACCTTCTCCTTCTCCTTGATGACCTTCTGTTCCAGTTTGTTCATCAGCTTGTCGATGGCTTCGTCAAGGTCAAAATCCTCATCCTTTACGTGGACGGAAACCCCCCAGCGGAAATTGATCGTGGCTTCCACCACAAAATCCTTTTCTTTGGTGAAGGTAAACAGCAGATCGATGATCATGTTTTCGGCGTTGGGAATACGGGTGATTTTCTTGTCCAGGTACTCCCGGGTACCTTCCCTCAGCGTAAAATGGACGGCCTTGACCTCAATGTTCATGTGTGCCTCCTATGGCTCAAAATAAGCGGCCACCCGGGGTCAGCGCGCGTAGGACGACCCCAGGTCCAGCTCATTGCGGTACTTGGCTACGGTTCGGCGGGCCAGGGGAATGCCCCGCTTGGCCAGCACGTCGGCGATATCCTGGTCGGAAAGATGTCCGTTTTCTTCCCCGATGATTTCCCTGATGATTTCCTTGACCCCTTCCTTGGAATAACGCGAACCGCCGGACCCGGCCCCGCTGATCGAATTGGTGAAAAAGTGGCGAATTTCGAAGATACCCCATTCGGTCTGCACGTACTTGCCGTTGGCGATCCGGGAGACCGTGGTTTCATGGACGCCGATTTCCTGGGCGATGTCCTTCAGCGTCAGCGGCGCCAGGTACTTGGGCCCCTTGGCAAAGAAGGCCCGCTGGAATTCCACGATGGCCCGGGCCACCCGGAGCAGGGTATGGTTGCGCTGGTTGATCGACTTGATGAACCAACGGGCTTCCTTGATGTTCTCTTTGACAAAATCGCGCACCGGTTTTTGCCCGTCCTTGCCGTCGGACAGCTTCATGAAGAAGGGGTTGATGCCCAAAACCGGGATTTCTTCGTCATTCAGGACGATCACGAATTCCTCGGCGTTCCGCAGCACCTGCAGGTCGGGGGTGACGAACCGCGTCTCGCTGGAGTCGAACTGCCGCCCCGGAAAGGGGGATAGTTCCTTGATCCGTTCCAGCAAGCCGACCACCGTGGCTTCGGGCTTCTTGATGCGCTTGGCCACGTCGGCGATCTTGCCCCGTTCCAGCAGCTCCAGGTGCTCCAGCAGGTCTTCCAGACCCTCCGGCGCGTCCGGGAGCAGGCGGATCTGCACCCGCAGGGATTCCCGGAAGTCCGCGGTGCAGGTCCCCGGGGGGTCAAGGGCGTGGACCAAGGCCAAAGCGGCCCGGATCCGATCCGGATCGGCCCCCTTGAGCAACAACTCCACGGGTTCCTTGTTGAATCCGTCGGAATCCAGATTCTGGATCAGCAGTTCCCCCAGGCGTCGGATTTCATCGTCCACGGGCTGCAGCCGCAGCTGCCACAACAGGTGTTCCTGCAGGGTTTCCGGACGGGAAAGCACGCCTTCGATAAAACGGCGCTGTTCGTCCGAATCCGCGTCCGAACCGCGGCGGGCAAAGCCCGAGTCGGACGTAGCCTCAAAATAGTCGTTTTCTTCCTTATGGGGCGCAAAAGAGGCGTCCAGGGACACGGTGGATCGGTCTTCCAGCACCTCCAGCGCCGGGTTCTTTTCCAGTTCCTCCTGAATTTTATCCCGCAGGTCGACGACCGGCAAGGCCATCAGCTTGATGGACTGAAAAAGCTGGGGATTCATCTTCAGTCGTTGTTCCTGCGAGAACGAAGGTCGCTGCAGTTGCACTCACCACTCCTTGAACCGGGGCCCCGCTGTGGGTCTCATCTTTCTTAAACTATTGTACCGCCAACCCCGTTTGTCAAGGTTCCCGGCTACGGTTGACGGGGAGGCCTTACCGGCCTAAAATCCTTTATCCAAGGAGTTCCATCATGGAAACCGTTCAACAGCGACTGGCCGCCCTCGGTACGGCCGTGCCCCGTATCCTGCTGCCCAACCCCCGGATCGACCTGGAAGCCTGGGCGGTCATCGCCTGCGACCAGTTTACCCAGGACCGTTCCTATTGGGACCAGGTCCGGGAACGGGTGGCCGGGGCGCCCTCGACACTCAATATGGTATTCCCGGAGATCTATCTGGAAGATCCGGGACGCGGCGAACGCATCGCCGCCATCCGTCAGCGCATGAAGGCGACCCTGGAAGGCGGTGTTTTTGCCGAAGCCCTGCAGGGCATCGTCTATATCGAGCGCAGCACCCCCCAGCACCCCCGGCGCCGGGGCCTGGTGCTGGCCCTGGACCTGGAGCGCTACGACTGGAGCCCCGCCGCGCGGCCCCTGATCCGGGCCACCGAAGGCACCGTCCAGGAACGGATCCCGCCCCGGATGGAGATCAGGCGGGGCGCCGCGCTGGAGTCGCCCCACGTCATCGTGCTCATCGACGACGACGACCGGTCCCTGATCGAAGGCCTGGGTTTGCGGGCGCAAAAACGGCCGCCCCGCTACGATACGCCCCTCATGCTCGGCGCCGGCGGCGTCCGCGGCTGGGTGCTGCAGGACGGGCAGGATCTTGCTTATCTGGCTGCGGGGCTGGAACGGCTGGCGGCCAAGGCGCGGCAGCGCTACGGCGCGTCCGACGGCGAAGCCTTTTTGTACGCCGTCGGCGACGGCAACCATTCCCTGGCCACCGCCAAGGCGGTCTGGGACGAATACAAGGCCGCCCACGCCGCCGAAGAAGGCATCATGGACCATCCCGCGCGCTGGGCGCTGGTGGAGCTGGAGAACATCTACGACGAGGGCATCGATTTTGAACCCATCCACCGGGTCGTCTTCGGCGCGGACCTGGACACGCTGACCCGGGCCCTGTCCCCGCTTCCGGGCTTCCGGACGCGGCCCGTATCCGGCGTCGAGGAGCTGACCCGCCTGGTGGCTGAAGACGGCGCCCCGGGCAACCGCTACGGCCTGATCTCCCGGTCCGGGCTGCTGCTGGCCGAAACTTCCGTCCGGGGGATCGCGACGGAGGGACTGCAGAGCCTGCTGGACACCCTTATCGCCGACCGCCGGGCCGACGGCATCGACTATCTGCACGGCGCCGCCGAAACCGTGCGCGTGGCGCTGGCCGACGACTCAGGCGCGCCGCGGGTCGGCCTGCTGCTGCCCCCGGTCGGTAAAAGCGACCTGTTCGCCGGCGTGGCCCGCTCGGGTCCCCTGCCGCGTAAGAGTTTTTCCATGGGCGAAGCCGAAGAGAAGCGTTTTTACCTGGAATGCCGGCTTATTTTCGGCTGACCGCGCCGCTTTCCGGCAGCGCGGCCCCGGCCTGCAGCAGCCGGCGGAACTCCGCCGCCGGCAGGGGCGTGCTGAAGTGGTAGCCCTGCAGGTAGGATACGCCCAGGTCCCGCAGGATGGCGTACTGCCGCGGGTCGGCCACGCCTTCGACCAGCACTTTTTTTCTTTTGCTCTCGATCATGGTGATGACGCCCTTCAGAAAGCTCCGATCCTCTTCGTCTTCCACGATCCGGTCCACAAAGGCCTTGTCCACCTTGATCGTCTGCGCCGGAAGCCGCTTGAGGTAGGCCAACGAGGAAAACCCGGACCCGAAGTCGTCGATCAGCACTTCCACGCCGATCGTTTCCAGCCGCAGTATCTTGGCCACGATGCATTCCCAGTTTTCCATGATTTGGCTTTCGGTGATCTCCAGCTTGAGCGAGCGGGGTGAAATTCCTTCGAGCTTGATGATGCCCTGGATGTCCTCCACCAGCGTAGGCCCGGCGAATTCCTTGCTGGACAGGTTGATGGAAACGTAGCGGTTGCCGAAGAAGGCCTCCCACTGCTTGATGTAACGGCACACCTGAAAGAGAATCCAGCGGCCGATCATGAAAATGCTGCCCGATTCTTCCGCCACGGGGATAAAATCCACCGGCGAGATGGAACCCAGTTCGGGATGATGCCAGCGGGTCAACGCCTCGGCGCCGACGATGTTCCCGTCCACGTCCACGATGGGCTGAAAGTAGGCCTCAAACTGTTTTTCTATAAAAGCGGTGCGGATATCCGCCCGCAGGCGGGCCTTGAAGAGCCCCCGTTCGTGCAGCACCTTGTTGAACATGACCAACGGCTCGTCCCGCTCCCGGGCCTCGTTCATGGCCGAAATGGCGTTGGAAATGATCTGGTTGCGGTCGTCCCCGTCGTCGGGGAAGATGGCGGCGCCGATGTTGCAGGAGATATTGATCACCGTGCCCTTGTGGCTGTAGGGGAAATTGGTCTTGTTGCGGATGTTTTCCGCCACCAGGGGCAGATCGATGCCCCGTTTGAGCGTGGACAGGATGACGGCGAACTCCTTGCCGTCAAAGCGGAAGACGTAATCCGTCGCCCGCAGCGCGTCCTTGATGCGCAGCGCCGTGGATTCCAGCAACAGGTCGCCCAGCTCCAGGCCGAAGGAGGCGTTGATACTGGAAATATTCTTCAGGTTGATGAACAAGACCGCCCGGACGCCGTCTTTCAGGGCCCTTTTGGCCTTTTCCAGTTCCATGTCCAGCACGATATTGAAAGAGCGCCGGTTGAAAAGCCCCGTAATCGGGTCCTTGAATTCAAAATCCAGGAGCTTGAACTCCAGCTTTTTCAGCACGCTGACGTCATGGGAAAAAGCCATGACGTAGCTGGTGCCCGCAGCTTCCTCGTAGGGGTAGTAGGAAATGTGGACGTGCTTGACTTCCTTGCCGAACTTGAACTGGTCGATGTCGTGGACTTCTTTGCCGTCAAAGCAACGGTCCAGTTTGTCCTTGATCTTTTTTTTGAACTTTTCTTCGCCCCACACTTCGGCAAGCGTCTTGCCGACGATTGCCTCCGCCGGCATTCCCAGCTCATGGGCGTAGGATTCATTGACGAAGTTGTAGCGGTAGTCCCGATCGATCAGGGTGATAAAATCACGGGAAGCGTTGACCATCTTTTCGTAACGGCTGGTCGGCAATCAGGGCACCCCTATACTTTTGTGACTCAAGTATACAAGTGTTTCCCGCGGATAGCAATAATAAAGGGGAATAAAATATACCCGCCCCGCCGACGGATCTTGAATCAGTCCGGTCTTTTTGATAGACTCCGTGAGTCTTTACAGCTCATTCCATTCCATCGCCGGCGTGGTGAAATGGCAGACACGGTAGACTCAAAATCTACTGATCGCAAGATCGTATCGGTTCAAGTCCGATCGCCGGCAGAAAAG
>DYPP01000009.1:29531-40436 GCA_020719845.1 Treponema denticola | reverse complement strand
TAAGTTGCGATCGGACTTGAACCGAGGCCGGAGATTAGAGGCCGAAGGAGAACTTGGCGCCGTTCGTGCGCACCGCTACCCAGGAACCCTTCATCGGGACGTCTTTTTTATCGACGAAGAAGAAATAATAGTAGGTCGGATCGGTGGGATCGTATACCCGGACTTCGCCGGTGTTGCCGTTCATCCAGAGCTTGATCGGCAGCGGGCTGGACAGGTTGGCGGGAGTCAGCAGATAGCGATAGGCGTTGAGGTCGACGCTCTGGACCAGGTCCATACGGGAATTGCTGGAACTGCGATACACCTGGGCGCTGAAACCCCGGGGAATCTTGGCGTTTTTAGGATTTTCATCATAGTTCAGCCACAGCAGGTAAGAATTGCCGCTGCCCCAGGAAGCGCCGGAAAAGACCTTGTCGGCAAAGAGGTGTACGCCAAAACCGGCGTGGCCGTCTTCCGCTCCGGACTCATAGCGCGCGTTGAACACGTAGACCATCGGGCCGTTCTGGGGAACGCGGACGTTCACCTTGGCCAGAGGCGCCTTGGCGTCGTTCTGGAACAGGCGGGCACCCACAAAACTCCACGAACCCGACGCGAACTGGTGTTCAGGCAACTTTACCTGAGCGAATACCGGTACGGACAGCCCTACCGCCACGAGAACCGCAAGAAACTTCTTCATGTTGTCACCCCTTTAGAAAATATTACAAATTCCCGCCGGGAATTCATATTCCTTCCTTGGACAGTACAACCAAAACAATTCTTGGATCGGGTGGTTACTCACTTTTTCAATGGGCGCGGAAAAACCGACTCTACATCCAGACCGACAGGAACGCAAAGGTATATTGTTGAATTCCGCCAAAATAGCGGTCGGCGACGGTGACGATTTCGGGTCCCACATAGCGGTAATGCCAGCTTTCCCAGCGGTATCCCGTAACGGCTTCGTACGATTGCGGGTAGGACAGGGACCAGCCGAAGCGCCCGGCGTTGACCGCCAGCCAGCGCCCGGGTTCGGTCTGGGCAAAGGCATCGTCGATACTGCCGAAATCCACGGCCAGGCCGAGTTGGTGCTGGCTGTGTCCGGGCTTGGCCGACTCCCGGTCGGCGGCTTCCGCCCCGATTTCGGCGACTATCCGGTTGTAGACGCCGCGCTGGTACGCATAGGAACGATAGGCCGACGAGACCAGCAGCGTCACCCCGTCCTTTTCCGCCGCCGTCCCCATCGCCGCCAGCGCCTGGGCTGCGGCGGAACGCAAAACCAGGCCCTGCCGGTTCAGGCGGTAGCCCGCGGCCGTCAAAGGCGTCAGATCCGCGGGTTCGTAGTCCGCCGGCAGGGCGTGGGTTTTATCCACCAAAACCCTCAGATACGCGTCCTGGGCAAGGATAACCCCCAAATCGGCGCTGAACCGGGCCGGGTCCGCCGCCGCCGCCGCCGCCAGCGCGGCGGCGACGGCTTCCGGCAAGTCCGCAGCGGCGGCGGCGGCCTGCACCCGGGAAAGCAACGCCGACGCTACGGCAGCCTGGCCGGCGGCAGCCTGGTCCTGCGCCGGGACGGCGTTCCGGGAACAGGAGAAAGCCGCCGCAGTGGCCAACGTCAGCAATAGGACCCGCGCCGGAGGCATCACCGCACCTCGTTGACCGCGTTGATGATCGGAAACAATTCGGGAAACCCCGTGGATTCGATGGCCAGGCGGACGATCTCGCTGGGTTTCATGATATAGAGCATGTTGCCCCGTTCCTGCCCCTCTTCAACCGCGGACATCAGCACCCCCAGGCCGGTGGAAGACAGGTTGGCCACCCGGGACATGTCCAGAACCAGGTTGGTGGTCCTGATCAGCGCGTAGACCCGCTCCTGAAACTCGGTATAGGTATAGGAATTGACGGTACCGAAAATTTCGAGCAATACGTAGCGGTCACCCCTGCGTTCGGTGAGATTCAAATGATCCATCCCCCGCCCTCCCTACCTGAATTTAATCACCAATAAGGTAATATCGTCATTTATTTCGCCGGAAACAAAGGTTTCCAAATCCTGCCGCATGAATTGGACCATCCGCGCCGCCGGGGCGTTCCGGTTTTCTCCCAGGCTGCGCTGGATGCCCTCTTTGCCGAAGCGGCGGCCGTTCAGGGATTCGGCCTCGGTCAGTCCGTCGGTGGCGGTGAACAGCAGGTCTCCGGGCTTGAAGACGGTTTTGCGCACCGTCAAATGGGGACGGATGTCCTTGACGAAGCCCAGAACCTTCCCGGCCCCCTGAATTTCCACCGGGTTGTTGTAGGCGCTGGAGAGCAGGTACATGACGGGTACGCCGCAATTGACGTAGTGCACCGTCCGGGTGTCGAAGTCGAACAGACCGAATACCCCGGCAAAGAAGGTGCCCCGGGGCAGGTGTTCCTTGATGAACGAATTGGTGCGTACGACGACTTCCTTGAAGTCTTTGGTCTGGTGGAGGAAGGTGCGGATGATCGACTTGAGGATGACCATGGACATGCTGGCGTTCAAGCCCTTGCCCGACACGTCGCCGAGCACCAGCAGGTATCGGTTGCCGGACAATTTGATGAAATCGATAAAATCCCCGCCCAGTTTCCGCGTGGATTTGGTCAGAAACGAAATATCGACCCCCGGGTGTTCGACCCGGTCCAGGTTTTCCTGGATGGACTGGATGATCTGGTCGGAAAAATCGAGTTCCCTGTCCACGGTGACCACCAGCGATTCCTGGGCGACGTTTTTCAGGTAATACGCGGATACAAAGAGCTTGCCGTAGATGCGCTGCAGGGTTTGATAGTCGTAGTTGGTGTAGTCGGCGCCGGTACGCTTGACGCCGAAGAAGAGCATCCCGATCAGCGCCCGGCCTTCCCGCAGCAAGACCAGGGCGTCGGCGTCGAAGCGATCCAGCAAGGCCAGCAATTCATCCTTGACTTCGTGGTATTCGTGGTTGACGACGATCTCCGTCTTCAACAGAACCGGGGCGTTGTTGTTGATCAGGACTTCGATCCCCCGGCTTTTGCTTTCCAGCGCCGGGGGAGCTCCGCGGTCCGGACCGGCGTGGACCGTAGTGCCGGCGGACAACAGCCTTCCTTCGTCATCGGCGATGAACAAGTCGACGCCGGTGCAGCCGATCGCGTCCCGGAGCGAGCGGAGCAGCTCGGCGATGACCTCGGCCCGGCCCAGGGAATAGTCCATGGCCGACAGCCGGGCTTCCAGTTTTTCCCCGTAAGAATCGCCGCCGCGGACCAGACTGCGGAACCGGACCTTCAACAGGGCTCCGGCCAGCCAGGTCAGCAGGTAGACCCCAAAACCCAGCGCCGCCGCAGTCCACCCGGCGTACTGCCGGAGGTATATCGCGGCCCAGCCGAAACCGGCTCCCGAGAGCGCGGCCAAAAGCAGGGAGAAGCCGAGAAAGGACAGGGCGGCGCTGACCACGGTGCGCACGTCGAAAAGCCGGGTGATGGAAACGCCGTAGCCCATGACGGCGGCCAGCAGCGCCGCGCCCAGGGGCATCAAGGCGTAGGTCCAGGACATGTCGAAACCGAAGGGCAGCACGATGGCCACGGTGAAGGACACGACGTAGCCGCCTAAAAGGCCGAAGATGACCATCAGGGTCTGCAGCTTGAAGATCTTGCTTTTAAAGAAGAACCGCCGCACGACCAGCGTCAGGGCGGAGAGGATCCCCAGGGAAAAGCCGCCGACGGTGACGGGCAAATAGATCGGCCCCGTCTCCCGGAGCAGGGAACCCGCCACCCAGGACATGGAAACCAGGTACCATTCGGTAAAGAAAATGCCGTACGACGCGGCCAGCCAGACCGCCAGCGCCAGGTAGCGCAGGATGCGCAGGCGGCGCTCGTAGGGAAAACTGATGGCCAGCAGGCCCAGCAGCAGATGGCTGGCCACCGTGGCGGAGGCCGCGACACGCCCAAATAACACCGAAAGCGGCGGCAACAAGGCCAGCGCGGCGTGGTAGGCTCCGCCGATCCCCAGGGACACGAAGGCGGTAGCCAAAATATACAAAGAGATGAGCTGGGTATTGTACGACGCGGGGTTTTGCCACCGGACCGTGAAGCCGTAAAAAAGCAGGACCAGCACCAGGGTGTAGTCGATCAGGGAAAAGACCATCGCCTACCCCCGCACCTTGGCGGCCAGGATGGTAACATCGTCCCGCAGCGGAGCCAGGCCCGCGTATTCTTCGGTCAGCGCCGCCAGGGCTTCCACGAACTCGCCCACGGGCCGACTCGATTCTTCGGTGATGAAATCGAGCCAGCGTTCGCTTTCGCCCAGCATTTCTCCCGACTGATTCTGCACGTCCGACACCCCGTCGGAAGCGATCAGGATGGTGTCTCCGGGAAAGATTTTGACCTCCTGCGCCTGGACGCGCTCCAAATCCAGAATTCCGATCAGACGGCAATTGGAGGACAGGCGGCGGATCTGCCGGCCCGCCCGGGTTTCGCTGATGATCAGGGGGTCCGCCATGGAAGCGTTGATGAAGCGCAGGGTCATGGCCCGGGTATCCACCACCGCCGCGAACAGCACGGTGTATTTGTCTTCCAGCCGCATTCCTTTGATCGCTTGGTCCACGCTCAGCACCAGCTGTTCCAGGTTGTCCTTGCGCTCGATGATGCGGATGGTGTTGACCACGATGCCCATGATCAGCGCCGCCGCCAGGCCCTTTCCGGAAACGTCGCCCAGCAGGAGCAGGGTACGGTCCCCATCCAGGGGCAGGACATCGTAGTAGTCGCCGGAAACGTTGACCAGGGGCTTGAAATGCGCCGCCAGGTCCAGGCGGGGGATGGCCGGCAGGGTCTTGGGCAGGAAGCCGCGCTGGGTTTCGGCCACCAGGCTCCATTCCCGGGAAACCGCCGCGATGGCGAACATCTTTTCGATGGTTTCGTTGCGCTTGAGGAAGCTGGCGAACTCGCCGTGCAGCTGGGGAAAAATCTCCGCGTCCATCGTCCCGGCATAGCGCATGAAGCAGTACACCTGCAGCGTGCCCTGGACCACCAGAAAGCCCCGGGCTCGGGCGTGCGCCGAGATCAGGTCCAGGTTCTCGTCGAAGAAGAAAACGCCGTTCCGCCAACCATCGTAATGGCGCACGATCGCGGCGGGCAGGGCGGGGTCGGTGCCGATGATGGTCGGACTGGCGTATACCATGTAGCGCTTGGCCATGTCGAAGAAGAGGATCGTTCCGTCCGCCCGGTATTCGACGATATCCCGGAACGCCGAGACCAGGTCTCCCGTGGTGAAACAGAAACGCAGGCGGTCCACCAATTCACCCAGAATCCGGGTAGGACCCTGGACGAAAACCCGGCGCCGCAAAAAGGCTTCCAGCAGCGCCAGCAGTCGGGCGTGGGCCAGGTAGAGCGCCACGAACAGGGCTCCGGAAATGATGACCGTACCGGTGCGGTGCAGGTCGGCGGTCAAAAAAATAGCCGCGCCGGCAAATACCAGCGCCGCCAGTCCCGCGCTGCCCAACCCGGCGATTCGTTTACTGGTTGCGTACATCGCTCGTCACCCCGCCTTTCAGTTTTGAATGATCTCGCGGATGAACGACATCAGGACCAACAGGGCGTTTTCGTTGTGGCCGCCTTCGGGAATGATGATGTCCGCGTACGCCTTGGTCGGTTCGATGAACTCGAAATGGCCGGGGCGCACCACGTTCATGTACTGGTCGATGACCGAGTCCAGCGTGCGGCCCCGCTCCTTGATGTCCCGGGTAAGCCGGCGGATAAACCGGATATCATCCGGGGTATCGACGAAGATCTTCAGGTCCACCAGCTCCCGGACCCGCTTGTCCGTGTAGATCATGATGCCTTCAAAGATGATCAGTTTTTTCGACTCTACCCGGACGGACTCGTTTTGACGCCGGTGGTGCACAAAGTCGTACTGGGGCATGTCGATGGACTCGCCCCGTTTGAGCCGCAGCAGGTGTTCGAGCAACAGGTCGTTGTCGAAGGCTTCCGGATGGTCGAAGTTGAAGGCCGTGATGTTGGTGTTGGAAATGAATTCCGCCGACTTATAGTAATTGTCCTGGGGCAAGAAGACAAAATCGGAAAACATTTCCGATATTTTCCGGACGATGGTCGTCTTGCCCGAGCCGGAGCCGCCGCAAATGCCGATTACTTTGCCGTCACCCATGTCCGCTCCCGGTGGCCGTGCTACAGGGAAGCTATGGCTTCGATTTCGATCCGTGCGCCCAAGGGCAAGCCCACGACCGCGATGGTGCTGCGGGCGGGCGGCGTCTGGCCGAAGAACTCGGCGTAGACCGCGTTCATGGCCTTGAAATCCGCCATGTCGGTCAGAAAGACCGTCGTCTTGACTACCTTGTCCGGCGCGGACCCTGCGGCGGCCAGTACGGCGCGCACATTCTCCAGGCAACGGCGCGTCTGTGCCGCGATGTCCCCTTCCACCAGCTTGCTGGTGGCCGGATCCGACGGCGTCTGGCCGGATACAAAAACCAGTTTGCCTTCATTCAGGATGATGCCTTGGGAATAGGGACCGACGGCTTTGGGCGCCGCTTCGGTGCTGACCGCTTGTTTGGACATGAGAACCTCCCGTTCCATCTACAGAATACCCGCAAAGCGCGGATCATCATAGAGGAAACGGCGAAAATCCGCTACTTCCCGGTCCAGGTTTTTTTCGTCGCTGCGGTAGACGATTCCGCCGGTCCGTCCCGGACCAGCCGCGACGGATGGGTGTACACGTTCATCCGCCGACCGCGGACAAAGCCGCAGAGCGTCAGTCCCCAGGCCCGGGCCAAGGACACCGCCCGGTCGGTGGGCGCGGAAACCGAGGCGATCAGGGTCAGCCGCGCCCGGGCGGCCCGGGCGACGATATCCGCGCCGATCCGGCCGGAGGATACCAAAAAACCCTCGCTTTGAACCGGATCGATCCTGCTTTCCGCCAGCGCCTGGCCGATGACCTTGTCCACCGCGCAGTGCCGGCTCAGATCCTCAAAACGCAGGACGAGGGAACCATCGGCCCGGGCCAGGGCCGCAGAGTGGACGCCGCCGGTCAGCCGGTAAAGGCTCGGCTCCCCGGACAGGGCTGCCACGGCGTCGTAGATGGCCTCTTCGCGGAAAGCCGCTCCCCCCGGGGGTGCCGGAACGGGAAGCGGCACGGCGGGCGGTTCGGTCGACGCCGCGTCGACCCGGAGAACCCGGTCCCCCGGGGTCAGGCGGACCGCGATCCACCCCGCCCCGCCCGCGTCCGCCCAGCCGCCGAAAAAAAGGATGCCCCGGGCGTAAGCCTCTGCATCGGCGGCCAGGGCGGGGGTCTCGGAAAACAGGATCCCGTTCACGTAGACGCTGATTCTGGCTTCCCGGATGACCAGGTCCGGCCGTAGGTCTTCCCCTCCTCCCTCCTCGCCGCCGAGCCTGAGGATGTCGACCGTCGCGGTCGGGGGATCAGAAAGGGGCAAGGGTTTCCGCCCGGCGCAATTCTTCCGGCGTATTGATGTTGAAGACCGGCATCCCGGCGAATCCCGCGGCGGCGATGGCCTTTTCGTCCAGTTCGATCCGGGGCATGCTCTCGACGATGCGCCGCAGGTGGAACTCGGAACGCCGGAAGGCGTCTTCCCAGACCGGCAGCAGGGCGCGGGGATACACGGCCAGAAATGGCTGCAGCGTGCCGCCGATGCGGAAGACCGTCGCCTTTTCCGCGTCCCGGGGCCGGAGCAGCAGGTCGAGCAGGCCCGGATCGGGCAGGATGATGTCGCAGGCCAGCAGCAGAAGCCGGCTTTTGACGAAGGGCGCCACGGTCAGGATGCCGCTGATCGGCGTCGGTTCCGGGTAATGGTCGTAAAGCACGGTGGCGCCGTAGGTTTCCCCCAGCGGCCGTTTGGTGAGGATGAACGGCGCGGCCGCCGTCCGCCGGGCGTAGCCGAGCGCCCACCACAGCAAGGGGCGGTCCCGGTAGACGGCGTCGCACTTGTCGCTCCCGAATCGCCGGCTGCCGCCGCCGGCCAGGACGGCGGCGGTCAGGTCAGGGTCTCTATCCGGCATGCCGCCACCTTCAGCTCGGGAATCCGGGAAACCGGATCGAATACGTCGTTGGTCAGCGCGTTCGCCGGCGCCTCGTGGAAGTGGAAGGGAATGAAGACCAGGCCCCGGTCCACCCGGTCGCTGGACCGGGCGAACAGGTCGATGCTGCCCCGGCGGCTGGTCACCAGCAGGCGGCAGCCGTCGTGGCCGCCCAGAGCCCGCAGGTCCTCGGGATGGATTTCCGCGTAGGCTTCCGGGGCAAAGCGGTTGAGCGGTTCGCTGCGCCGGGTCATGGTGGCGGTGTGGTAATGGTAGAGCATGCGTCCGGTGGAAAGCAGGAAGGGATACTCCGCGTCCGGGAGCTCCGCTGCGGGCAGCCAGTCCACGGGATGGAAGCGGCCCTTGCCCCGCTTGAAGCCGCCTTGGTGCAGAAAGAGCGTGCCCGGATGATCCCGGGACGGGCAGGGCCAGTGCACGTTTTCCTTGTCCAGCCGCTTGTGGGCAATGCCGCCGTAGATGGGCGTCAGCGCGGCGATCTCGTCCATGATGGCCGCCGCGTCGGCATAGACCATGGGGTAACCCATGCGCCGGGACAGGTCGGCGATGATCGCCCAGTCGTCCCGGGCCTTTCCGGGGGCCGTCACCGCCGGACGCACCCGCAGCACCGACCGGTCGCTGTTGGTGAAGGTGCCGTCTTTTTCGGCGTACGCCGTGGCGGGCAGCACCACGTCGGCGTAGCGCGCGGTTTCGCTCATGAAGATATCCTGCACCACCAGAAAGTCCAGCGCCTTGAGCGCTTCTTCCACGTGGGCCAGGTTGGGATCGCTGAGCATGGGATTCTCGCCCATGATGAACAGACCCTTGAGCCCGCCCGCCCGGGCTTCACGCATGATCTCGGTAACCGTCAAGCCCTCTTCCGTCGAAAGCTCCGGAACCCCCCAGGCGGCGGCGAACCGGGCGGCGATCTCCGGCGCGGTCACCTTCTGGTAGCCCGGATAGACGTCGGGCAAACCGCCGACGTCGCAGGCGCCCTGCACGTTGTTCTGGCCCCGCAGGGGATTGACGCCCGTGCCCCGGCGCCCGATCTGCCCCGCAGCCATAGCCAGATTGGCCAGGGCCAGCACGTTGTCCGTGCCCGTGGTGTGCTGGGTGATGCCCATGGCGTAGACGATGGCCGACCGCTCGCTGCCGGCGTACAGCCGGGCGGCTTGCCGGAGCTTTTCCGCCGGAATGCCGCTGATCGCCTCGACCCGTTCCGGGGTATAGGTAGCCACCAAGGCCTTGAGCTCCGCGAAGCCCTCGGTCCGTTCGGCGATAAAAGCCTGGTCGGTCAATCCTTCGGCGATGATGACGTGGACCAGGCCGTTGATCCAGGCCACGTCGCTGCCGGATTTTGGCCTGAGCCACAGGGCGGACTTGGCGACCAGGTCGATGCGCCGTGGATCGACGACGATCACCTTGGCGCCCCGGCGCACCGCGTTCTTGATGTAGGTAGCCGTCACCGGGTGGGTCTCGGTCACGTTGGATCCGGTAACCAGGATGCAGTCGCTTTCCGCCAGTTCAGGGATGGAATTGGTCATGGCCCCGGAACCGAAGGCCATCCCCAGCCCGGCCACCGTCGGCGCGTGGCAGAGCCGGGCACAGTGGTCCACGCTGTTGGTGCCCAGGGCGGTGCGGACAAAACGCTGGAAGACGTAGTTGTCCTCGTTGGTGCATTTGGCCGAGGCCAGCCCCGCCAGGGCGCGGGGTCCGTGCTTCTGCCTGATTTCCGCCAGTTTTTTAGCCACCAGATCCAGGGCTTCGTCCCAGCCGGCTTCCTGAAACACGCCGTCCCGGCGGATCAGCGGCGTGGTCAGACGGTCCTTGCTTTCGACGAATTGGTAGCCGAAGCGCCCTTTGACGCAGAGCCGGCCCCGGTTGGGCTCGGCGTCGACGCCCCGCACCCGGACGATGCGGTTATCCTTGACCCAAAGTTCCAGCTGGCAGCCCACGCCGCAGTAGACGCAGGTGGTGCGCACGCGCTTTTCGGTTTCAAAGGAACGGAAACGGCCGGCGATGGGTTTTTCGGTCAACCCCGCAGTGGGGCACGCCTGCACGCACTCGCCGCAGCCGTCGCAGCTGGACAACGCCCAGGCGCCCATTTCCGGGCTGACATAGGAAGCGATGCCCCGGTGCACAAAGCTCAAAACCTGTTTTTCCTGGATCTCATCGCACGCCGCCACGCAGCGGCCGCACTTGATGCAGCGGCTCCCGTCAAAGACGAGCACCGGACTGGACTTGTCAAGGTCCGGTTTCGGATCGGCGCAGGCGGGGGGCAGTTTTTTCCGGAGGGGATCGGCGTCGTCCAGCTCGTAGCGGAACACCAGCTCCTGCAGGTCGCACTCGCCGTTCTTGGCGCAGGTGCCGCAATCGTAGTCGTGTTCGGACAGCAGCAGTTCCAGTACGGATTTGCGCTGCGCTTCCAGCTCGTCGTCGAAGGCGGTAACCTTCATGCCCGCCTGCACCACGCTGGTGCAGGCCGTCGTCAGGCCCTTGCGGCCTTCAATCTTGACCAGACAAAGCCGGCACGATCCGGTGGGCGTCAGCTTTTCCAGCCAGCACAGACCTGGTATCGGGATACCGTTTTCCCGGGCAATCTTGAGAAGATTTTCTCCCTCTTCCGCGACCAATTCCCGCTTGTCGATAGTGAACGTTATTTTCGCCAAACTCTTATCCTCGATGAGGCTTTCATGATCATGGATAAAGGGGATTGCTGTCAAGCAAATACGTAGTTTAGTAAGGAGACAGTTTGGCCAAGACCACCCACTATGGTCCACAGCGGATCTGAGTTTTGCAATGGCCTCAATCTATGAGCGTCAACCCGAAAGGCACGAATGCCTGGAAGTCCCGTACATTTCCGGTAGCCAGCTGAGCGTTCGACACGATGGCGGCGGCGGCGATCATGGC
>DYPP01000009.1:3446-29431 GCA_020719845.1 Treponema denticola | reverse complement strand
GCCAGAGCCTGTTCGATCGCCCGGCGCACCACTTCCGCCTGGGAAACCCGCCAGGTCCGAGCCAGCCGCTGCATGCGTTGTATTGTAAGTTCATCCAGCGCAAAGCTGGTTCTCCGCTCCATTACTGCCATACCATAAGTATATGACATAACTACGGATTTGTCAAAGGAATTTTTAATGAAAATCGTCAATTCCCTGCTGCGCCTCGGGGGCACAAAGTTTTTACCGACCGATCATGTACAGTACGAACAGCCTGCTAATTTCCCCGGCTCAACTCGGACAGCGGAATGGGCTTGGGGGTATCCACCTCGCCTTCCACCTTGGACAGCTCTTCCATCAGTTCCCGGCCCCGTTTGGACAGCTTGACCGGCACCTGGGTCATCAGCTTGATGTACAAGTCGCCGCGACGTACGCCGGAAGGGATGCCTTCTTCCTTGATGCGCAACATCTTGCCGTTCTGGATCCCCGCGGGGATCCGTACTTTGATCTTTTTCCCGTCCAGGGTAGCCACAAAGAGCTCCGAACCCAGCGCCGCCTGGGTGATGGAAACCGGAACCGCGCAGTAGAGGTCCAGGCCGTCCCGCTCAAAGTGCTCGTGCGGCTTGACCCGGATGAACACGTAGAGATCCCCGTTGGGACCGCCGTTGGGTCCCGCGTCGCCCTGATTGGGAATGACCACCCGTTTGCCGTCTTCCATGCCCGGCGGAATGGTGACCATGATCTTCTGGCGCTTCTTGAGCGTACCCGCGCCGGCGCATTCCTTGCAGGGGTGGTCGATGACGAAACCCTCGCCGTTGCAGGTGGGACAGGGGGAAGCGATGGAAAAGAAGCCCTGGCTGCGGCGCACCTGCCCGGAGCCGGCGCAGGTGGGACAGACCTTGCGGCCCGACCCGCCGGACGCGCCGGAACCATGGCAGGCGGAGCAGGTTTCGTTGCGGCTGTAGGTTATCTCCACCTTGCTGCCGAATACCGCATCCTGGAAGGGGATCTCCATGTCGTAGCGCAGGTTGGAACCCTGCCGGACACCCCCGGAACCGCGGGATCCGCGGCGACCGCCGCCGCCGCCGAAGAAGCTGTCGAAAATGCCGGAAAAATCGCCGAAGATGTCTTCAAAGTCGTGGAACGCCGACGAGTAGTCGTGTTGTCCGCCGCCCATGCCTTCCACGCCGGCAAATCCGAATTGATCGTAGGCCGACCTTTTCTGGTCATCGGAAAGAATCTCGTAGGCCTCGGTGGCTTCCTTGAACTTTTCCTCCGATTCCTTGTTGCCCTGATTTTTGTCAGGGTGATGCTGGATGGCGAGCTTTCGGTACGCCTTCTTGATGTCGTCCTTGGTCGCGCCTTTCTGCAGGCCAAGGACTTCGTAGTAGTCTCGTTTCGCGGCCACGTCGGCTTCCTTCGCTGCTTATTTTTTGTCGTCGTCGACCACTTCGTAATCGACGTCTTCCGCGGTTTTGGTGTTGTCGCCGCTGTCCGACGTCTGCGCGCCTTCCGGCCCGGCGGCGCCCGCCGCTCCACCCTGGGCCCCGGCGTTCTTGTACATTTCTTCGGCGATCTTGTAGGAAGCCTGCTTCAGGGTCTCCGTCTTTTCCTTGATCGCCGCCACGTCGCCGCTCTCCAGGGTCCGCCGCAGGTCGGCCAGGGCTTCGTCGATCTTGGACTTGTCCTCGGCGCCCACCTTATCGCCCATTTCTTTCAGGGTCTTCTCGGTCGTATAGATCAGCGAATCCGCCTCGTTCCGGGCCTCGGCTTTTTCCCGCTCCTGCCGGTCTTCCTCGGCATGGGCTTCCGCTTCCTTCACCATGCGGTCGATATCCGACTCGTTGAGGCCTGAGGAGCTTTCGATGCGGATCTTCTGCTCCTTGCCGGTGCCCAGATCCTTGGCCGACACGTGCACGATGCCGTTGGCGTCGATGTCGAAGGTAACCTCGATCTGGGGTACGCCCCGGGGCGCGGGCGGAATGCCCACCAGGTCGAACCGGCCCAGGGTGCGGTTCTGGGTGGCCATTTCGCGCTCGCCCTGCAGCACCTGGATGGATACCGCGGTCTGGCTGTCCGCGGCGGTGCTGAAGATCTGGCTTTTCCGGGTAGGAATGGTCGTGTTCCGGGGAATCAGCTTGGTCATGACGCCGCCCAGGGTTTCAATGCCCAGGGACAGGGGGGTAACGTCCAGCAGCAGCACGTCCTTGACGTCCCCGCCCAGGATGCCGCCCTGGATGGCGGCGCCGACGGCCACGGCCTCGTCGGGGTTGACGCCCCGGTTGGGCTCCTTGCCGAACAGGTCCTTGACCAGTTTCTGCACCGCCGGAATACGGGTGGAACCGCCGACCAGGATGACTTCGTCGATCTGGTCCGGGGAGATCCCGGCGTCGGAAAGAGCCTTCTTGCAGGGATCCTTGGAACGTTCGATCAGGTCCGCCACCATCTGTTCGAACTTGGATCGGCTCAGCGTTTTCTGCAGGTGCTTGGGTCCGCCGGCGTCGGCGGTGACGAAGGGCAGGTTGATTTCCGTGCTCTGGGTGGCCGACAGTTCAATTTTGGCCTTTTCCGCGGCTTCCCGCAGACGCTGCAGGGCCATGCGGTCCTTGCCCAGGTCGATGCCCGTGTCCTTCTTGAACTCATCGATCAGCCATTCCATGACCCGCCGGTCAAAATCGTCGCCCCCCAGGTGGGTATCGCCGTTGGTGGATTTTACTTCAAAGACGCCTTCTCCCAGCTCCAGGATGGAAACGTCGAAGGTGCCGCCGCCCAGGTCGTAGACGGCGATGGTCTTTTCTTTTTTCTGGTCCTTGTTGAAGCCGAAAGCCAGGGAAGCCGCGGTGGGCTCGTTGATGATGCGCTTGACCTCCAAGCCGGCGATCTTGCCCGCGTCCTTGGTGGCCTGGCGCTGGGCGTCGTTGAAGTAGGCCGGCACGGTAATGACCGCTTCGGTCACCGGTTCGCCCAGGTAGTCTTCGGCGGTCTTCTTCATTTTTTGCAGGATGAAGGCGGAAATTTCCTGGGGCGAATACATCTTTTCCAGGATATCCACCCGCACGTCGTCGCCCTGTTCCTTTACTTTGTAGGGGACCAGCTTCATCTCGCTGGAGACTTCCGAATAGCGGCGCCCCATGAAACGTTTTATGGAATAGATCGTGTTTTCCGGATTGGTGATCATCTGGTTTTTGGCCGGTTGGCCGACGACCCGTTCGCCTTTTCCGGTAAATCCGACGATGGACGGCGTGGTTCGGCCGCCCTCGGCATTCTGAATGACCACCGGTTCTCCGCCTTCCAGCACGGCTACGCACGAGTTGGTCGTTCCCAAGTCGATTCCTATAATCTTGCCCATTCTCAATCTCCTTCCTCGGCGTTTTTACACGCTGCACTTCAAATATACTAAATCCGCGCCTGATCGTAGCGGACAATCGTTACTCCGTCGGCTCCTGGGGCATCAGCACCTTGACTTTGGCGCTCCGCACCACCCGGTCCTTGAGCGTGTAGCCTCTGACAAAATCCTCGCCCACCGTCGGCTCGGTCACCTCGGGGCTTTTTTCGACCATGATGCCCTCGTGGCGATTGGGGTCGAAAACCGACCCGGTGGACTCAAAACGAACCAAGCCCCACTTGTTCTCCAATTGGGACACCAGCCGCTTTTCAATCAGGCTGATCCCTTCGTGCAGCCCATCGAAGTCCCGGGAGCTTTCCGAAGATTTGATGGCCCGCTCAAAATCGTCGATGACGGGGATCATATCCAGCAACAGGCTCTGGTTGGCAAAGTCGATGGCTTCCTGCTTTTCCCGGTTCATTCTTTTGCGGAAATTTTCAAACTCCGCGGCTTTGCGTAAGTATTGATCCTTGTAGTTGGACAATTCCGCCTCCAGCGACGCGATGCGGGCTGCCGTCTCAAGGCACGGGTCCGCAGTTTCCGGGATTGCCGGGGTTTCCGGGATTGCCGGAGTTTCTGCGGCCGCCGCCGCTTCCGCAGGCGAATTTTGATCGGTTTGACCCGCCTCTGCCGCCGCCTGGGCGGTTTTCTCGTGGACATGCTTTGACATCAACGCTTCCTGAAGAGTATTTACCACATAAAATACGGAAGAAGACCGGCTCGGGTCAAGTAAAATCACCTCTACTGGTAAGGGCGGGTATTTCTGTAATATACTGTGATGGTAACAAGATCAAGGAGGAATCATGAAACGTGCGTCCCTGTACCTGACCTTCGCGGCGAGCGCGGCGCTGTTCGCGTCCTGCGCGGGCCTGCCCCTGCCGGGCGTGTCCGTGGGTCTTTCGGCTCCCAGTCTTTCCGGCGGAGCCGCACCCCTGGCGTCCGCGGCGGGCGGGATGGATTTCAAGAAAGACGAAGTGCTCTGTCTGCGTGGCGATGATGATCCCCTGTCGGGATCCTACTATCTCGGCCGGGTCCTGACGCCCGCATCCAGCGCCACCAAAGACCAGGCGGAAGTGCTTTTTGTCGAATCCGGAAAAAAAGAATGGTCTGCCCGGGTTCTGCCCAGCCGCAAGACGGACAAGCCGGACTATACCATCGGGACCACGGTCTTTTACCCCTCCGGCTGGTCTGACCATGAAAAACTGGACCAGGACCAATACCGTTTTGCCACCTGGCGTCTGGGCAACGTCACCAACAACGACGAACTGTTCAAGGGCGTGGTTGAGGTGGACGGAGAAAAGTTTTATACCAAAGTTCTGCGCATAGCCACGGTTCCCCTGCAATAGCGCCGCCGATGCCGTCCCGGAACGCCCACGGGCGTCCGGAACGGCACGGGGACGTCTACCAGTTTACGGTTACGTTCACCGATCCGATCAACTCGGCCAGACCGGGCACGCCGGCCAGAATGGCGTCGATCAGCGACTGGTCGATGCCCGCAGGCAGATCGGGCATGCCCGCCGCCAGCGCCGCGAACGACACCGGCGCGGAAGCGTTGCCGTTCTCGTCCACAAAGCTGACTTCCCCCTCGCCGACCAGAACTCCCGGCCCGCCGCCGGTGCCTTCCAGGTACACCTGGCCGTTCAGCACCGTGGTGTTGATGCCGTCGAAATCCCAGCTGGTGCCGCGCACCGAAGCGGTGGCCGTCGGGCTCTTGATCTTGAACTGGACCTTGGAACCCGTCGGCGCCTTGACCTCCGCCTTGACCCGGCCGGCCAGCAGGTACAGGCTGACCGAATCAGACCCTTCCCGGCGGGCGATTTCTTCCAGGGTCAGGCGCGTCAACGGCTTGACCGTCAGCGTCGAATTACCCAAGGCAACGACGGCGGTACTCTTGAAAGCCGTTGAAATGACCGCGTTGGCGTCCAGCTTGGTACCCGCCACCGCGGGCTTCCAGCTCCCCCCGGGACTCTGGTATTCGACTTTTCCGGTTACCGAGCGGATCGAAGCTTCCTGGGCACCCAGACCGGCAGCCACGCACAGCGACATGGCCAGTCCAAAAAAAGCGATTCTTTCTTTCATACGCGACTCCTTCAAGTGCTTCAGAGCGAGATGACGGCCGTGGCCGTTGCCAGAAAGCGGACGCCGCTGTCCGGGACGACCGCTGCTTCGTTGGGTATGAATACGCCGGTTCCGATCACGAACGAAACGTCCGACGTCGGCGCAAACACCGCCGAACCATACAACTCGGCACCGATATAGGCATCCTCATTGGCGCCTTCCAGGCTGCCCTCGAATGCGCCTTCGCCCAGCCGGAGAAACAGACGGCCGGACAGGTCCGCCGAAAGGGTCTGGCGCAGGCGGACAAAGTAACCGCCCCGGGCCACGGCAAAGCCCGGCGCGTCGGGGCTGAAGACCTTGCCCGCCGTCGGCGCGATGATGGGCCGGTACAGGCCCATGCCGCCGGATGAGCCGGACGCCCAGAGGCCGCCCAGGTACAGACGATCCGCCGGCCCTTCGGGCATCAACCAGGACAGTTCCGCGTCCAGGGCGGACGAAAACTCCGCATCGCCGCTGCCCGGTTCCGCCAGCGCCAGCGCCGCCAGCGCCTTGACCGAAAAATCCCGGGCCAAGTTTTTGGCCAGGCTGGCGGAAAGATACTGGGAATGCAGGCTGTCGTCGCCGGAGCGCAGGTCGAACTGGCCGATCAGGTCCAGGGACAGCGCCGCGGAAGGGATGAGCACCGGCGATTGCAGGCTGAGGTCAAAAAACACCCTGGACGGCGCCAGATAGATGTCGTCGTCCCCGGAATCGATCCCGTCCGCTCCGGACATGACCAGACCCGCCATTTCCTTCTGGCGCAGCCCGGTGTAGTAGAAGGCGGCTCCGGCGCGCCCGAGGGCACTATTCTTGGCTGCCCGAAGCCCGTCGTAGAGGCCGGTCACCACCAGGGCGGAAGCGTCGGCGACCCAGAGTCGCCCCAGGTCCAGGGTCAGGCCGTCCTGCGGCCGGAGGGTCAGCTGGGTCCGGCCCAGGTCAAAGCGGGCTTCCGTACCCTGGTCGTCGCTGATCACTTCGGCGGTTGCCGACGCGTACAGGTCCGTGCCGGTGCCGAATACCGCCGCGTACCAGGGCGACGCGGTCAGGGTATTGGAAAAATCTTCAGTCAGGTACCGGGGCGTATCCGTCAAGGACAGTCCGAAGTCTGCGGCGGGGGCCGCGGCGCCCGACCAAACCGCCAGGAAACCGATCAGTACGTACTTTCCGCCTTTCATAGCGCCGCCTCCCGGGTATCCAGGATGCGTCCGAGGATGCGCACCACTCGGGCGCCCGGCACCGCCTGGGCCGGATCGGAGCGGCCCTGGATCATTTTTCGGTACACCAGCTCCCGATAGGCGTAGCGTGGCCCCGGGAAAAAGCGGTACAGAAAACCGGTCTCAAGTCCAAAAGCCGCGACGCACAGGTGGGAGAATTCCCCCAGGCTGACCGGCGCTTCCGGGTCCAGCCCGGCGGCCAGCCAGCCCCGGGCGACGGCTTGGTCAAAACCGGCCGCCGGATCCGCGTCTTCCGCCACGACTTCCGCGGCCAGCAGGACGAATCGGGCGGCGGCGGCGTAATTCACCGCTTCGGATGCCAACAATCGATCCACATCTTCCGCGCTCTGGGCCCCTGCTCCGACAGCAAGGCAGAATAGGAAAAGGGGTAACAGGATTTTCTTCATCAAGCACCTCACTTTCAAAACATATATGTTCAATATAGTACTTATTAAGTAAAAATAAAGGATGCTATACTGGTTTCATGGGACTTTCAGCACTGGAACGCATCGTCCATTCCCAGGGGTTCGGTTCCCGCAAGGAGTGCCGCGGCCTGATCGCTGCCGGCCGGATCAGCCTGGACGGTGAACTCCAGCTTGACGCGGACTTCCTGCTGGACCCGGCAGGCCGGCGCCTGGACGTGGACGGCGTCGGCTGGCCCTGGTTCCAGCGGCTGTACCTGGCGCTCAACAAGCCTTCGGGTTACGAGTGTTCCCGGGCGCCCTCGGGCCACCCCGCAATTTTCGACCTTCTGCCCGACCACTTTGTCCGCCGGGGCGTGCAGAGCGCGGGACGCCTGGATTGGGATACCCGGGGGCTGCTGCTCCTGTCGGACGACGGCGATTTTCTGCACGCCCTGACCGCCCCCAAACGGCACCTGCCTAAAACCTACCGGGCGCTGACCGCCCGGCCGCTGGACGCGGACCAGCTTGCCCAATTGCGGGCAGGAGTCGTCCTGCGGGACGATCCGGCGCCGGTCAAGGCGCTGGGCTGCCGGCAGGTGGATGAATTCCGCCTGGAGCTGACCATCGGGGAAGGCAAATACCATCAGGTCAAGCGCATGATCGCCGCGGCGGGCAATCATTGCCAGGCCCTGGAACGCGTCGCCGTCGGCGACCTGAGGCTGGAAGATTTGGATTTGGCCGAAGGAGCCTGGACCTACATCGACCCCAGGTCGATCGCCAGGTAAGGCCGGGGCCAGTCGCCGTAGGCGGCAAAACCCCCGACCCGCAGGTGCAGGCCGAATCCATCGTTGAGCCGTGCTCCGGCGCCCAATCCGGCGTTCCAGTGCAGCAGCGGCGCCGAGTCCGGCGTCCCATACTCCCGCTGGGTCATTCCCAGGCTTGCCTGGGCGGTAATGAAGCCGGGAACCAGCATCGCCGCGGACAGGCGGTCCAGCTGGATTTTGCCGTCCAGGCCCGCCGCCGCCGTCAGCGCCCCGAACTGCTGGTCCGCGTTCAGCGGATTGGGAAAAAGCCGGCGGTCCGCCAGGTCGGGCTTGTACTGCAGCGGCGCCGAACCGGCGCTCGCCGCGTCGCCGGAGAAGTCCAACCCCGTCTTCCAGAGCAGGCCCAGGGAAAGGGGCAGCCCCAGGGAAAGGTAGACCGCCCCGCTGGATTCTACGGTACGGAAGGCCCGGGTCGCTCCCAGCGCGGGGAGCCCTTCCGTCCAGAGGGCGCCGAACTCGACTCCGTCCATGGGAAAGACCGGGTTGTCCGTATGCAGCACGGAAAGGTCCACCTGGACCACGGTGATGTCTGCGGGCATCAGATCGGGCAGAAAAGAAATATCCACGGAGTTATAGTTCCAGTTGCGGGCCAGCGTCAGGGACGCGCAGGCGCCGGCAAAAGGGTACGCGCCCAGGCTCCCGGCCGCGCGGGCGGTTGTTTTGTAGAGCAGATAGTCTACGGAGCTGCTTTCTTCGGAACTAAAGGAAAAGGTATCGAAATCCTGGCGGAACGAAAAGGACGCCTGGGCGTACCAAGCGGGGGGCAGCGCCTGGTGGAACACCGCTTCCAGCCCCAGGGCGTCCAGCGCTTCCAGGTCCAGGGATGCTTCCGCTCCCGGCCACCCCCAATCCCGCAGCACCAGTCCCGGCGTCACCACCATCCGGCTGGATACGGAATCCGCGTAGGTTCCCGCGTAGCGCAGGCCCAGGCGCAGCGTGTTGCCCTGAATTTTCCGGGATTGCAGGTTCACCGCCAGCACCGGCGTTTCCGTCCGGTCGCGGTGGACGCGGATGCCCTCCAACGGCCGTTCGGCGTAGGCGGCCAACAAAGCCGCCGTCAGGGCTTCCGGCCCGCCGGTGCGCACCGCGTCCGGCGCCAGCAGGCGCTCCAGGGCGGTCCGGTCGGCCGCGGTGCCCCCGGTTATCCGGAACTCGCCCGGCCCCGGCCTGGCCGGAAAAGCCGGTTTTTCCGCCCCCGCCGCGCCGGACAGCCCCAATCGGTCCCGCAGCCCCGCCAAAGCCGCGTACTGGTCCCGGGCGGCGGCTTCGCCCTGGGCCATGATCGCCGTCCCGCGGCTGAAATCGCCGGCGGTAAAATCCCGTAGGTCCACGGTCACCACCAAGTCCGCGTCCCGCAGCTGTTTCTGGACGTTGACCCGGATCATGGTGTCGATGGTGCGGGACAGGGATTCCACCGGGGTCCGGTCGTAGACTTCCCGGTTGGATAGGAATCCGCCCTGGGGGTCCACGGCGATGATCACCTCCGCCCCCAGCGCCCGGGCTACGTCCACGGGCAGGTTGTTGACCACCCCCCCGTCCACCAGCGCCCGGCCGTCGACGACAAAGGGCGCAAAGGCACCGGGTATGCCCATGCCGGCCCGCAAGGCCTCGGACAGGGAGCCGGCTTTCAGGATCACCTCTTCTCCCGTGCCGATGTCCGTAGCCACCGCCCGGAACCGCCGCGGCAGTTGGTCAAAATCGACGGGGGTCGGAAAATCCGAGACCAGGGCGTCCAGGTAGGTCAGGATCTTGTTGCCCGCCAACAAACCGCCCGAGCCTTTGAGCCCTTCCCGGTCCACGCCGATGGCGGCAAAATAGCGGGAGCGTTCGTTTTTGAGCCGGTAGGGCTCGTTGGCGGCGGTCTGGTTTTCGGTAAAAAGGTCGTTCCAGTCGGTATCGGCCACCAGCCGTTTCAGCCGGGCCGCGTCGTAGCCGGTCGCGTAGAGCCCGCCGACGATGGCCCCCATGCTGGTGCCGGTGACGATATCCACCGGGATGCCCAGCTCTTCGATCACGGCGATGACGCCGACGTGGGCCAGGCCGAGGGCGCCGCCGCCCTCCAGCACCAGACCGACCCGGGGGCGCGCCGGAAGGACGGCTTCTTCGGCCGCCGCGCCCGCAAAACCTAGGGCCAACAAGCAAGCCGCCAGAACTTTTCTGAAACAGGGGCAGCTCATTATTTCGCCAAAATCCGCGCTGTCTCCCGCAGGATCGCCGGGTCAGCCAGGGCGCGGTCCATGCGGTCCCGCAGCTCCCGGTCCCGTTCATGCAGGATGCAGACCACATCCCGGAACACGCCGGTTTCCATGCCCACCACCAGGTCGCCCCGGAAAAAAGTCCGGGAAAGGGTCTCGCCCACCTTGCGCTCCGTGGCCACCGCGTCCACCTGCCGCCAGATCAGCTTGGCAAAGGCGATGATGTCGTTGTCCGCCTCCACGAACGTGCAGGCACCGTCGCTGAAGCAATCCCGCACGTACGAGCCCTTCTGCACGGCGATGCGCAGCCCCTCCAGACGCGCCGGATCAAACCGCGGGTCCCCGGAAACGTCGCCGCGGCGCATGAACAGGACCGGTTCAAAGCGGGCATAGGGTTTGGTCGCCAGGATCGGCAGGGCGCCCAGCTGGGCGTTGGGCCAGCCGATGTTGGCCGCCACCCGGATCGTTCCGCGGGACAGATCGTCCAGCACTTTGGCGAACTGATCCGGAAAAAAGCGCGGCTCCAGACCCAAGCTGCCGCTTACGGAGCGCAGGATATCCACCGAATAGCCTTCCGAACCCTGCCTGCCGATCGAAACCCAGGGCGGATACGCCGCGTCGTGGCCGATGCGGAGCACCGAGTCGGCCTCCGCCGTGTCGATGCCGGTCCGGTTCAAACTCAACAGCGCGGCTTCCACCGCCGCCATGCCGTGGGTGACTTCCCTTTGCCGGACGACGTTTTCTTCTATGTACTTCGAACTTTCCGACAGTCTCCCGATGGACACCCCCAGCCGGGACTGGTGCTCGGCCACGAGCCGGCCGCTGGCCGAAAGGCCGCGTAGTTCTTCCGCGATGGCCGAAACGTGGCTCATCGTGGCCGCCAGGGCTTCCCGGGACGCTTCCTGGTCGCTCCGGGCCCGGTCGATCCGTTCGGACAGGCGCGACTTGCCGGATTCGTAGTCTTTCAGCGTACCATCGGTCTGCTGGATGCCGGTTTTGAGCGCGCCCAGGTCCTTCCAGACCACCTCGGTCAGGCTCCGGCTCCGTTCGGCCAGGCTTTTGACTTCCCCCGCCACCACCTTGAACCCCCGGCCCTTTTCCCCCGCCCGGGCCGCTTCGATGGCCGCGTTCAGGGACAGCAGGTTGGTCCGTTCGGCGATATCCTCGATTTCCTTGATGCTTTCCGCGATCTTGGCGGTGGAATCCCGCACCTGGCCGAACACGCGCAGCAGGTTTCCGAAAAGACCGTCGATTTCGCCGTAGAGACGCAATATCTCCTGAATCCCGGCGGAGGCCTGCAACGACGTCGCCCGGGACCGGTCCAGTTCGGCGGAGGAACGGTCCACGTGGGTGGTGATCTGCTCCGCCCGGAGGGCCAGCGTCTTCAATTCCTCCTCGCCGGACTCGTAGGCCGCCAGGTTTTCCCGGTTGGAACCCAGCTGCTCCAGCAGAAAATCCGCAGAAAGGTCCGCTTCCATTGCCATACGCCACAGACGCGACCGGAAGTCCCGGGTCAAAGCGTCCAATTTTTCACCCATAGCCGCGATCTGATCTTCGGTATCCGCCATATAGAACGCTCCTTCAGCCAGTGTATCACATTTATTATATTAATTGGAGATTTTAGCACGATCATCCGTACAAAATCGACCCATAAGGTCAGACCCCGGTTAACCTGATCCAGACAATTTTTGTATAATGAGTCAAATTTAAAAACATCAGTTTTTAGATTTGTACCAATAAAGAGCCCGGTCTAAAAACAACCGGTTTTTAGACCGGACTCATAATGGAACCGGAATATACGGATATC
This sequence comes from Treponema denticola, assembly GCA_020719845.1. Taxonomy (GTDB): domain Bacteria; phylum Spirochaetota; class Spirochaetia; order Treponematales; family Breznakiellaceae; genus DYPP01. The sequence goes on along the minus strand of DYPP01000009.1, from coordinate 17,526 downwards.
GGGGGACCACGACAATGGATAAGGAGCTACCCAGGTACAGCAACGTGCTGGATATGATCGGACATACCCCGATGATCAGGGTAAAACCGGAATACGACCGAAACGGGGTTGAAATATACGCCAAGCTGGAAGGCCAGAATCCCGGGGGATCCATCAAGGACCGGATCTCCCTGGCCATGATCGAGCAGGGCGAAGCAGCGGGGACTTTGACCCGGGACAAGGTAATCGTGGAAGCCTCGTCGGGCAACACCGGAATCGCCCTGGCGATGATCGGCGCGGTCAAGGGCTACCGGGTGCGGGTAGTGATGAGCAGCGCCGTATCGGTTGAACGGCAGCGGATCATCAAAGCCTACGGCGCCGAAGTCGAGTTGACCGATGGTTCCCGGGGGACCGACGGGGCGATCATGCGGGTCCGGGAATTGGTGGCGGATCAGGGCGACGTGTTCTTCAGCCCAGATCAATTCTCCAACGAATTCAACAAGCTTGCCCACTACCGCACCACGGCGGAAGAGATCTGGGCCCAGATGGATGGCCGAATCGACTATTTCATCTCCGCCATCGGGACCTCCGGCACCATCATGGGGGTGGGCAGGCGTTTCAAGGACCTGGACCCGGCCATCCGGATCGTGGAAGCCCATCCGGAAAAGGGCCACTACATCCAGGGACTCAAGAACTTTGAGGAAGCCCTGGTCCCGTCGATCTATGACGAATCCCTGATCGATGAGCGGGTGATGGTGGAATCGGAAGACGCTTTTTCCGCCGCCCGCGGGGTGATGCGCCGGGAGGGCATCTCGGTGGGCATGAGCAGCGGCGCCGTGCTGGTCGCCGCGCGGGAACTGATCAAAAAAATACAGAAGGGACGCATCGCCGTCATTTTCCCTGACCGCGCCGAAAAATACGTCAGCACGTCCCTGTTCGCGGAACATTGAGTCCGGACCTTTCCCAGGTCGGTACCGGTCAGCCAAGTCCAACCTGATTTCAGTGACGCAAGCCCATGCAAGGCTTGATCGCACCAAGGGAGCAAGTATATTCCCTACATCCGTTTCTTGGAGAGCCCGAAGGTAAATGAAAGCGCCGCCACCAGCACAACGCCCTTCACAAAATCCTGGATATAGTAGGGCATGTTGAGCATGGAGAGCCCATTCAACAACATACCCACGAATATGGCGCCTACAATAGTCCCGAAGGGATTTGGGCGTCGTACTCCCAGAACAGCGTAACCAATAAGCGCCGATCCAAGCGCGTCCAGCAAAAGAGTTCCGCCGCTCTGCACATCTCCCCGACCAACGCGGGCGGCCAATACAATTCCCCCCAAAGCCGCAATAGTGCCCGAAGCAACGTACGCCAACACCCTGAAGGTATCGACCTTGGCTCCGACCAACCTGGCTGCCTGGGCGTTGCTGCCTATGGCGTAGAAAACCCGTCCCCAACGGGTCAATGACAGTATGATGAACACGAATACGGCTACGAGAATCATGATTACCACTGCTACCGGAACGACGCTGAAAACCCTGCCCTGACCTAACCAAAGGAAATAGTCCGCAAAATAACCCTTGGCGGTCACCCCGCCTTCCAGCACCGCGCCCTTGCCGATGGATCGGCCCCCGGAAGGAATGAGCTGAAGTCCCTGCACCAAAAACATGGTCCCCAATGTAGCCAAAATATCCGGGATCCGCACCTTGACGATAAGCAGCCCGTTGATGAGTCCGATCAAAGCCCCCAAACCGAGACAGACCAGGATGGTTATAAACCCATTAGCCTGCATAACCACCATCATATAAGCGGAAATCATCACCGATAGGGCAGCCACGGAACCGATGGAAAGGTCCGTACCTTCGATCACCAACGGGAAGGTGACCCCTAGAGCCAAAATCCCATACACCGTGGATGCCAACAGGATGGAGAAAAGATTGGCGGGGTTCCAGAACACGGGATAAACCAGCCCAAAGAAGAGAAAGAGGGCTGCCATGACTACCAAAAAACCATAGCGGATAGCCAGAGCCTTGAATTTTTCGCCCCGGTGAACAGGTTTGCCCACCCCTTCCGCAGCCTGCATCAACCCTTCCGACGCTTGGGGTTTTCCGTTACTCATACCGCTCCTCCATCCCCGGTGCTTCATGCTCCTGGGAAATCCAATGTAATAATAAATCCCTGTTCAGTCCGGAATTGTCCTGTTCACCCACAAGCGCGCCATTGTTCAGGACTAGAATCCGGTCCGCCACTTCCATAACTTCATCCAGGTCGGTGGCGATTATGAGAGCCGCTTTATCGCCGATATTTTTCCGTATGTATTCTGCCATGTCGTGTCTGGATTTAATATCGACACCTTGAAAGGGTTCATCGAGGATCAACAGCTTATAGGGTTCCAGCAACCAGCGGGCAACTATTGTTTTTTGCTGATTTCCACCGGAAAGACTATCGATATCCGCGTCTTCCCCGTCGCATTTGATCCCCATGGAATGAATCATTTCCTGAGCTTTGAGCTGCTCATACCGCACCCTCATAATCCCCATGCGGGAAAAAAAACGTAAAAAGGGAAGGGTCATGTTCTGCCGCAAGTTGAAGAGCGGAACCACCGCATTGTTGGACCTGTCTTCGGGAACGTAAAAAACTCCCTGCTTGACCGCGTCGGATATCGAAAGAGACAAGTACTGTTTTCCATCCAGAACTATTTCCCCAGAGACAGGAATCCGCATTCCAAAAAGGACCTGCGCCAACTCGCTCTTCCCCGCCCCGATGAGACCCGTCAGACCGATGATCTCCCCCTTGCCTATGGTAAAGCTGACCGGAGGCTTGCCAGGATCCACCACCAAGTCCTTTATTGCCAGCTGGGGAGCGCCCCTGCGCTCCACCCGGCGTATAGCTCCTTTATCCCGGGGCTTTGGCAGTTCACCCACCATTGCGGTGACCATCTCTTTAACCAGGAAGGGTTTTTTAAGGCTTCCCGCCAATTTTCCGTCCCGTATGACCGTAACCCGATCCGCCAGCCGGCTGATCTCGTGAAGCCGGTGCGAAACATAGAGAATGGAAACCCCGGTTCCCTTCAACCGCTCCAAAGTCGCAAAAAGCCGTTCCGTTTCCTTTTCCGACAATGAAGATGTCGGCTCATCCAGAATAAGAAGCCGGGGATTGGAAGCCAAAGCGCGCGCAATGGCTATTTCCTGCCGTTCCGACTGGGTCAGATCCACCACCATGGCATCCAGATTTATTTTCAGGCCCATGGTGGATGCAACTTCCCGCGCTCTCTTTTTCAAGTGTTCTTTATTGTAGAAAACCGATTGCCCCGGCCGAAGTAGTTCCGCCAAAGTCAGGTTTTCATAAACCGCCATATTCTGCACCACGCCCTGGTTGATGATCTGGTGCACCGTCGCTATGCCATTATCCGAGGCTTCCTTGGGGCTGGTGAACTTAACTTCCTTCCCCTCAACCAGTATGCTGCCCTCGTAATCGGCATAGTATCCGCAGATTATTTTTATCAAGGTGGACTTGCCCGCTCCGTTGGCTCCCACCATCGCCATGATTTCCCCTGGGAGAAACTCGACGGAAACCTGGTCCAGAGCGCGGGTAGCCCCAAAGGATTTCCCGATGTCCCGTACCTCGATCAATGCGGCTGTTTTCGACACACCACCATCCTCCCTCTTCTCATGCACCAAAAGCTTCAAGCAAATTCTTGCTGTAGGGCGGTCGTATTATACCACGGTCGGTAATTATTCCGGTGATCAATTCATTTGGGGTAACATCGAACGCGGGGTTGCGCACCTTAATCCCTTCCGGAGCGGTACGTCGCAATCCAAAACTGGTTACTTCCTGACTATCCCTTTCCTCGATGTGGATATCGCTTCCCGTGGCTGTAGCCAGATCGATGGTAGAATTGGGACAGGCAACATAGAAGGGAATGTGGAAATGTTCAGCCAGGATGGCTACCCCCATCGTACCGATCTTGTTGGCCGTATCCCCGTTGGCTGCCACCCGATCCGCGCCGACGATCACCAACTGCACCAAGCCCTTGGACATGACAAAAGCGGCCATGTTATCGGTAATGGTATACACATCGATACCCGCCTGCTGCAGCTCCCAGGCAGTCAGTCGAGAACCCTGCAGGAGGGGTCTACTCTCGTCTGAATACACACTAAAACGGATACCTCGTTCATGGGCAAGGTACATGGGAGCCGTGGCGGTTCCATAGTCTGCGGTAGCCAGACGGCCGGCGTTGCAGTGGGTCAGGATACCCATACCGTCTTTAATCAGATCCACCCCAAAATCGCCGATTTTCCGGCATAGCCGGATATCTTCCTGATGGATATCCTCCGCCGCCGATACCGCTATTTCATAAAGTGCATCCCCGCTGGTCGCATCGCTCTTTTCCACGATACTGGTCACCCGTTTGAGAGCCCAATTCAAATTGACCGCCGTTGGACGGGAACTATCCAGATATGACGCATTTTTTTTCAATTCGGACAGGAAGGCTTCCCGGTTTAAGTTTCCCTTCCCCCGCATGCTGATCACAAGCCCATAAGCGCCCGCAACACCGATCGCCGGCGCGCCACGAACCTTCAACCGCTTGATCGAATCCCAAATTTGCCCAACCGAGGTTTGTTCTTCCATGAGAACATCTACCGGAAGCAACGTTTGATCCAATATGAAGAGACGTTGGTCTTTCCAGATGATACTCTTTACATCATCAATCGCTGCCATTACATAAACTCCAGGGGTTTTCAAGGACTGTCGAAGTCCAGAAGGACCCGGCGGGAAACAATTTCCCGACCGGGTATTGATGGGAAGGACGGTCAGCCGCTGGCCGCACCGTCCTTTGGATGATTTAGAGTTACTTGGGCATCCAGGGTGAACGAGCCGCATTGGAGGTGGAGAAGGCAGGGAATGCCGCCATAAGTTCTTCCATGTTCTTGACCTTGGAATTGATGAGCATTTCCGAGGTGAACGTCATCGGTTCCACCAGGATATCGTGGGGAACCTTTTCTCCCGCCATGGACTGAGCCAAGGCCCGAACCGAAGCCGCGCCCATCTCTGAAGGGTTGACCGCGCTCGTCATGACCCAGGCACTTCCGGGCTTGGTCATCAGTTCGATATCCTGAGTCGAAATATCGATGCTGTAAACCTTTACCTTGCTTGCCATTCCCAATTCTTCCAGAGCCAGGACGATGCCTTTGGCAAATTCATCATAGGGAGCCAGATAGGCGCCGATGGAAGGATTGGCCCGGAAAACTGCGGTTGCCTGGTCGGCGTTCTTAACGGCGATAGGCGATTCCAAAGTACCGGTCTGCGCCACGACCCGTACTCCGGGGTTTGACTTGAGAGCGGTTTGTATGGTCCCATCCCGTTTGTCCAAAGGAAGGATGCCCGCCACCCGAACGTATCCCATGTCCACCTTGCCGTTGAAATCCTTGATGATGGCGTTGATGGCATTGGCGCCATGCTGCGGATCGTTCTGGGCAATCTGCGGGATTTTCGCGTTCTGCAGATCCACGTCGAAGGCGACCACCGGGATCCCCGCGTCCAAGGCCTGCTGCGCCGGACCGACCATGGTCTCGGTCAAGCCGTGCTGGATGACGATTCCGTCGACCTTCATGTTGATAGCCTGACTCACCGCGTTGGCCTGGGACTGCGCGTCGGTGTGGCGCCCGAGAAGCGTTACCTTCATGCCCAAAGCCGCAGCCTGCTTCTCGACCCCGGCCCGGTACATCTGCATAAACTCACCTTCCTGCAGATAGCTTATATGGGCAATGTGAAGCTGTTTTTTCGCGCTTCCGTCGAACGGAGCCGGAGCCCCCGCCAGCTTGGTGACGTTGCTCCCTTTTGCCTGTTGCTCCCCGGCGGCAAAAGCCAACCCCGCTGCAACGGCAATCAGAGAAAGGGCGATTACGATCTTCTTCATGCTTTCCTCCCTAAATAAGACTCAGATCATGTTGTTTCATGACTGATTATCAGGTATGTTACTATGACTTTCGGTATATGTCAAATATTATTTTTGTTTTTTGCCTGTTTTTGTGGTATTCGATGAACATTATTAAAGAGTTTCTTCTTATCTAAATCGCACCAAGTCTACGGTTTCAATGGAATCCAGAGAACGATCAGGCAACCCGTGAAGAATACCCTCAGGCAAGCTTGAGGGTATCTATTCCAGAACGATAATCCACATCGTACTCTCGGAGGGTGGCAATCCATTCGGCGGACATTTCCTTATCAGTCAACAGCAGGTCAAATTTGGAAAAATCGGCCATATGCACAAAGGATGTCTTGTCGAACTTGGTGGCGTCCACAACCAGTACGGAGCTGTCTGCCTGGCGCATCATCTGCTTGCGGATCTCCGCTTCTTTCTCATTGGCGTCGGTTACCCCATGCACCCGATGGATTCCGTCGCAACAAATAAAAGCCTTATCGGCAAAGTAGGTAGCGATAGCCTCTTCCGCTGCCTTGCCCACCGTGGTCAGGGAGCTGGCGCGGAGGGTTCCCCCCGTGCAGATAACCTTGAGCCCTGCGGCGGGGGCCAAAGTTTCCGCCACCTTGAGCGCGTTGGTGATCACGATTACGTTTTTTTTGTCAAGGATATTTTCCGCGATATGGACTGCTGTGGTGCTGGCGTCCAAAAAAATCGTATCCCCGTTGTTGATCAGCTGCGCGGCGAGCAAACCGATAATATTCTTTCCCTCCACGTAGGTATGCTCCCGCATGCTCACCGGAACCTCCCGGTGCATGCCCGCGTTGATGAACGCGCCACCATAGGTTTTATACAACAGACCGCTATTTTCCATTTTGGTCAGGTCCCTGCGGATGGTCTCTTCGCTTACCTCGAATCGTGCTGACAATTCGGTAACCTGGACGCTGCCCGCTTCCTTCAATAGTTCAAAAATGGCCTGTCGGCGTTCGATCGCGAGCACTGCATACTCCTTACACCGGGTATCGCCTTACCGTTTCCAGTACTTCCTCTATAGATTTGTACGTTTCGCGGCGGATTATGAATTCCCGGGCAATGTCCAGAACAGAAATCTGCGCCCGGGCCCGCATCTCCGCATCCTCTATGGACCGGATATCCATCACCTGGGCCAGTCCTACGATCCGTCGGGTCATCTTGGCTCCCGCAAATCCGACAGCATCCGCAAAAACGCGGCGCATGTAGTCCTCAAGGTAAAGAGGATTGCTTTCCATCGGAGTCGTCACCAGAGTCGTCCACAAGTCCCTGAACTTGGAGGAGAAGACCCGCCACACACCACGGAAAGTTTCCAACAGGTAATTCCGGTAGGCAATCCGGGCGGCGGCATCCCGGATATGATATTCCTGGGATACATAATTCAGGATCAGATTACCCAAAACAGCTCCAATGTCAAACCCCATCGGTCCGAAAAAAGCAAATTCAGGGTCAAAAATCTTGGTGGACTCGGTAGTCACAAAAATGCTTCCCGTATGCAGATCCCCATGCACCAAAGCTTGCGTGTGGGTCATGAACTTTTCTTTCAATATCGCCACTTCCCGCTTCAATTCCCCGTCAATCCAGTTCTGTTCCGCGCGGCTTCGGATTTCCGGGTCAATCTTGTTGTTGTCCGCGTTGAAGTAAGGGTTGGAGAATACCAGATCTTCCGTAATTTTACAGAGCTCCGGATTGATGAAATCTTTCTGCAGGACCTTCTTCTCCAACGGGTTCATCCCCATATCGGAGGTAAAGAAAAGGGACCGAGCCAGAAATTCACCCAAATGTTCCGCCAATTTAGGATACACGATACCCTTGATCAATCCCCGGCGCAATACAATATGATCCGACAAGTCCTCCATGATGATGGCGTACATATCCCGGTCGTAGGAATATATCTTTGGGGAGAGTCCTGGAGCGTTTTTATGATGGAGAATGAGCATTTCACTCTCTATCCGCGCCCTTTCCAGGGGAGCTACGATACTTCTGTCAATCCGGGCGTAGGGCAGGGACTGCTTGATGATTACGCTTTTTCCGGATCCTCCCTGCTCTACAATCCGGAACACCAGATTGAGGTTGCCATCTCCGATCTCCCTGGATTCCAATCGGGCATTGGGTTCGAAAACGGTGATCTTCTCCCGTGCGTATGCCAGCGCGGTTTTCTCGTCCAGTGTATAGTATTCCATCAGTTACCTCCTCTCTAGGTCCTTTTCTGTACCCTGGCGGTAATTTCACCTACCAAGGCGTTCAGTTCAGCTTCTTTGCGGCTATGGTAAGTGGGAGCCTGGGATTCTTCCTGCGGCGATGCGGGAGAAGCATATTTTCTGGTAAATACTTCCGGGTCGGTCGGCGTCCAGGTCCCCGGCGGCACTGCGTCGGCCACCTTATTGAATGGCGGCGCGGCAGGTGCCGATACTCCGGACACAGCACAGGTTTTCGCCTTGGTAGTGACCCCGTAGAAACTTCGCAAATCATTCAAGGCAACCAACTCGGAGGCGGAAAATGGTTTTGCCCCCCCCAATATATGCGAATAGATGAGAATTTCCGCATTGTGCTCCAGTTTTTCCAACTTGTTGAACGCTTCTTCGAGGGTGGCGCCCACGGTAACCGTCCCATGCCTGGCCAAGATGACGGCATCGCTCTCCTTGATCAGATCCCGCATGGACTCCGGCAAGGCATCCGTACTGGGCGCGGCATAAGGAGCGATGGGAACATTGCCGAGAACCACCACCACTTCGGGGAGAATGCACGTATCGAATGGTGAATCGGTCAGGGAAAACGCGATGGTACGCGGAGGATGAGCGTGGATCACGGCCTTTACATCCGGTCGTTGCCGGTAAGCCTCCAGATGTACCTTGTATTCCGTTGAAGGTTTTTTTGCGCCTTGCACCAGGTTCCCTTCCATATCGATGATGACGGGAGCTTCGATGGTCATATCCTCCTTTCTAAAGCTTGAAGGAGTTATGAGTATATGTTTTTCGTCCAACCTTATCGATAAGTTGCCATCAGTAACCGACACAAAACCATGGGCTTGGGTTTTATGACTAAAATGAACCATCGTTTTACGGGCTTCCATTTCATCGGGAAACATTGCCGGCTCCTTGTAAGCTTATTTGATCCACCACAGCCACGATCAGTTCCTGCAGCGGCGGTTTTATTTCTTTGAGTATGGCAGCGGCGGAATTTCCTTCTTTCAGTACAATCACCTGGTCGCCTAAACCAGCCCCTACAGTATCAACCGCCAGGACTTCTTTCCCGGTCGATTCTCCATCAGGTTTGCACAGGGCTACCACCATCAGAGTTCGACCCTTATACGCCGGGTGCTTCACCGTAGAGGTTACCGTAGCTACTACCCTCCCCAGGTTCATGGAGCTGCCCTCTCCGCGTCAACCGCATCAACGAGCCCCACAATAGTGATATCTGCCGGTACCGTGTCGACCGGAAGGGGAAACCCTGCCTCTCTGCCATCAACCAGGTAAACCAACTGGCCCGTTCCGGCTTGATAGGTGCTATCCGCCGCGACCAACAAGGGTCCGGTCAAGCTTCCATTGACCTTTTCTGCCCGCACCAGCAGCAACGGAACACCCTGCATACCGTCCACCAGTACCGAGGCGGTCAGGTTACCCAAAACCCTAGCTAAAAACATGGTTATCCCTCCCCGGCAAGAATGGCAACAACTCCGCGGAAACCTGGCTGATCAAACGACACTGTACCATCATATCTGCGGGAATTCGCACCATAGCCATCTGCAAGGCGGATTCCACATCCGACAGACGGCCCGTCAGTACCGCGTAGGCTTTACCCCCCAACCCTTGGAGCAGATTCACGCTCTCCAGCTGCATATCCACCAATTTTACCGCTTCATTCGCCGCGTCGATTGCCGAAACGGCGGAAAAAGTCTCAATGATCCCCAGGCTTTCACCGAGTTGTACGGGAGCGCTTCGGTTGATGGCGTGTACTACGGCCGGTTCGAGTTGCGTGATCATAAGTCGATCGAACAAAGAGGCCCCTGCGTACTTGATACCTTCCGTCAACGCTTCTTCCACCGCGGCAACCCCACCGGTGATTAAAATGAGAAATTTCCCCGGCGAATACGGTCGTGCATCCAACAAGCGCACCGGAGCCTTCTTCAACATTTTGTCCGCGGCTTCATAGCCGACAGCAACACTGGTAAGCTCCAGCGCCCCGAGCGTTTCGGGCAATTCGTCCAGATCCAGTCGATATAAGCCCACACCCAGCCCCTATAGAAAATTATAGTTGCCCGAAAGGGTGCAACGCCTGATACGGCAAAATGTGCGCGCGTTGGTGAGGCCATCCCCGGTAGGCGAGGCGATGGTAAAAGACGTAGGCCCCTCCCCTTCCAAACCCAAGCCCGCAAAACTGGGTCCGTTCTTGATGAAAATGGAACAGTCCATGCGGCGCCCCATTTCCATAAGCTTGTCGATGTTCCTGGAATGCATGGTGGCCGTGTGCCGATTGCCCCGTTCAACCCGGACCGCATAGTCGATAGCCGCGTCCACATTCGGCATGCGCACGATGGGCATTACGGGCATGAGCATTTCAGTCCAGGCCATGGGATGTTCAGGAGGGACTTCGCAAAGTATAAGCCGGGGGTCCGTATCAACCCGGGTACCGATGCTTTCAAGAATCAGGCGGGCATCCCGTCCCACATAATCCCTTTTTACCGGTGTATGTTGTTCCGGTTGGGGCTCCTGGGCAAAAAGTTCCCCTTCCAGAAGCCGGATCTGGTTGGCGGAAGCACGATAGCAACCCTGCTTTTCCATGGCCAGAACCAATTCTTCCGCTACCCGATCCACCACTACGGTCACCTTCTCGGCAATGCAGATGATGCCGTTGTCCAGAGATCCCCCCAGCACGATGTCCCGGGCGGCTTTCTGGATATCCGCGGTCTCATCCACCACCGCCGGGGGATTGCCGGGACCAGCGGCCGCTACCCGCTTACCGCTCTTCATCGCCGCACGGACCACCCCCTCGGCGCCGGTAACCGCCAAAAAAGGAATCTTGGGGTGATGCATGATCGCTTCGGCGGTCTCGATGGTAGGCTTGGCTATACCGACAAAACAATTTTCCGGACCGCCGTTTTCAATGATTACCTGGTTGAGCATGCTCATCACGACCAGCGAGCAGACCGTCGCGTTGGGATGAGGATTGAACACCACCGCGTTGCCGGCGGCAAACATGCTGATCCCATTGTTTATGACGGTCTCGGTAGGATTCGTGGACGGAATGATGGCTCCGATGACTCCGAAGGGCGCAAATTCTTCCAACGCCAGCCCAGCATCGCCTGAAAAAGCGGTGGTGGTCAACGCTTCAATACCTGGTGTCTTTTCCGCCACCAGGCGATTTTTACTTATCTTATCCTCCACCCGGCCCATCTTGGTTTCCTCATAAGCCAAACGCGCAATAAATTCCAGATTATCCAGAATTATTTTGCGCATTTGGCCGATGATGAAGCCCCGCTTGCTCAGGGGAAACCTGGCAAGCTTCCGGGAAGCTTCAAGAGCGGCTTCAACCGCCCGGTCCACCGAGTCGAATACACCCGAAGCTTGCCCCCCCGCCACAGAAGTCGCCGGAGACGGCACAGCGCTACTCCGTTGCCAAGATGAATCCCTTGGTTTCTCCATCGCCGGGATGCTTGCGGCGGAAACCTGCGTCCGGGGTACCGCCTGGTCGACTATTTTATTGGCATAATGTTCATAAAGCAGCATAAGGATACCCCTACTTGACGTAGACCGTCTTGCCCCCCAGGGTAATGGAATCTACTATAGCCATGATTACCGCGTCCGCCGGCCGATCTTTGGTTTCCCGTGTCTGTCGAGCCGAAGATCCCGCCGCGTACAGAACCACTTCACCCTCACCGGAGCCTACAGCGTCCACAGCCACGACATAATCCCCCAAAGAACCCAAGGCATCATCCAGTTTCTCCAAAACAAAAAGCCGGGATCCCACCATGGAGGGTTCTTTCTGAGTGGCTACCACGGTACCCGTAACGCGCGCTAAGAACATACAAACCCCGCCTGTCAAACCTTTCCGGTCTTGGTCGTTCCGGAACCCTGTCGCCCCAAGGGGAGAATTTGATCTACCGCATCGTGGGGGCGCGGTATCACATGAACGCTGATCAATCGACCAACCCGTTCCGCGCTTTTGGCGCCCGCTTCGGTGGCAGCCTTTACGGCGGCCACATCGCCCCTGACAATGGCGGTTACGTAGCCTCCCCCCGTTTTCTCATAACCGACCAGATCAACCTTGGCGGCTTTGACCATGGCGTCCGCCGCCTCGACGATTGCCGTAAAACCTTGAGCCTCAATCATTCCCAACGCATCCGCCGACATATCCTTCCTCCATCGAACAGCAATCAGGCACCGGCAACCCGGGCCCCTTATGGGGCGTTTGAACTACGCACCTCAAACCCGAACCCTTTGTCTACCCGCTCGGGCAGCGCGTCATCCTTTATTAGGTTTGCCCTCTATGGAAGCGATAGCCCGCTCCGCCGCGAATCGGGCTTCCATTACTTCCGATTCAGGACCACCGATATAGACCCGACCAAAAGCTCCGATGGCGCTCACCTCTACGATGTTGATCCGGGCGGACTTCTCGATCTCATTGGCTACAAACGAGGCATAAGAAGCAGGATGCGTTTCCACCGTAAGAAGGGTTTCCCCCGGAAGTATCATGTTGCCATGACGCATTCTATTGATCAGCTGACATTGAAAATCAGTTATATTCTTGATTGTCTCCAATCCTACCAATCGGGGCTGAAGCCGGTCTTCCAGCTTCATGCCAAGACTCGCCAATATGACATTCCCCGCTTCCCGTACCGCACCCTGATCATCCCCATGGAGCTCCAGCACACCCGCCGCGCGTTCCACAATCATGATACCCGGCTGAACTTGGTTGGATTTAAGGGCCACATCAGCTAGTCGGTTAATATCCATACCCGGTTTTATCTCAACCCAGAGCGAGGCCTGCCCGGAAAGGGGCAGATACCCTTTGGCCACGGTGGATACAAAGGCGGTAAACTGGGGCTGCAATCTATCCAGGTACACAAAGGTTAAAAGCTCTACCATTATTTCCCCCAAACTCCAGGTCTTGTTTCAGCAAGTGTAAAACCAGAATTGTAATCTGTCAACATAAAATCACATGATACCACATAATAATACACATTACACCTTAATTGATGCATTATATTTACCACTTATGAATGGAGCAAACAAGAGAAGGACGTCAGAGCGATATCGGGATGCAATAAACATCACGCGTACCGGTCACAACGTTTTTTTGAGATTTCACTAAAAAACCAGATATTTGGTGTATACTCGGATCAGACGGAGGCCCCCGTGGAAACCGTGGCAACTAAAAATATCCTGTTCGTAGAGTGCGACCTCCCCAGCGCCGCATCGTACCAAGCCTTGCTGGCCGATTTGGGCTATGGGGTGACGGCGACAGAGTCGTCCGATCAAGCCGAGGCTTTTTTGCGGTCCGGCGCGCCCGTCGACCTGGTGCTGGTCAGCCTGGGCCTGGCGGAATGCCGGCAGGGGTTGGACGCCACGCGCCGTATTTTAGCCCACCACCCGCTGCCCATGGTCTTTCTGAGCGATCCGAACGAACCGGATCAGCTGGACTCGGTCCGGGACCTCGACCATTACGGTGTCGTCAGCCGGAACGCGCCCCCGGCCATTCTGGAGTCCGTCTTGCGCACCGCCCTGCGCTTGTCCGAGACGCACCGCCGGCTGCAGCGCAGCGCAGAACGTCTGGGCGCCCTGTTCGAACACCTGCCGACGGGCGTCGCGGTCTTTGAAGTGGTCGACGACGGTGCGGACTTTGTCTACAAGACCTTCAACGCCGCGGCGGAAACCATCACCGGCATCGCCGGCGAAACCGCCATCGGTTCCCGCCTGCTCCGGCTGTATCCCCAGTTCGCGGCGACGGAGATTCCGGCTATCTTCCGCCGGGTGTGGCGGACCGGGGAACCCGCCTACATTCCGCCCTTCCGCTTCAACGACGGCCGGCGCACCCGCTGGCGGGAATACCGGATAGCCCGGCTGCCCTCGGGGGAGATCATTTCCCTGCTGGACGACGTCGACGACCGCATGGAAGCCCTGGAAGCCCTCAAAAAGAGTGAAGAACGCTTTACGC
>DYPP01000009.1:0-3346 GCA_020719845.1 Treponema denticola | reverse complement strand
GGGTACCCACACGGACATCACCGAACGCAAGGCTGCGGAGCAGCGCGTTGCGGCGCTGTTGAAAGAAAAGGACCTTCTGCTGCGGGAGGTCCACCACCGGATCAAGAACAACCTTGCCACCGTCCGGAGCCTTTTGTCCCTGCAAGCCGACAACCTGCAGGATACCAGGTGCGGCGACGCCCTGCGGGAAGCCTCGAGCCGGGTCTACAGCATGGCCGTCCTCTACAACAAACTTTTTACGTCCGACAACTACAACACCGTCTCCTTAGCCGACTACATTCCCGACCTGGCGCCCCGGATCATCGCCGATTTTCCCGATTCGGACCGCATCAAGCTGGACATCCGGGTGGCGGACATCGTCCTCGGCGCCAAACAGCTGATCAATCTGGGCATCATTCTCAACGAAATTTTGACCAATTCCATGAAGTACGCCTTTGCCCGCCGTGATTCGGGGAAAATTACCATTGAAATCGTCAAGGTGGGGGAAAAAATCCGCTGCGTGGTGGCCGACGACGGCGTCGGCTATGCCCCGTCGACCCATCCGGAAAAGCAAACCGGCTTCGGCTGCACCCTGATCCAGGCGCTCAGCGACCAGCTGGGCGGCACGCTGCGCATGGACGGCAGCAAGGGCCTGCGGGTCGAACTGGAGTTTCCGGTGTAGGGGGGAGGTTAGACCACCTCAACCCGGATCGACTTGCGGCGCATCCACTCCAGGGACGATTCGGAGATGGACGAATCGGTGATCACCGTATCGAATTCTTCCAGCCCGGCAAAGAAACAGGACGTGATCTTGCCGAACTTGGAAGCGTCGGAGATGAGGATTTTCTGCAGGCTGGACTGCAGCGCCGCCTTCTTAATGGCGATCTCGAAGGGGTTGGAACAGGTCACGCCCAGGTCTTCCCGCACCCCGCTGGCGGAGATGAAAGCCTTGGTCGCCCGGTAACGTTTGATCAGTTCGATGCTTTCGGTGCTCTCGAACACCCGGGACGTATCGTGGTACAAGCCCCCGGCCAGAATGACGTCGGTGTTTTTTTTGCCCAGGGAACGCAGGAACACATTGAGGCTGAAGCAGATGATTTTTACCGGCATCTCCTTGGGAATGAACCCGGCGGTCAGCGCCGCCGTGGACCCCGCGTCGATGATCAGGATGTCCCCCGCTTCCACCAGGGATGCGGCCTTGCGGGCAATCCGCGTCTTTTCTTCCACGTTCTGCGCTTCCGCCTGGGAAAGCCGGTAATCGTGGCTGAAAGCGTCCCGGGGCCGCACCGGCACGGCGACCCCATGGTAGACGCGCACCAACCCGTCCCCGGCCAGATCCGCCAGGTCCCGACGCACGGTCATGCTGGTGACCGAAAGCTTCTGGGCCAATTCGGTTATCTCCGCCGAACCTTCCTCTTTGAGGATATCCAGGATACGGAGTGTCCGTTCTTCTTTGCGGTTCATTACGGTGTGATTTTACCAAAAATTTTCATTGACAGATACCTACCACGATGTTAGAGTATAAACTATTAATGTTATAAATACAACATTAATTGTGCTTGCCGGATACCAAATCGATAGTCGGCGGTGGCATTGAGCTGGTGGTTACCATAGGTATCAAGATAGTTCTGATCAAGGAGGTAGAAGGTTGAAAAACTCGAATCGAGCTTCGACCCGGTTCCTGGCGACCCTGATCTTCCTCTCCCTGTCCACGACCTTCCTGTTTGCGGCAGGATCGAAGGACAGCGGAAAGAAGGACGACGGCGTCATGGAAATCGCGACGGTGGTAAAGATCACGGGCATCCCGTGGTTCAACCGCATGGAAGTGGGCGTCAAGAAAGCTGCCCAGGACCTGGGGGTCAACGCGTACCAGGTAGGGCCCGCGGACGCCGACCCGGCGCAGCAGGTCAAGATGGTGGAAGACCTGATCAGCAAGGGCGTCAAGGCCATCTGCGTCACCCCGAACGACGCCAAGGCGCTGGAACCGGTGTTCAACCGCGCCCGGCAGCAGGGCATCATCATCGTCACCCACGAGTCGCCGGACCAGAAGGGCAAGGACTACGACCTGGAGTTGATCGACAACGTCAAGTTCGGCCAACACCACTGGGACATGCTGGTCAAGCACATGGGCCCCAAGGGCAAATACGCCATCTTCGTCGGCGGATTGACCGTTCCGCTGCACAACCTGTGGGCCGATGAGGGCATCAAATACGCCAAAGAAAAGTATCCCGAGCTGGAACTGGTTACCGAACGCATTCCCTGCGGCGAAGACCAGGAACTTTCCAAGCAAAAAACGCTGGAACTGCTGAAAGCCTATCCCGATCTGGGCGGCATCGTCGGTTTCGGTAGCCTTGGACCGCCCGGAGCGGCCCAGGCGCTGAAAGAGAAGGGTCTGACGGACAAGGTAGCCATCGTCGGCACGGTGCTTCCCGGCCATGCGGCCCCCTATCTCAAGGACAAGTCCCTGGACCACGGCATCCTCTGGGATCCCGCAGACGCCGGCTACGCCATGACCTGGATCGCCAAACAGCTGGTGGAAGGCAAAAAGCTGACCAACGGCATGGACATTCCCGGCATCGGCAAGGTCGTCATCGAAGGTGAAGTGATCAAGGTGGACGCCATGATCGACATCACCGCGGAAAATACGGATAGTTTCGGATTCTAGGTAATCGGGGCTCCCCGCAGGGAGCCCTTTTTTACGCGTAACCTGCCCCCAGATAAAAACGCGACAGCGTGAATGACACCCCTAAGACGCCCCGACCGGGAGGAAGGATGACGGAACTTTTTCTATCGATGAAGAACATCAGCAAACGTTTTGCCGGCGTCCAGGCGCTGAGCGGCGTCGATTTCGACCTCCGCCGGGGCGAGATCCACTGCCTGGCCGGCGAAAACGGTTCCGGCAAATCCACGCTGGTAAAAATCATTTCCGGCGTGCTCCAGCCGGACGCGGGCGCCCAGATCGAAGTCGACGGGACCCCGGTCCATCACAATTCTTCCATTGCCGCCATCCACCAGGGCATCGCGGTCATCTACCAGGACCCGTCCCTGTTTCCCACCCTGAGCGTGGCGGAGAATATCGCCTTCAACACCATCGTCGCCCAGGGCAGGCACCTCGTTTCTCCCCGCAAGATCAGCAGCGCCGCCGCCGCTGCGGTGGCCAAAATCGGCGTCGACCTGCCCCTGGACGTGCCGGCGGGGGAACTTTCCATGGCCGACCAGCAGCTGGTCGCCATCTGCCGGGCGTTGACCGGCGACGTCCGCCTGCTGATCATGGACGAGCCCACCACCGCGTTGACCCGCAAAGAAGTCGATTCCCTGTTTGCGGTGGTCAAAGACCTGGAAGCCAAGGGCATCGGCACGCTCTTCA
>DYPP01000081.1 GCA_020719845.1 Treponema denticola | reverse complement strand
GCGGCGGCTTCGTGGCCGGCCAGGCCTTCCGCCCGGGCGATGCGCTGGGCGGCCAGCCGGGCCGCTTCGTAGCCCGCCCCCGGGGCGCAGCGCAGACCCGTCAGGGTCTTGAGGAAGTGCCGCACCGAAAGGCCGCCGGTATAGCGGGCGCTGCCGGAGGTGGGCAGGGTGTGGTTGATGCCCGCGGAATAATCCCCCAGCACTTCCGCCGCCCGGCTGCCGATAAAAAGGGAGCCGTAGTTGCGGAAGCCGCCGGCCCAGGCTTCGGCGTCGGCCAGGTGCAGCTCCAGGTGTTCCGGAGCGATGCGGTCGGCGATGCGCACCGCCTCTTCCCGCCGGTCGTAGACGATGATCAGCCCGCCTGCCTCCAGGGAAGCCCGGGCGATGGCCGCCGTTTCCAGCCCGGCCAGGCGATCCTGCACCGCCCGGGCGACCAGCTCGGCGAAGTCCCGGCCGGCCACCAGCGCCCGGGCCCGGGCGTCCGGGTCGTGCTCGGCCTGGGCCAGCAGGTCCGCCGCCAGCAGGTCCGCAGCGGCGCGGTCCGTCCCGGCGGCGTCGGACACCACCAGCACGTCCGTCGGCCCGGCCACGAAGTCGATGCCCACCTCGCCGAAGAGCAGGCGTTTGGCGGCGGCCACGTACTTGTTGCCCGGCCCCACGATCACGTCCGCCCGGGGCACCGTCGCGGTGCCCAGCGCCAGGGCCGCGACGGCCTGGGCGCCGCCGACGGCGAACACCCGGTCCGCCCCGGCCAGGGCCGCGGCGGCCAGGATGCGCCGGTCCGGCAGACCGTCGGCCAGCGGCGGCGACGCCACCACCACCTCGTCCACCCCGGCCACCTTGGCGGGGATCACCCCCATCAGCACCGTCGACACCAGGGGGAAGCGCCCGGCGGGCACGTAGACCGCCGCCCGCTGCACCGGAAGGACCCGTTGGCTGAGGAACAAGCCCGGCTCCGCTTCGTATTCAAAGTCCCGGAAGGGTTCCTTCTGCCGGGCGGCAAAGCGCCGGATGTTGTCCGCCGCCAGGGACAGGGCGGCCGCCAGGTCCGGCTCGGTCCGCCGGAGTTCGGCCAGAGCCTCTTCGGGAACGGCCCGGGGCAGCTCCAGCGCCGACGGCGACGACTTGTCGAAGCGTCGGGCGCAGGCCCGGACCGCGTCGTCCCCGCCGGAGCGGACCTGGGCGATGACTTCCCGCACCGCCGCGTCCACCGCGGCGTCGTCGGCGGACCGGGGCAGGGTCCGCCAGTACTCGTCAAAATCCCCGGCATCGATGATCTTCACGTCAGCGCTCCGCAGGCCGCCAGAAAGGCGTCCATTTCTTCGTCCGTGCCGATGCTCACCCGCAGGTGGTCCCGGATGCGCTCCTTGTCGAAGTGCCGCACCAGAATGCCCCGCTCCCGCAGGCCGGCGAACAGCGCCGCTCCCGAATGGTCCGGGTGGCGGATGAACAGGAAGTTGGCCGCCGAAGGCAGGACGGCAAAGCCCAGCCCGGCCAGCGCCGCAGCCACCCGGTCCCGGGTAGCCGTCACCCGCCGGTTGGCCTGGTCGTAGTAGGCGCCGTCCGCCAGGGCAGCGGCGGCGCCGGCCAGCGCCAGCCGGTCCAGGGTATAGCTGTTGAACGAATCCTTGACCCGCCGGAGCCCTTCGATCAGGTCCTCCTGGCCCAGGGCGTAGCCCACCCGCAGCCCCGCCAGGGAGCGGCCCTTGGACAGGGTATGTACCACCAGCAGGTTTGGATACTCGGCGATGGCTGCGGCCACCGATTCGGCGCCGAAATCCACGTAGGCTTCGTCCACCACGACGACGTTCTGTTCCTTGCGGTGGAATTCCACGACCGAAAGCACCTCCGAGCGGGACAGGGCCCGGCCGGTGGGCGCGTTGGGGTTGGGAAAAATCACCCCCCCCGCGGGCACCCGGTAATCCCCGGCCCGGATGGAAAAATCTTCGGCCACCGGAATCCGCTTGTAGGGCACCGCCCAGAGCCCGGCGTAGACGGGGTAAAAACTGTAGCTCAGGTCGGGAAACAGCAGCAGTTCCCGCTTTCCCGACCGCTTGCCGAAGAAAGCGGCAAAGGCGAAGGCCAGCACTTCGTCCGAACCGTTGCCCGCAAAGACGCGTTCCGGCACCGTGCCGCAACGGTCGGCGATGGCCCGGCGCAGCTCGAGGGCGCCGGGATCCGGATACAGGCGCAGGTCCGCCGTCGCCGCCTCCCGCAGGGCTTCCAGCACTTTGGGGGACGGCGGGTAGGGATTCTCGTTGGTGTTGAGCTTGACGTAGCGCCGGTCCCGGGGCTGTTCGCCGGGCACGTAGGGATCCAGCGCCCGCAGGCGTTCGTTCCAGTAGGGGCCGGCGCTCATTTCTTGTGCCGCCGGTCCAGTTCGGCCAGCACTTCCGCAGTGGAGACGCCGGCCCGGGTCATCAGCACGGTGGTAAAGTACAGCAGGTCCGCCACTTCCCCGACCACCTCGTCATGCCCGGCGGCGGTGCAGACTTCCCCGGCTTCCTCCATCACCTTTTCCCGCACCCGCTCGTCGTCCAGGGTGGCGGTGTAGGAACCCGGCGCGGGATTCCGCAGCCGATCGGCCACGATGGACTGCAGCCGGTCCCAGGTATAGTCCTGCTGGTAGCCGAAGCAGGTCCAGTTGCCCGTGTGGCAGGTGGGACCCGCGGGGGCCACCGTGGCCAGCAGGGCGTCCCGGTCGCAGTCCGCCCGCAGCCGCGCGAGGCGCAGGGTGTTGCCCGAAGATTCGCCCTTCATCCAGAGCCGGTCCCGGCTCCGGCTGTGGAAGCACAGGTTGCCCCGGGCAAAGCTGGCGGCCACCGCTTCCCGGTCCGCAAAGCCCGTCATCAGCACCTGGCCGTCCGCGGCCTGGGCGATGACCGGCAGCAGGGCTTCCTTTTTCCAGGCCAGGGAAGCGGTAAAGGCGTCGGCCAAGCTGATTTTGCCCGTGTACAGGGCCATACCCAGCTGGACGTCGCAGCCCAGGGCGGCGATGGTTTCGATTTCCCCAAGGTTCGTCACACCGCCGGCGACGGTGACCAGGCACGCTGCGGTGTCACGAAGCTTGCGGACGCTTTCCAGGTCGATGCCCATCAGCGTCCCTTCCCGCTCCACGCCGGTGTACAGCAGTTCCCCCGCAAAGGGCTCCACCGCTTTGGCCGCCGCGTACAGGTCCAACCCGGTCCGGGTCTGCCAGCCGTCCACCACCACTTCGCCGTCCCGGGCGTCCACGGCCACGATGACCCGCTCCCGGCCGATTTTTTTGACCAGCTCCGCCAGAAAGGCGGTATTGACGGCGAACTCGCCCGCCTCAGGTCCGGCGCCCTTTTTGCCCGGCGCCCGGAAGGCGGTGGAGCCGACGATGATCTTGTGCGCCCCCAGGCTGACCAGTTCCCGGGCGCGCTCCGCGGTCCTGATGCCCCCGCCCACCCGGCAGGTCGCCCGGCGCAGCAGGGACTTGACCAGGGCGTCGTTGGAACCCGTGCCCAGGGCGGCGTCCAGGTCGATTACCGCCACCTCGCCGTAGCGGTCGAACTCCGCCGCCAGCTCCGCCGGGTTGTCCCGTTCCAGCATCAGCTCGGAACCCTGTTTCAACTGGACGACCTTGCCGCCCTGGATATCGATCGAAGCGATTACCATCTGACGCAAACTCCTTTGGATTCGGCGTAGCTTTTTATTTCCGGGATCGTCGTCCGGCCGAAGTGCAGCATGGACGCCACCAGCGCCGCGTCGGCGTCGCCCCAGAGCCCGTCCGGAGCGCCCGGGGGCAGCAGGGCGGCGACGATCTGTTCCAGGGTCCCCGCCCCGCCGGAAGCGATCACCGGCACCGGCACCGCGGCCACCACGGCCCGGGTCAGGTCCAGGTCGAACCCGGCGCCGGTACCGTCGGCGTCGATGGAATTGAGCAGGATTTCCCCCGTGCCCAGCTCCACCGCCCGGACCGCCCAGGCCAGGGCGTCGATGCCCGTGTCTTCCCGGCCGCCCTTGGCAAAGGCGTGCCAGATCGGCTGTCCGTCGGCCCCGGCGCCGACGCGCTTGGCGTCGATGGACAGCACCACGCACTGGCTGCCGTAGGCCCGGGCCATCTCCGCCAGCAGCCCGGGATTCTTCAGGGCAGCGGTGCAGACCGACACCTTGTCGGCGCCGGCGTTCATGGCCTGGCGCATGTCGTCCACGCCGCGGATGCCGCCGCCGACGCAGAGGGGGATGAACACTTCCCGGGCTACCCGGCGGACCACGTCCATCAGCGTGGCCCGGCTCTTGTAGGAAGCGCCGATATCCAGAAAGGTCAGCTCGTCGGCCCCCTGGTCGTTGTAGCGCCGGGCCAGCTCCACCGGATCGCCGGCGTCGACGATGCCCTCGAACTTGACGCCCTTGACCACCCGGCCGTCGTCCACGTCCAGGCAGGGAATGATGCGTTTAGCCAGCATGGCCGCCTCCCGCCCAGTTTTGCAGCAGCGCCAGCCCCGGAGCCCCGGATTTTTCCGGATGGAACTGGACCGCCGCCAGGGCGCCCCGTTCCACGGCGGAACAGTAGCGCAGGTAGTAATCCGCCTCCGCCGCCGTATCCCGGCGGTCCAGGGGATCCACATAGTAGGAATGGATGTAGTAAAAGAACGAATTTTCCGGCAGGCCCCGGAACAGGGCCGAATCCCGCCGGGCGATGGTGCGGTTCCAGCCGATCTGGGGCACCTTGCGGCCGGGGAACTTCTTGACCCGCCCCGGAATGACCCCCAGGCCGCGGATTTCCCGGCCCTCGGCGGGCGGCGCTTCCTCGCTGCCGTCAAAGAGCAGCTGCAGGCCGATGCAGATGCCCAGAAAGGGCTTGTCCGCCGCGATCCAGTCCGCCAGCGCCGGCGCGTAGCCCGAAGCGGAGAGGGACGCCATGGCGGTGGCGAAGTGGCCGTCTCCGGGGAAGACGATCCGTTCGTAAGGCGACCCGCCGGCGCCGGTGGCCAGCTCTTCCGGCCCGCGGACAAAGCGGGCGGCCACGCCCAGGCGCTCAAAGGCGTTCATCACCGAGCCCAGGTTGCCCGCGCCGTAGTCGACCACGCCGATCACGCCAGCACGCCTTTGGTGGAGGGGATGAAGGCTGCGGCGCGGGCGTCGATCTCGGCGGCTTCCCGCAGCGCCCGGGCGGCGGCCTTGAAGAGGGCTTCGATCTTGTGGTGGTCGCTGCGCCCGCGCAGCACGTCCAGGTGCAGGCTGCAGGCCGCGTGGACCGCAAAGCCCAGCCAGAAATCTTCCACCGTGTCGGTCTGGAAGGAGGCACCGCCTGAAACCAGGGGAATACCGGACAGGGCGGCCTCAAAGACCAGGAAGGGCCGGCCGGACAGGTCCACCGCCGCCCGGGCCAGGGTTTCGTCCATCGGGAACAGGCAGCCGCCCACCCGCCGGATGCCCCGCTTGTCCGCCAGCGCCCGGGCAAAGCACTGGCCCAGGACGATGCCCGTATCCTCCACCAGGTGGTGCTGGTCCACTTCCAGGTCGCCCCGGCAGCGGACTTCCAGGTCGAAGAGGCCATGCTTGGCAAAGGTGGTCAGCATGTGGGTCAAAAACCCGATCGGGCAGTCGATATTCGCTTGCCCCGTCCCATCCAGGTTGAGCTGGACGGCGATCTCGGTTTCCGTGGTTTTCCGTTCTATGGCGGCGCTTCGGCCCATGATCTTCCTCCCGGTCCCGGCGGGACCAACCCTCAGGGAACCACTTTCCTCAAATCATACTCCACGATGTCCGTGGCGCCCAGTTTTTTAAGCCGGGGAATGAGGACCGGAACTTCATTCTTCTGGACCGCGATCTTGACCGCGTAGCCGTCGTCGCCGTACAGGGGCGCCACCGTGGGGCTGCGCATGGCCGGCAGCCCGGCCACCAGGTCGGGAAAGCGGATCTTGTTGACGTTCATTTCCAGCATCACCTTGTCCCGCCCGTCCAGCACGGCGTGGAAGAGCATGGCCAGCTCTTCGATCCGCGCCCGCTTTTCCGGGTCCGCCATGGCCGCCCGGGAAGCGACAAAGCGGGTGGAAGATTCCAGCACCGTATCCACGATGCGCAGGCCGTTGTCCCGCAGCGTCTGGCCGGTGGAGGTATTATCTACGATCATGTCCGCGTCGTCCGGGGGAAACACTTCCGTGGCGCCGTAGGTGCGCAGGATGCGGTAGTCGTAGCCCGCCTTCTTCAGCCAGGCGTCGGCCAGGGCGACGTACTCGGTGGCCACCACCAGTTTCTTGTGCCGCAGCGCCGCTTCGTCCAGCTCCGCCGGCACCGCCGCCACGATGCGCACCCGGTCAAAGCCCAGGTCCATCACCTCGACCACGTCCGCGCCGGTTTCCCGGATCCAGTCGATGCCGGTAAAGCCCGCGTCGTGGCTGCCCAGCTCCAGCAGTTCGCCCACGTTCTGGGGCTTCATCACCTTGCCGTCCAGCCAGTCGGCGGCGATGTTCGGCCGGTAGGTCCGGTCCGCCAGGCTGACCGGGATCCCCGCCTCGGAAAACAGTCGGGACACATTGTCGAAAATGCGTCCCTTGGGAATCAGAATGCGTAATTTGTCCATTTCAACCCCTTGGTTCGAAAATAAAAAAAGCCGTGGACTCGCTAGAGTCCACGGCCCTGATGTACCGTTTCAGTCACCGCTTCCGCGGCGCCGGACCCTACGCGCCCCGCAACGAGAAACCATGATGGTGATGATGGTGCGCAAAAATCCGTTTCATGGTTTTATACTAACGGCATGCAGAATCCGTGTCAATAGCGGAATAAATATGCAGAATCCGGCGGGTCATACGCGATGGCGTCGACAAAGATATCGATATAGTGGAATTGGCTGCCGTCCGTGAAGGTCCAGGTCGCGCTTCCGCCCCGGGGCAGGCGATAGCCCTGGACCAACAGCAGATCGTCCGGCGCGCCATGGGTAGTCCAGCGGGCCCGGACCGGCTTTCCGCCGACCAGGGCGTACCGGTCCTCGGTTTCCCATGAAACCAGCGCCCCCTCCGGCGAGAACCCCAGTCGCGCCGTAGCCTCCAGACCACCGGCCCGGAACACCGCGATGGCGCCGGAATCGCCGTCCGCCGTCCAGCTGATGCGCGGGTCCAGCAAGGCCGTGGGAAACCACATCATCTCGTTGAAGAAACGGATGAATTCGGAAACGTCGGTTTCCGGCCCTTCCGCCCGCCCCAGGTTGACCAGGGAAGCGGCTTTTACGGTCATCGTGCCCGTACCGCCGTCGAAACGGTCGAAGGCTTCGACCCTGAACGGACCCAGGGGCACGATTCCGTACCAGACGTAGGCATCCAGGTTCACCGCGTAGAACTGGCCGGCGGTGAACCGGCGCCAGGGCTGGTCGAGGTCGGTCTTGATCCGGCCGGTCTGGGTCAGCCGCACCGTGCGGACCGGCACCTTGCCGACGACGCCGGAAAAGCGCAGGTAGCCGGCCACTGCTGCGGGAAGCGCGGCCAAGTCCGCCTCCGTAATCGGCCGCTGCGGGACGCCGCCGGCCGTCGCGGCCCGGGATCGGCTTTCCAGATCCGCCACGATTTCCGGATACTCCGCGCCCAGGCCGGCGCAGGACGCCGAAAGCGCCAGCGCCGCCAGAGCAAGCACTACCATAGCCGCCGGACCGCGCCGGCCTTCCCTATTCTCCATCCTTTCCTCCGATCCCGTCGTAAACCTGCCTGAGCACCCGTCCAAAAACGCGCAGATCCTCATCCCCGACACCCTCAAAGACCTGCCGCAGAAAAGCAAGATTCCGCGCTTCCATTCCGTTCCAGAAGTCCCGGGCTTCGGGCAGGGCGCGGATGCGGATGACGCGGCTGTCCGCTGCATCCCGGGCCAGGGAACAAAGGCCCTTCCGTTCCAGCTGCAACGCCAGTTGCTTGACGTTCTGCCGGCTGGTGCCGATCTCGCCGGCCAGCCGGCCTAAGCTCTGTCCCCGGTCGCCGTATTTTTCCAGCACCAGCGACAGTTGCCACTGCTTGATGGTCATCCCCCAGGGAGCCAGATGCCGATCTGCGGTGGTTTCCAGCGCGTTGGCGACAAAAAAGAGGCCGCCGAAGGCTTCGCGGAGCAGACCAAGCCGTTGTCCGTCTTTGTCCATGATTTATAGGTAATATATTACCTAAGAATGGTCAAGATGCCGGCCGGCTATCGACAAACTCCCAAAGGACCGTTACGCCCAGACGACCCGGTCCCGGCCGGAGTCCTTGGCCCGGCGCAGGGCGGCATCGGCGACGGCCATCAGGTTTTGGGGATCTCCGGCCTGGTCGGGAGCCACCCCCACGCCGAGGCTGGCCTTGATCATGACCGACGCTTCCGCCGACCCGGCGGGCACCGGGATGCGGAGCTCGGCGATCACCGCCCGCAGCCGTTCGGCGATGCGCAGCCCCTCCTTGCCGTCCGTATCCGGAAGCAGAAAGGCGAATTCGTCCCCCGAGAGCCGGGCGGCGATGTCCCCTTCCCGCAGGACGGACAAAAAAGAATTGCCTGCGGCGATGATCACCGCGTCGCCGGCGGCGGAGCCGTAGGCGTTGTTCACCTCGTGGATGCGGTCCAGGTCCAGCATCAGCAGCGTCATCTTGCGCCGCCCCACGGAACCCTGGCTGAAACGGGCGGCCAGGGCTTCTTCCAGAAAACGGCGGTTGTACAGGCCGGTAAGCTCGTCGGTGACCGCCCGGCGGCGGGCGGTCTCGCCCCAGCGCACCAGGTCGTTCAGAAAGCGGGACGATTCGTCCAGCCAGGAAGTCATGGTGGAACCGATGGCGGTCAGGAATTTGAGGGCGATCATGGGATGCTCAAAGACCAGGCGGTAAAAATCGATGCCCTGCAGGACCAGCAGGTTGGAGTCTTCCGCCGCCCGGCAGGTGGCGGAGCGGGGCGCGTTTTCGATGACCGCCATTTCGCCGAAAAAGCGCCCGGGGCCGAAGGCATAGAGCCTGCGCTGGGTGCCGTCGGTCTGGCTGACCGTCGCGTCGATGCTCCCGGACAGCACGATGAACATTTCTTCGCCCCGGTCGCCTTCCTTGAATATGAAGTCCCCCTTGCGGAAGAGCCGGCGTTCCAGAAAAGCCGTCACGGCGTTGAATTCCAGCTCGCTCATGCCGGCAAAAAGGGGCGACTCGGTCAGCACCCGGTAACTATGGGGCGAAGCGCTCATGCTCCCACCGCCCCGCCGGCTGCGGTCGGCTTCAGGCGCAGGATGCGGTTGCCGCCGGCCCGCCAGCCGGCCATCAGGAGCCCGTAGACGGCGTCGAAGAAAAGCGACCATTCTTCACCGTCTGCGGGCCAGATGGCGAAAGCCAGGGTGGCGGTAAAAGAAAAGGCGGGAATGTCCTTGTTTGCGGGAACCGGCTCCAAGCCGCTGATGGCCTTCATGACCCCGCGGCTGACCCGCAGGGCGTTTTCCGCGTCCCAGCGGTTGATGGCCAGGGCGACTTCGTTGCTCTTGAGCCGGATCGCCCAGCCCCGGCCGGCCCGGCGCACTGCGGACTTGAGAATGGCGGCGATGCGCATCATCGCCTCGTCCCCCGCAGCGTGGCCCCGGCTGTCCACCAATTCCTTGAAGCGGTCCGGCTTGAGCAGGATCAGGGCAAAGGGGGCCTGCAGGTTGCGGGAGAGCTCTTCCTGCAGAAAAGCCCGGTTCCAGAGGCCCGTGCCGGGATCTTCAAAGGACTGGCGCCGCAGTTCCTGCACCCAGGGGGCGTTCTCGGAGATCAGCCGCTGGGTGGACCGCAGGCGGGAAGCGATCATGGCCAGGGACTGCAGCAGGATGCGGGCCACCGTGTCCGGCCGTTCCCGGGCCAGCACGTCCATGTCCAGGCCGATGCCGGGAAAGGAGAGCAGCAGCGAATCTTCCCGGGCTTCGGCGCAGGCGTCGTAGTTGGCCCGGCGGGCAAAGTCAAAGTCCCCCAGCGTGTCTCCGGGGGTGAATACGGCCATTTCGTCCGAGCCGCCGTCCGGCCGGGATCTGAAAACCCGGATCGATCCTTCCAGGACGATGTAGAAACGGTCCGCCCGGGTGCCCTGGTTGAAGAGGTGCCCGCCCTTCTTCAGCTCGAAGGTTCCCATCCGGGAGGCGACATAGTCCAAATCTTCGTCAAAGAGCGACGACAACAATTCGGTACGACGGATGAACGCCGAATCAATCGCCCCGAGCGGGGCTGTCCCCTCCATCGCCGCTGCCTCCGTTAACCATAATCTCATTTAACAGTATGCAGTCCCGTCGGCGGCGGGTCAAGTTATAAAAGCAAGCGCAGCAAAATTTGCCGCCGCCGATTGCAGGGCCGCCGGGATCGGACTAAGATAGAAACCATGATGCGGAATCCCAGCAAGCGATCCTGGTGCCTGTTCGTCGCGCTCTTTGCCCTGCAGACCGGCCTTCCGGCTTCGCCGATGCGGCAAGAAGACGGTCCGTCCCGGGTCGATCTGAACGCCCAGCCGCTCTACGCGCGGTCCGGATTCGACGCGGCGCTGATCGCGGTCCGTCCCGCCGAAGCGGATGCCGCCTGGAAGCGCCTGCCCCCCGGCGACCATCGCGGCCGCATCGCCCGGCTGCCGGAACTCGGTCTGCCCGACCTGCCCCGGCGGTCCTTCCTGGACCTGCAGCGCGTTCCGGAGCGGGAATTCACCTACATCGTTCCTTTTACCCTGCCGGAAAAAATCCCGTACACCGTTCCCGGCCTGCACCTGGCGGCCCTGGGAGACAACTGGGAAATCTTCTTGAACGGCACCCGGGTCCAGGCGGCGCTGTTTCCGGCCGCGGACGGCACCATCCTGCGGCACCAAAGCCGGCGGGACGTCTTTTTCCCCTTTGATCCCGGCTTGCTGCGGCGGGGAGAAAATATCCTGGCCTTCCGGATCATCGGCGATCCCGCCTATAAGCCTACCGGATTGTTCCAGGCCAGTCCCAATATTCTGGACGAATACGAATCGATCCGCAACCTGAACAGCGAAATCTGGCCGGTGGCGCTGCAGGTCATCTACCTCTTTATGGGCGTCTACCACCTGTTCATCTACCTTTCGCGGCGCACCGACCGCTACAACCTGTTCTACGGCCTGTTTTCCGTCAACCTCGGCCTCTACCTTTTTGCCCGCACCCATACGGTCTACAGCCTGATCGCCGATACGGCCCTGATCACCCGGCTGGAATTCGGCAGCCTCTTTTTCGTGCTGCCCTGCATCGGCGCTTTTTTTGAGATTCTGAGCCTGAACCGGGTCTTGCTGATCACTAAAATCTACGCCCTCTTCAGCGCCGTCCTGGTCCTGCTGCAGGCCCTGCTGCCCCTGCCCTTCGGCCACGACCTGCTGTGGATCTGGCAATTGTCGGCGCTGGCCATGATCCTCTACTACTTCGGCTACGATTTGCTGTGGCACTTTTTATCCTCCGCCTACCGCCGCTACCGGCGGTACCTGCCCACCGCCCAGCGCCGGTCCCTGGGTTCGGAATTGCTGCGCACCCTCCGGGATACCCCGACGGGCAACCTGGTGCTCGGCGCGATGGTCCTCTTCATGACCGCCGTCTTCGACATCCTGGACGCCATGTTCCTGCACCTGGACATCGTCACCTCCCAGTACGGATTCTTTGTGTTCACCATGGGCACGGCCCTGGTGCTGGTCAACCGGACGGGGTTTCTGCACCAGCAGCTCAGCCTTTCCAACGTCAACCTGGAACGGCGCATCGACGACCTGCATACCGCCAAGGCCCGGGTGGAACGCAACGAGCGCAAATACCGCAGCCTCTTCGACGGCACCAGCGAGCCCGTAGCCCTGCTGGACAACAAGCTGCGCTTCAAGGAATGCAACGCCGCGGCGGTGGACCTGTTCCATCTGGAAGGAATCCAGCTGGAATATACCGACGACCGGACTCCTACCCTGCCCCAGCGGCTGTACGAAGACCAGCGGGAACGGCTCAGCACGGCGGAAAGGATCGTCCAGGCGGGGATCGAAATGCGGACCGCAAAAAAGCCCGCGGGAATTCCGGTCCGGATCCGCACCGCGGTGGGCGAAATCAAATCCTGCACCCTGTGGATGGAGTTCATCCGCTCCGCGGACGAGCCGGAATACCTGGTCCGGGTGGCGGTGGACGACGACGACGCCCTGGCCAAAGCCTTCGTGGAAGGCCGGGAACGGTTCGACATCGAAAACACGCTCAGCGCCGCCGACGAGGTTTGCCGCCGAGCCTGCGCCTTCCTGCCCCGCTACCTGGCCGGCGAGGACGCCAATTTCATCATGATGTGCCTGCGGGAGATGGTGCTGAACGCGGTGGAGCACGGCAACCTGGAAATCACTTTTAAAGAAAAGACCGAAGCCCAGCGCAACCGGAACTACTTTGAATTCCTGCAGCAGCGGGCGGCGGACCCCCGCTTCAAGGCGCGGCGGGTCAGCGTCGAGTATATGATCAATGCGGAAAAAGCCCTGTTCCGGGTAAGCGACCAGGGTCCGGGCTTCGACCACCAAAAACAGCTGGCCCAGGCCGCCAAGCCCGGCCCGGAGCTGCTGGAGCACGGTCGGGGCCTGTTGATGACCCTGGCGGCTTTCGACCGGGTGCAGTACAACGATAAAGGCAACCAGGTAACCCTGGAAAAACGCTTTCAGACCGCAGCGGCCCCCGTACGCCCTACTTGATCCCGCTCAGCAGCAGGGCCACCAGGGGTATGGTCAGGACGCAGAGCAGGGTGGAAAGGAAGACCATCGAACTGGCGCCATGGACGTCGCCTTCGTACAGGGCGGCCAGGAGCGTCGTGTTGGCGGCCACCGGCATGGCGCTGACCAGGGTGGGCAGGGCCAGGGTCAGGCCGCGGAAGCCGAGGGCGTACAACGTGCCGCCCAGCAACGCGGGCACCACCAGCAGCCGCACCAGGATGGTGACATAGTTGCGCGGATTGCCGAACACCCGGCGCGGTTCCATGCTCCCCAGCACCGCGCCGATCACGACCATCGACAGGGGCGTCATGGTGTCGCCGACCAGTCCCAGGGTACGGTGCACCGGGTACGGGAAGGGGACGGAACCGACAAAGAAGATAAAACCGAGCAGGGTGGCGACGACGCCGGGATTGACGAAGGTCTTCCAGGAAAGCGCCAGCGGCCGCGGGCCCTCTTTGGCGATCAGCCAGGCGCCGATGGAAAAAGCCAGAAAGGTGAAGGGAATGTTGAAGATGGCCAGGTGGAACAGCGCCTCCCGGCCCAGCACCGCTTCGACCACCGGGTAACCCATGAAGCCGACGTTGGAAAATATGAACGCGTAGCGGTGTACCCCCCGTTCCCGGGGCGACAGACCCAGCAGGGCAGGGTACACCGCAGCCAGGGCGAACAGCGCGGCGTACATGGCCGACGAAAGGGCCAGGGCGATCCCCGCGCTGCCCAACAGCTCCCGGCTGAAGGGCCGCTGCAGGGACACCAGGATCAGCGCCGGCAGGCTGATGTTGAGGATGTAGGCGGTAAAAATCCCGACCGCCGCCTCGTCGACCGCCCGGAAGCGGCGTCCCAGGTACCCGATGAGAATCAACAGAAGCAAAACCGCTACTTGGTCGACGACGCCCATTTTTGGATGATACCGAAAACCGCGGTCAGCTTCCATCCCAGTAGCGCAGGAAAAACCGCGCCAACCGGGGCAGGGCCGCCGGCCGGGCGATGACGGTAGTCCCGATGCGGTCAAGCCGTAGGGGGAATCGTTGGCGATGCGCAGGGCCTGCTTGTCGTCGTCCACGGCCAGCACCGCCGTCACCGGACCGAACAGTTCTTCCCGCATGACCGGCATGTCCACCGTCACCTCCGCCAGCAGAACCGTCGGCAGAACCGGCCCTTCCCCGTCCAGGTCGCCCTGGACGCTGCGGGCGGCGATGCGCGCCCCCGCGGCCAGGCAGCGGCCGACCTGCCCGCGTA
>DYPP01000174.1 GCA_020719845.1 Treponema denticola | reverse complement strand
CGGTTCCACCTCCACGCCGTAGGCCTCGCGGAAAGCGCGGCCTGAAACCCGCCGCGGCAACCACTTGATCTCAAACGCGCGCAGCCCGTTCCCCTGTTTCACCACCAGGTCCACTTCCGACTGGGCCCGCGTGCGCCAGAAGAACAACTCCGCCGGCGAGCCGAACAATGCGTTACGTTTGGCCACCTCGGCGATGACCCAGTTCTCCCACAACGCGCCGATATCGGGCCGGAACTCGTCGGTCGAAAACGCGTTGAGCAGCGCGTTGCGAATGCCCGTGTCCCAGAAGAAGACCTTCTGGCTCTTGGCAATTTCCTTCCGTGGATTCGTGCTGAACGACGGCAGCCGGAAGATGACGAATGTCTGCTCCAATAAGTTCAGGTAGCGATCCACCGTCGGGCGCGCCATCCCAAGCTGCGTCGCCAGTTCGTTCACCGAAACCTCGGAGCCTGCCTGGTGGGCCAGCAACATCAGTAACCGCTTGATGAGATCAGGCGTCTTCACCAAGCCGGTCTGGAGCACGTCTTTCCAGAGGTAATCCGAGCTTAGTTCGCGCAACAGCGGAGTGGGACTCGGGATCGTGACCACCTCCGGATAACTGCCAAACGCCAACCGCTGTAACAGGAACGCGCGCAACTGCGGCGCGAAGTGCCGGCACAGGTGGTCGGACGTGGCGCTTGCGTCGGCCCACACTTGCGTGCCCAGCGTCTCGGTGAACAGCAGCGGCGGCAACACCAACTTCCGATTCCGCCCCGTGAGGCTCTCGGCGGCCTGATCCAGCAGATCCAGCGACGACGAGCCGAGCAGGAGGAACTTCGCAGGCAACCGCGCGTCATGCCAGCCCTTGATGATGCGGGCGGCTGCGGGCAACCGCTGCGCCTCGTCAATCACCAGCACCGCCGGACTGCCCAGGGACCGCAGCGCATCGCCCGGCGACAACGCGGCGGCGGCCAGGAAACGTGCCTTGTCCACCTCGACATCGAAGTTGAGGAACACCGCCGGCTGCCCGGCCAGGACATGCTCCACCAAGGTGGTCTTACCCACCTGCCGGGCACCGAGAATGACACCGACCTTGTTGTCGGCAAGAATGTCCTTCAACGCCTTTTCGGCGGCTCTTTTGAGATACATGGATGGCAAAATAACATGCGTTTTTGTATTGTGCAAGTATCAAATGGCACTGCTCGAGATTGCGTAGGCACTGTTCATTCCCTGTATTCTGTATTCCGGGGATACTTAATTCCAGCGAATTCTGGTCCTGTCCCCGGAATACGCCGGGCAGTGGGCGGCGTCGCCGCCGCCCAGGCCCAACCCGAACGGCCGCAACAGATGATTCAGGGCATCACGCTTCTCGGCATCACCGCTGCCCATCTTCCTGTGCATGGGGAGCATGGGAGGGCAGGTCTTCGCTCTATATATCAACGTGGAAGCCTGACCCCCACCTCGGGGCGGACTGCACTGCGCTGATTTGCGCTGATTCCTGATCGCTCCGTGCAACTGTTGACATCTAGCGGAATGGATATAGGATTACTGCATAACCCCAATCATTTTTTGATAGAGTCGGAGCACCGTCCACCATGAGCACCAGCCCTGCGCAGCCCTGCGCCTTCCATTCCGCTGTTCAGGCCCAGCACAAGCACGACTTCGGCCAAGGGAACAAAACCAGTGCCGAACGGCGTACCCTGCTGGTGACATTGCTGACCCTGGCGACCATGGGGGCTGAAGTGCTGGGCGGCGTCTGGACCGGTTCCATGGCCCTGCTGGCGGACGGCATTCACATGGGGGGCCATGCCCTGGCCCTGGGGCTGGCCGCAACAGCCTATTTCCTGGCCCGGCGCCATGCCCATGACCGGCGTTTGAGCCTGGGGAGCGGCAAGATCGGCGACCTGGCCGCCTACACCAGCGCCCTGCTGCTGGGCGTCACCACCGTTTGGCTGGTGGCGGAATCGGTGCAGCGACTACTGCACCCGCTGTCACTTCACCTGAATGAGGCCTTGGCGGTGGCAATCATCGGCCTGGTGATCAACCTGGTATCCGCCTGGCTGCTGTCCGGTAGGCATGACCATGGCGCGCACGACCACCATGACCATGCACATGAGCACGACCACGACCCTGAGCAGGTGCATGAGCATGGGCTCGAACGCCAGGAACAGGGGCATCCCACGCGGGACCACAACCTGCAGGCGGCGCTGGTCCACGTTCTCGCCGATGCCCTCACCTCGGTGGCGGCCATAGTCGGTCTGCTCGCCGCCAAACTCTGGGGCTGGCTCTGGCTCGACCCCTTCATCGCCCTGGCCGCCTCGGTGGTCATCCTGCGCTGGGCCGTCGGCCTGCTGCGCCAGACCAGCGCCATCCTGCTGGACCGGGA
>DYPP01000173.1 GCA_020719845.1 Treponema denticola | reverse complement strand
GCTTCATTCATGCGTCGCGCCGCGACTCTCCCTGGCCAAGATGTCGAGTCCGCAGTAGCTAACCGCCCACCCCCCTTTAACCGAAATCAAACGACAACGATGAAAACCAAAACTACCCTGACCGCTCTAGCCCTCGCATTATGCACGCCGGCATTCGTACCGTTATCTATAGCCCAAACTGGCGACTTGAAGCTGGATCGCACAACGCTGCCGATTCCTGAGCCGGACTATCCCCGCAGCACGGTGCTCGACGCCCGCAGCGCCGAGCCCCCACCGCGCTTCGAGGTCAAAGCACCGGCGGGCGCGCCCAATGTGATCATCGTGCTCCTGGACGATATGGGCTTTGGCATACCGAGCGCCTTCGGCGGACCGGTGCACATGCCGACGGCTGAAAACCTCGCCCAAGAGGGGCTGCGATACAACCAGTTCCACACCACCGCAGTCTGCTCGCCAACGCGCCTGGCCCTGCTCACCGGCCGTAACCACCACACGAATAACATGGGCGGCATCACCGAGACCGCCACGGCGTTTCCTGGCAACACCGGACAGCGGCCCAATAACGTCGCGCCGCTCGCCGAGATGCTGCGCCTGAACGGTTACAGCACAGGCTTCTTCGGCAAGAACCACGAGACCGCGCCGTGGGAAGTCAGCGTCTCCGGACCGACCGACCGTTGGCCGACACGCTCGGGCTTCGACAAGTTCTACGGTTTCTTCGGCGGCGAGACCGATCAGTGGGCACCCACGATCTATGACGGGATGACCCGGGTCGAGACACCGCGCTACCCCGGTTACAACTTCATGACCGACATGACGGAGCAAGCGATTAAATGGATGAAGTTCGAAAAGGCGCTGACGCCGGAGCGGCCGTTCTTCATGTATTTCGCCCCGGGCGCCACGCATGCGCCGCATCATGTACCGAAGGAATGGATTGCAAAATACAAAGGCCAATTCGACGAGGGCTGGGACAAACTGCGGGAAGAGACGCTGGCGCGGCAGATCGCGCTGGGCGTTGTGCCGCCGGGCACCAAACTGGCCCCCAAGCCCGCAGCCATTAAGGACTGGGACCAACTGACCCCCGATGAGCAGAAGCTCTATGCCCGACAGATGGAAGTCTATGCCGCCTTCGGCGAGTATGCGGACCACGAGATCGGTCGGCTGTTTGATGCCGTCGGCGACATCGGTCAGTCCGACAACACGCTGATCTTCTACATCCTCGGCGACAACGGTACCAGCGCTGAGGGCGGCATGAACGGCATGTTCAGCGAGATGACCTATTTCAACGGCGTTGCGGAAACGGTTCCGGACATGCTCAAGCACTACGATGACTGGGGCGGGCCCAGCACCTATCCGCACATGGCCGCCGGCTGGGCCGTCGCGGGCGACACGCCATTCAAGTGGACCAAGCAAATTGCCTCCAACTATGGCGGCACCCGCAATGGACTGATCGTCTCGTGGCCCGAGCGCATCAAGGACGTGAACGCGATCCGCTCGCAGTGGCACCACGTCATTGACGTGGCACCCACCGTGCTGGCAGCCGCGAACCTGCCCGAACCCAAGATGGTCAATGGCACCGTCCAGGAGCCGATCGCAGGTGTGAGCATTGCTTACAGTTTTGACCACGCCAACGCCGAAAGCACGCACAAGACCCAATATTTCGAGATGTTTGGCAATCGCGCCATCTATCAGGACGGCTGGCTTGCCGGCACCGTTCACAAGGCGCCGTGGGAGCAAGTGCCCCGTGCGAAGCTGGCCGATGACAAGTGGGAGCTCTACGACACGACCAAGGACTTCAGCCTCGTGAACGACCTGGCCACGAACAACCCGGGCAAGCTCACAGCGATGCAGCAACTCTTCATGGAGGAGGCCACCAGACATCGCGCGCTACCAATTGATGACCGCAGCGTCGAACGGGTCAATGCGGCGAGTGCCGGCCGGCCGGACCTGATGGCAGGCCGCACCTCACTCACGCTCTCGGAGGGCATGGACTCGATGAGCGAGAACGTCTTCATCAATATCAAGAACCGGTCGCACTCCATCACCGCGGACCTGGTGATTCCCGAGGGCCGTGCGAATGGCGTGATTCTGGCCCAAGGCGGCCGCTTCGGCGGCTGGAGTCTGTATCTCCAGGACGGCAAGCCGACCTATTGCTACAACTTCATCGGGCTTGAGCAATACAAAGTGCAAACCCCGGACGCGCTGCCGCCGGGCAAAGCCACCATCCGCATGAACTTCGACTACGACGGCGGCGGGGTTGGCAAGGGCGGTATCGCCACCCTGTTGGTCAATGGCGAGAAGGTGGCCAGCGGCCGGATCGAACGTACGCAAGCGATGATCTTCTCTGCTGACGAGACGGCGGGCGTGGGCAT
>DYPP01000080.1 GCA_020719845.1 Treponema denticola | reverse complement strand
GCCCTGGCTGCACCGCTGGTCGCAACGCCTGGAAGATAAAACAGCGCCGGTGGACGTCATGCGGGCGGCCAACCCCCGGATACACCCCCGGAACCGGCCGGTCCAATCCGCCCTGGACGCCGCCGAACAGGGCGACCTGGAGCCATTCCGGCGGCTGGCGGCAGCGCTCGCCCTCCCCGGCGACCCGGATTCGGCGTTGCCCGAACTGGAACCAAACGAATTGGCCGGGAGCCGGCCTTTTAAAACCTATTGCGGAACCTAAGCACGAATGCAGGGAGGCATGAAATGAGTATCAAAGGCAGGGACCCGAAGCTGACCGTCGGCATTCTGGTCGCCGACCTTTTTGAGGATCTGGAATTGTGGTCGGTGGCGATGCGGGTGCGGGAAGCGGGTTACCGGGTGCTGGTCATAGGAACCAAAGCCGGGGAAACCTACACCAGCAAGTCCGGCGGGCTGGCCGCCACCAGCGTGGCAGCCGGCGCGGACCTGGGGGCGGAGGATTTGCGCGCCCTGCTGGTTCCGGGGGGCTTTGCGCCGGACAGGATGAGACGGGACCGGGACATGCTGCGCCTGGTAGGCGAAATGGACCAAGCCGGAAAACTGCTCGGCTTCATCTGCCATGCCGGTTGGGTAGCCGCCAGCGCCAAAATAATCGGCGGGCGCCACGTGACCGGCAGTCTGGGCATCAAGGACGACCTGGAAAATGCCGGCGGCATCTGGCGGGACGAGCCGGCCTTCAGGGACGGCAACCGCGTCTGGGGTCGGGTGGTGGACGACATTCCCGCCTACCAAAGGGAGCTCATCCTGGCCCTCGGCGCTCCCTGAGACCAAGCGGACCCCGATAGAACCCACTCAAAGCCTCTTCTTTCCGATACGGGTTGTAAAACCGCTCATCTCGATTTTATAATAAACTGCCTTTATTGGTTCGATTTTTTAGGAATTCTATACTATACTGCGCTTAGCACCAAGATAAAAGCCGGAAAAGGAATTCCGCAATGCTAAAAAGTCAGGGTTTGCATGAACTGCTCGCTTCGATAGGCAACTCACCATCGGAAGGAACCGGGGATTCGCTGTCGACCCTGTTCGGCACGGTCTCGGCGGCCACTTCCCGCGACCCATCCGCAGAGACCGGTAGCCACGGCGGCCAGGCCATCGATCCGGGGGAGTCGATTTTTTCCCAGCTGCTTGAACGTCTGCTCCAGGGCTATGCGCTCAAGCTGGAGGGCGAAGCGGACGAAGCCGACGCCAGCCTGGAGATACTCCTCGACGGCGTGACCGATTCGGTGATCATCATGACGTCTGCGGGAGCCATCCTCGAAGCCAACCAGGCCTTCTTCCGGACCTTCGGCTACCAACGGACGGCCATGATCGGTCAGCCGATCTACAATCTATTGCCCGAAGGCTACCGCGGAGCCTTCCACGAAAAGCTGGCGGAGTTCGCGATCAACGGGGCCGGCACCCACCACGCCAAACCGAGCGACGTGCTCGCCTTCCGGGGGCAACGGAGCGACGGCACCGTCGTCTCGATGGACTGCCTGCTTTCGTCGATCCAGCTTCCCACGCAGTTGGCGGTCATCGCCCTGATCCGGAACTTGTCCTTTGACCACGCGCTGTTCGAGCAGCTGAAGGAGACCAGGGATCATTACGTCGCGCTTTCGGAAACGATAACCGAGGCCATCTTCCGGATCGACGACGCCTTCAGCATCATCTTCGCCAACTCGGGCGTCAAGAACACCTTCGGCTGGGAGCGCGAGGAAGTGGTGGGCCAACCGTTCAGCGTCCTGTTCCCGCCGGAAGTATTCAACAAGCACGAGCTGGAATTCAAGAAATACTTCTATATCGACGACCAGGACCGCCTGGCGGTGGGCCTTAAACGGACCTTCGAGTTTCTCGGTTCGACCAAGCACCGCGGCGTCGCGCCGATGGAAATGTCCTTCGGCAATTCCAAGGACCAGAAGGGACGCACCCTTACCTGCGTCATCCGGGACATCAGCCAGCGCAAGACCCTGGAACGGAAACTGCGCCACCTGGCCTACCACGACAAACTGACCGGGCTGGGCAACCGGGACCTGTTCAACGAAAACATGGTGGCCATCCTGCAGAACGCCAAGGACAACGAAGCCTGGCGGGCCGGCGTGCTGTTCCTCGACCTGGACGGATTCAAGCACGTCAACGACACCCTCGGCCACGACGCGGGCGACGAGCTGCTGATCGAGACCGCGCGGCGCATCCGCGTCTCGCTGCGGGAACGGGACGTCGCCTACCGCTTCGGCGGCGACGAGTTCGTCGTGGTCTTGTCGGAAATCAAGGAAACCGGCGACAGCATCATCGTCGCGGAACGGATACTGGCCGGCGTCTCCAACCCCTATATTCTCCGATCGAAGCAGTCCCAGTCGGGCGCGCGGGTGAGCGTCGGGGTGTCGATCGGCGTCGCCCTCATCCCCGACCACGGAAAAACGATCGAAGAGGCGACCAAGTGCGCCGACATCGCCATGTACTGCTCAAAAGAAGGCGGCAAGAACCGCTACACCCTCTACGACCCGACGGTCTTCAGCAAATCGACGGAACGCTGGCGCCTGGAGCAGGAGATGAAGCAGGCCATCGGCGCCGGCGGGTTCTTCCTGGTATACCAGCCGATCGTCGGCGCCGACGGCCGGGCCATCGGGATGGAAGCCCTCCTGCGCTGGAAGCGTCCCGACGACCAGGCCATCCCGCCCTCGGTATTTATCCCCATCGCGGAAGAACACGGCTTGATCATCCCCCTCGGCGATTGGGCGCTCCGGCGCGCCTGCTACGACGCCAGGCGGATCCATGAAAAAGGGCATACCGAAGTGTACGTGGCGGTCAACGTGTCCAGCAAGCAGTTCGAACAGCCCGACTATGTCGAGAACCTCGAGCGCATCGTCCGCGGTTCGGGCATCGATCCGTCCCGGCTCAAGCTGGAACTTACCGAGTCGGCGATCATGCGCAACACCAAGGACGGCATCCGGAGGATCCTGGAAATCAAACAACGCCTGCCCGGCGTATCGTTCATGGTCGACGATTTCGGCACCGGCTATTCTTCGCTGGCCTACCTGTCGCAGCTGCCCGTCGACGCCCTCAAGATCGACATCTCCTTCGTGGTCAACCTGGCGGAAGCGCAGAACGAAAAGGTCGTCAACGCCATCATTCACCTGGGGCATAGCCTGGACCTGGACATCGTGGCCGAGGGCATCGAGACGCGCGACCAATGGCAGTACTTCATCGACCGCGGCTGCGAATCGATGCAGGGTTACTACTTTCTCAGGCCGGCGCCGTTGAACATGCTGTACGCCTACGTCGAGAAGGGCCCCAGGGTCGCGGCGCCGGTAAAGACTTGACCGAAGGGGGGGGGCGCGGCGCCGGGGGCGCGGCGCCGGGGGCGCGAGCTTATAGCCGGCCGACCAGGTAAGCCAGCCGCGCCGCAAACCAGCGGCCCGCAACGGGTTGCCAGACGGCGGGGAGGCGCTTGAGGCAGGTACGCAGATCGGACTGCGCCGCCGCAAGGTATTTAATGATCGAGGATTGGGTCGCCAGGGCTTCGTACTTGGCCTTGGACGTCTTCCCCCCGAAATTTCCTTCTTCCAGATAACGACCGATCAGGGTACAGGCGGATTGCGCGTCCTGCAGGCGGCCGAGCAGGTCGTGGAGCCGCTTGAGCCGCCCGGTCAAAGGTTTGCATTCCGGACCAAGATAATCCTGAAAGAAATCGATCAGGTAGAGCAGGCGCTTTTCTTCCATCCTGAGCCGATGGCATCTTTTGACATCCAGCGCTCCGGCAACCTCAAGCCGCCCTTCGTAAGCGCGCAGCCGCCCGTAGCGGGTCAAAAGGGCAGCGGGGAAAATCGTGGCCACGCTGGACGGATCAACCGCCGCGTTGTCCCAGTCCGGATTGCTCTCCCCGC
Organism: Treponema denticola; assembly: GCA_020719845.1. GTDB lineage: Bacteria > Spirochaetota > Spirochaetia > Treponematales > Breznakiellaceae > DYPP01. Next base: position 10,079 of record DYPP01000080.1, on the reverse strand, counting down.
ACTTTTTCAGCTTATCGACAAAGAGTTCGAGCGATTCCTTCAGGCGGGAATATTCGTCGCTCGCGAGATATTTTTGAGTTTTTTCCCGGCGCGCATCGCGCTCGGAACGGAGCGCGCCGATAAAGGCGGTCAGGTCGGTCCGGGAACGCCGCGCGGCGTATGATTCGGTCCGTTCGATCAGGACGTCCAGGTCGCGTACCGACCCGAGCACCCGGCCCAGGCGCTGCAGGTGTTTTTTAAGCCGCTTGCCGTCCTTCTTGCCGCCCGTCTGCCCCTTCAAGGCGATGAGTTCCCTCAGGCGCCGCAAAAGGACGCGCATTTCATGCAGATCCTCCCCGTTGATCCCGGCGAGCAATCCGGATTCATGCGCGATCAAGCGGCGCAGGTAACGTCGGGCGATGGCGGCTATCGCTTCATCCATGCAGGCGGAAGCGTCGAGGCGTGCCGGGGGAATCGCCGCCTTTGGGTCTATCCCGTCGAGCGCTTCCGGGCGCTGCGGATCGTTTACTTCCATTGGGTGCCCGACATGATCGACGGCGGCAACAGCCAGGCCAGTTCGCCCCGCAGATCTAGGGGCCCTACCCCTTTGACGCAGGCCAAGGCGCCCTTCTTCATCCCGATTCTGCCTCCGCCGATCAACGTACCGAGCAGGGCGCTCAGGTCCGGCTCGTGGCCGACCAAGAGGATGCTGTCCAGGCCGGCCCGCTCGGTCAGAAGGCTGTTCATCGCGTCAAGGTCAAAGCCTGGTTCCAGGCGGGAATCCTCGGTCAGGCAGTCGGAAAGACCCAGTCTTTGGGCGACTATCGCCGCCGTTTGGCGGGCTCGGATGTAGGGGCTCGTAATGACCTCTTCGATAGCCAAATCCAGTCCGGCCATAAAACCGGCCAGGCGCTCCACCCGTTCTGTGCCCGAGGGCGTCAAGGGACGCTCCCGGTCGGCCGCATTCCATTCATCCCGGTCCAAAGCCGGTCCGTGCCGGAGAAAATACAGCATCATGCCGGTACACTCCCAATATCTTCAATATTAGGCGACACGGGCGGCTCCGTCAACAGGCGGTCGATCCGGTTTCCTTTATCATATTAAGATTGTGTTAATAATGTATTAAATGCACTTTTTACGTGCATTTAATATTTACAAATAGATGCATATAAAGTAGTATACAGATACAGAATATGAGCAAGGGTTTGAAGAACGGGAAACAACACTTTGAGCTGACACCCGCGAACAGCAGGCGGATAGCCGAGTACATCAAGCTGTACAACGCCGATACGGCGCGGGTGACGGCAAAGTACAAGCTGGCGGACGTGGTCAATCTGGCTGTGCACCGCTGGCTGCAACGCCGTTTGACCGAACCGTCGCTTCCGAAGAGGTAGGCCGTGTCCAAAAAGGATAGTGAAAAGAATACGGCCCTGCCCCGCCGGGTCAACGTCGAGATCGCTCCGGCGAATAAAGAGCGGCTTTTTGCCTACCTCCGGGCTTTCAACGAAGATCCGGATCGTCGCTATCCGGCGTTGAACCTAACCGATGCCCTGAACGCGGCCTTGGACGAATTCCTGACCGAAGAGCTGGCCCGCTTGCAGCCCGCGCCGGTTTCGTCGGGACCGGAAAAAACGTGGACGCCGAAGGGTTCATTAAAAAAGGAGGAGTAGATGGGATTCTTTTCCAGTTTTGTTAAAAAACCGGCGACCAAAATAGCGATGCCACCACGCACCATAGCGCGTGCGGCGACGCAAACCGGAAGAACGAAGACGGTAAAACCGAAACAGGAGGCACAGAAGATGGGAAGGTCTACGACGCAGAAACTGGAATCCGCCCAGAAGTGGATCGGCAAGTACGGCCAGGAGGTCGGAAACGGAAAAGCAGCCTTGAGCGCCCTGGAGAGCGCCAAGAAGAGCGCTGCGGATACGGCGGCGCTGCGGGTAAGGCTGGGCGAGTCGGTGGCGGGCAAAAAAGCGGCCATGCTCGCCCTGCAAGATGCCTTTCAGCGCGCCAAGACGGAGCGGAAACTTAAATTGAAGGAAGCCCGGGTCCAGGCCAAGATCGCTGCCCTGTCGGTGGCGCCCCGCTTGTAGCAAGAAAAAAGAAACCCGCCCAAGCGGGTTTCTTTTTGTCCAGCCGGTCCGGCGCCTACGCCGACTGAACGGTCTTGAGCCGCGCCTTGAGTTCGTCTTCCATGCGGCGGATTTCGGACTCCGCGGCGGTCCGCTTTTCCCGCCCTTCCTTCTGGATCTTGAGCGTCTCTTCGATCGTGGAAATCAGGTCGTCGTTGACCTTCTTCAGCGTTTCGATCTCCACGATGCCCCGCTCGCTTTCCCGCGCCACGCCGACCGATCCGTCCTTGAGCATTTCCGAGTTCTTCATCAAGAGTTCGTTGGTCGTGTCCGTAACCTGCTTCTGCAGCTCCAGCGTCTTCTTTTGCCGGAACAGGCTGATGGCGATGATGACCTGGTTCTTCCACAAGGGGATGGTGGTCAGGATGGAGCTCTGGATCTTTTCGACCAGGATCTGGTCGTTGTTCTGGATCAGGCGGATCTGCGGACCCGTCTGAATGGAGATCATCCGTGACAGCTGCAGGTCATGCACTTTTTTTTCAAAGCGGTTCAGCAGCTGGTTCATATCCTGCAGCCGTTGGGCGTCCGCCGGATCGTTGGACGCGTCCGCCTGGGCTTTGAGCTCCGGCAGCACGCGTTCCCGGACTTCATCGATCTTCAATTTGCCCGCCGCGATGATGATGTCCAGCTCTTTGAGGTATTCGCCGTTCTTGCCGAACAATGAGTCCAGCAGGGTGATGTCCTTGAGCATGTTCATCCGCGCCGTTTCCAGTTCCATGACGATCTTTTCGATCTGGACGGAAAGTTTTTCGTAGCGCGTGATGAAGCGGCGCACCGAATCGACCAGCCCCCCGAGCAGCGGAATGTTGGACCAGAAGTTGCCTCCCGTGCCCAGGGAGCCGACGTCGATCTCCTTGATCCGCAACACCAGGCCGCCGAGCACCTCGCCCACGTTGCCTGAATCCTTGTTGCGGATCTCCCCGAGAATGGTGTCCGCGAAGGAGGCGATGCGGCCCTGGGCTCCGGCGCCGAACTGGATGACCGCCTGGGTGTCGGCCAGATCGATGCCCGCCGCGACGGCCTTGGCTTTTTCCAGTTCCGCCGGGGCAAGGGCGGCGGGCACGACGGCGGTGGCTCCTACGGAAGCCTGCAGCTGATCACTCATTGGTTTTCTCCTTTTATTGCGGCGAGTATCTTCTCCATGATCTCCGGAGCGGGCATGGGCATGACCTGATCGATCGACTCGGGCAGGCCGGCGATTTCAAAGATCGCCGGATCGTTTTCCACGCCCGGGATGCCGCTGCGGAAGCCGTGGGACTCCCAGGCCAGCGTCTGGAACCGGGGATCGCTGATGGCGTCGATCAAGCGGGATCCTTTTTCGGTCAGGGCGATCATGGGATGGGAGCTCCAGACCGTGGGCAGGGGATACAGGATCCGCAGCCGGTCCTTGAGCTTGGTCCAGACGGCGGGATTCTGTAGGGCGAACTCCATGATCTGGTTTTCGTAGCCGACGATGATCGGATACGAGCCGACACCCTGGGTGATGTAGCGTTCAAAGAGGATGCCCGTGGAATGCTCCATCAGGCCGAGCTTTTCAAAAAAAGCGGTCACCTGCGGCTGGACGGTGGGCAAGGTAGCGTTGGTCACGACGTCGCCGGCCAGGATATTGGCCAAAAGCCCGGCGAACTGGGAGCCCGAATTGGATTTGTTCGGATCGGTGGAAATGACGTTCATTTTGCCGTACAGCCGGTCCAGACCGATCTGCGACCAGGGGGTGCCCTTGAGCACCAGATCGATCAGCTCCGGCAAGTCGACCACGTAGAACGCGTCGCCCCGCTTTTCCACGATCTTGTTGGTTTCAAGGGCGTCCACCACGATATCCCAGGAATAAAACACGATGGGCGAATTGAGCAGGATGGTGCTCTTGCCCGGCCCGCCGCGGAGCTTGTACAGCTCCAGGGCGACCTGGCTGGAAGGCCAGAGAAAGTCCATGCCCGTATGGTCCATGGAGATCATCTCGATGGAACCGGCCTTGAGGTAGCCGGTTTCAAGGCCGCCGACGGAACGCAGCACCGCCGCCGCCTCCGGATTGTCCAGCAGGTTCGACTTTTCGCTGCCGATGTAACCGGAAACCGTCTCCGCCGTGCGGCCGAAGACGTCGGCGGCGTTTTTTGCGCCGCCGCGGAATACGGCTTGGTAAAGGACGCCGCCGAGCACGACTAAAACCAGAATGAGAACGCCGAGCAGTTTGCGGTTCATCGTATGTCCAAGCCTTCCATTTTCAGCGTTTTTTCCAGCACCGAAATTTCCGTATCCAGGTCCAGCACGTCGTTCTCCAAAAGCCGGGCCAGCTGTTTTTCAAAGGAAGCGCGGATCGTTTCCAGGACGGGTTCCACCCTGGCCACCGAGGCGCGCACGTCGGCGGCCGATGCGCCGCGCTCCATGATTTGTTGGTACTTGCGCAGGATATTGATGGCCGCGTCCTGGTAGTAGGTCAAAAAGCCGCGGGCGGGCTTTAAATCCTTGGGATCCGCTTCAATATCTTCAATGATTTTCCGTTCCAGTTCGGCGATCTCCTGCGCCTTGGCCTTGATCGGTTTGGATTCGAGCCTGGGGATCAATGACTCGAAAGCGGCCAGCTTGGCTTCGGCTTCGGCCAGCGCGGCGGACAGGGATTGAGCGTTCACGCCGTCCAGCTTGACCTTCATGGTCCGGGGTTCGTTGGCCAGCAGAAGGCCGGCGGCAAAAGCCGCCGCCGTGGCCAGCAGACTGAACAGGATGCCCGCCTGAATGAGGACAAAGAAGGCGATGAAGGCCGCGGCGCCCAGAATGCCGGCCAGGGCCGTCGTCATGCCGCGAAGGGGTTTTCTGCGACCTCCCGCCATGGCTAGTTGTACCCCCGCACCTGCCGGAAGGCCGCCACCAGGTCTTCCCGGCCGTCGAAGACCCGCGCCCGGGTAAGCTCGGCCACCGCGTCCAGCTGTTCCTTGGAGGCATCGCCGAACATGATGCAGAAGACCGGCACGTCCAGGTCCAATTCGTTCCAGAGACGCCGGAGGTCCTGATAGGTTTTGCCGGTGTTGGAAATGCCGTCGGTCATCAGGACCACGGACGCGATGTTGGCGCGGTCGGCGCCGCTCCCGGCAATTCTTTTCAGACCTTCCAGGGCGGGGGAATAGATATCCGTGTTGCCGCCGGGCTCGAGGTTTTCGATCTTGGCGCGCAAGTCCTCAAGCGCCGCGGGGTCGCCGCCGTCGGCTTCCCAGACTGCCAGAATGCGGTTGGAGAAGGGCAACACCACGATCCGGTCGTCCGCGCCGGGCTGCAGCAGGTAGACGCCCGATCGGTCGGGATCCAGCAGCAGCGCCATGGCGTCCTTGAGCTGGCGTTCGCCCTTGTCGGCCATGCTGCCGGAATAATCCAGGGCGTACACCGTGTAGGAAGGCTTGCGGAAATCCGTCTGGTACAGGCGCAGCGCCTCGGAAATGACGTCCTCCTGGGGCATGCGGATCGGCGTCAGGATACGCGCGGGATCGATGCCCCAATCAGGACGGAACACCCGGGGGTCAAAGGAATCCGCCAGGCCGGCCAGACCGGTCCGCCGGCCTTCCGCGGCGATCGCCTTCTGCACCGGTTCGGAAAGCAGGTGCTTCTGCAGTTCAAGAAAGATTTTTTCCTTGGCCGCGTCGCCTGAGTCGTAGTAGCCCAGCGGCGAATCGGCGATGACCGTACCGTCCACGGGATAGACGATGTGCAGCGGTTCCCGGCCGGAGGCTTCCAGTGCGCGGTTGGTCTCGATCAGGACGGCTTCGTAATTGACCATCGCCTCGTAGTCGGAAGAAAGGAAGAGGTCCTTGAGCCAGCCGGAACTGCCCGAGGATCGGTTGATGCCCCCCAGCAGATCCCGGATGTCCGCGCGCAGGTCCGCGGAGCGGAGATGTTCCATGGTCAGGATATCCGGATTGCCGGCCAGGGCGTAGAGAAAGCCCATGTAGGCGGAGGAACCGGAATTGCTCTGCGTCGCGGAGGTCATCATGAAGGAAAGCCGTTTGGCGCGGATGTCGCCCAGGATGTCGGCCACCCGGACGTCCTTGCCGACATAGCCCAGCCGTTGGGCGACGCTTTGCTTGACGCCGAAGGCGACCGGCGAGGTCATGACCGAAGCCAGGTGCTTGACGCGCCGGGACTTGTCCCCCAGCGAAACCCACAGCCCGTTGGCCGGCCACACTGCGTCGTAGGTAAAGGAACCTCCGGCCAGCTCGAGCATGATGTCCACCGAACCCTTGTAGGTCACGTCGAATTCGACGCCGATCTTTTTGCCGTATTCGGCGATCATGGGCGCCAGAGTTTCGTTTTCCGATCCGGAAATGATCGAAAACCGGCCACCCGAAGCCGATCCGCAGCCGGCCAGGATGAACGCAGCCAGGACCGAAACCATCGAACCACGAAAAAGACGTGATTTCTGAGTCTTCATGCAAAGAATATACAATACATTTATTAGGAATCAGTTAAAAGTGCGGTTGTCTGGTATTAAAAGACCGCGCACAATGGTTGCCGGCGCGCTGGGTTGTTTGCCGAATGGTCGATACGGGTCTATAATAATGTATCGACGCGTATCTGAAGGAGATTCTATGGGTCATATCCAGGATGGAATCGATCAAGCGGTGGGGAAAAAATGGCGCCTGATCGGGACCGGTATCGCGCTGCTGATCGCCCTCTATATCATCATGGCCTTGATCGGCGGAATATGGCCGTTTTCGGTGGCCCGGGGACTCGCCAAAAAAGTGGTCAACGAAAACGCGATTGTCCAGAACTACGAATGGTTCTACGCCATGAAGGCCGAGATAGACGCGACCCGGAACAAGGCCAAGATCGCGGCGGGTACGCCGGAAGAAAAAGGCATCCGCATGGTGCTGGAATCGATGATCGCCGAATACAACGCCAAGTCCAACATGGTCACCCGGACGCTGTGGAAGGCGGATGACCTTCCCTATCAAATCGAATCAGGAGTGCAAGAATGAAACGACTAGTCGCCCTGCTCTTTTCAAGCTTGATTGTTTTTTCGGCCTGCGAGCCCACGGCCCGGGATATCGCCGAATCCGCGCAGGAACAAGCGGCGCAAGCGGCAACGATTGCCGTACCCATTCCGGCAGTGTCCTATTTTCAGGAAAAAAGAACCATCGCCAAATGGGCCGAAAGATGGGACAAGCCGGCTATCGTAACCTACGTCTATCTGGTTTCTTATGGAAATATTATCGGCTATTATGTCGCCGACGGAAAACCGGCCAGCACCAGATCCTATTTGATGCCCGAGGAACAAGTCTACGGCGGCAGCTCGTCGGGCTACACCACCCTATCCACCGCGGACATCGACGGCACCTACGGCGAGAACAATCCGGGCATCCGGTTTTTTACCGCCGAGGGCACGGCCGTCGAATGGGCCGGCAACGGAGCCAGCTATCTCTATTCGGATGCGCCGCTGCCGATCAACGTGCCCAAGCTGAATATGGGTGGTAAGTAAGCGGCATATGCCCATCGACACGATCAGCGTTCTGTTTTCCATTACTGCGGCGAACGTAGCCTTTCTGCTGCTTTCGGGATTCACCTGGATACGTTCCCGGAAAAAAGTGGCCGGGCCGGGATTCTGGTTCGCCGGTTTTACCGCCTTTACCGTTGGGATCGGGCTGGTAGCCCTGCGGGACCAGATCCCGGACTTTCTGTCCATTTTTTTGGCCAACAGCCTTATTCTGGCAGCCCTTACCCTGAAGTTTTTGGGCATCCTGCGGTTCCTGGAACAGGATGATCGGCGCCGGGAATGGATTCATGGGGGCTTGCTGGCCATCGCCGTTGTCCTGCTGGGAGTGTACTATTTTCTTATTCCCTCGGTTTTTATCCGGCTGATCATCATCAGCGTCTACAACGTGATCATCGGGATTCATGGGGCTTTTTTTCTGGTCACCCGTTCCCAGCCGGAATTGAAACCCCACACCCGCCTGATCGCTTTATTCTACAGCGCCTTTGCCCTGCTCTACCTGGTGCGCATCTATCGTTCGCTGACGGACTATACCAATATGCCCTGGCTGTCGACGTCGAACTTCTTTGAATCCGCCCTGATTATCGCCGATCTGGCGCTGCTGGGGGGCATCGCCGTTTCGGAAATGCTGCTGCTGCACGGCAAACTGGAATCGGAACTAAAAACGCTGGCCGGGAGCCTGCGCCACGGCAAAGATATCCTGCAGCAGGAAGTTGTCCGGCGCATCCGGGCGGAGCAGGAACTGCTGGCCATCAACAAAGAATTGAGCATCACCCAGCAGGAAATCATGATTACCCTTTCGGAGGTGGTGGAATTCCGGTCCAAGGAAACGGCCCTGCACGTGGCCCGGGTGGGCGAATACGCCCGTACGCTTTGCCTGGCTTGCGGAATCGATCCGGAGACGGCCCAACTGATCGGCGACGCCGCGCCGATGCACGACATAGGCAAAATCTCCGTTCCCGACGAAATACTGAACAAAGCTTCCAGCTTGACGGATGACGAAAAAAAACTGATGCAGGCCCACGCCACGACGGGCTTTCAGCTCTTGGGCAAGTCCGAACGGCCATTGATAAAAATGGGCGCCCTGATCGCCCTGGAACACCACGAACACTGGGACGGCGGCGGATATCCCCAGGGAAAAAAGGAAAAAGAGATTTCCTTGGCCGGCCGGGTGGTTTGCCTGTGCGACGTCTACGACGCCCTGGCCGTCGCCCGGCCCTACAAGGCGCCCTGGGAACTGCCGCGCATCCTCGAATTCATCCGTTCCCAAAGAGGCCTGATGTTCGATCCCGATTTGGTGGATGCTTTTTTTCTGCACCTGGATGAATTCCTTAAAATATCCGAATCATTGAAAGAGGCTGAAATCCGGAATGCTTAGCCCGGAACAGGAGGCCGCCTGCGGCCACCCGTTTCGGTTGACATTACCCGCGCTCTGCAATCCCTGCCACCTTCATTGGCCGTTCCGGGTCCAAGGTTTAAGCGGAACAGCCCTAAAAACTGAAGTTTTTAGAGCTGACTCAAGGTTAGCTGACTGCCGTTCAGCCAGGAGGTTCCCGTGACTAAGGTGGATGACTCAGGCTATGCCTGGCTGGAGCGCTTGCAGGAGTTTGCCGCGCCGGATACCAAAAAGGCGACGCTGCAGCTTATCGATACCCTTGTTCCGTATCTTGCGACCCTCATCCTGATGTACCTGACCATCCGCTGGGGCGCGCCGGTCTGGGTGACCCTGGCGCTGTCCGTCCCGGCGGGGGGCTTCATGGTCCGGGCCTATCTGCTGATCCAGCTGCCCACGCTCTTCTTTGCCGCGCTGGTGGGCATCTGGCTCTTCTACGTCCAGCACCAGTTCGATACGACCTACTGGGCCCGGTTGGACGACTGGCAGTCGCTGGCCGCTTCAATGCAGGGCAGCTCCTTCTACAAGCTGCCGAAGGTCCTGCAGTGGATCTCGGGCAACATCGGCCTGCACCACATCCACCACCTGATGCCACGTATACCCAACTACCGGCTGCAGGACTGCATCGACGCGATACCCCAACTGAAGCTGCCCAAGCCGCTGACCTTCGGCCGAAGCATCGCTTCGGTCTCCATGAATCTTTGGAACGAAACCGGCCGTCGGCTGATCAGCTTCCGGGAACTCCGTCTGCATTATTCGGGATAGCGTTGCCGGTAAATTCGAACCCGGCCGCCTACGGCCGGGACAGGTTGCCGCCCCAGCGGCCGATGGCGCCGAAGTCGGATACGTTGGTGTAGCCCATCCGGGCCAGGGTACGCGCGGCAAGGGACGAACGGTGGCCGGAGCGGCAATAGACGACGATCGGCCGCGACTTGTCCGCTTCGCCGAACGCGGCTTCCAGGCCATCGTAGGGGCTCAGCACGGCTCCGGGCAGGTGGCCCTGGTCGAACTCCGCCTGGGTGCGTACGTCCAGCAATAGAACATTCGCCGTTCGGTCTTCCAAAAGAAGGGCCAGTTCTTCATAGGACAGGCCGGCGGACAG
>DYPP01000172.1 GCA_020719845.1 Treponema denticola | reverse complement strand
TACGGCCTGGCTCCCGCGCCGAAGTGAGGGTTCGGCTCGGCTGGGCCCTCCTGCTGCTGGGCGTCGGGTCGGCGGCTTTCGGCGGCCCCGGGGGTACCGGTTTCGGCGACCCGGTCCTGTTGCGGCAGAGCGCTTCCAAGGAGGCGCGGCGTTTTCGGTACGTCGGCGAGCAGGGCTTCGATACGTCCTGCGGGTACGCGGCGGCGGCGAGCCTGGCATCGCTGTACTGGCGCGTGCCGGTCAGCGAGACCGAGCTGATCGCCCTGAACCAGGGCTCCACCGACGCGTCGGGTTCCCAGGTCGTCAACCTGGCCGACATCGCCCGGGGTCTGCAGGAGCTCGGCTTTGAGGTCCAGGGCGGCCGGGCCGACTGGGAAACTTTGCGGATCGCCGCGGAACGGTACGCCCCGGTGCTGGTCCATTACGCCCGGCCGGAATCGCATTTTGCCCTGGTCCTGGCGGTCGACGGGGATACGGTGATCAGCGCCGATCCCGCCCGGGGCCTGGAGCTGGTGGGCCGCGCCCCGTTCGAGGCGCGCTGGTCCGGCGTGGTGCTGCTGGTCAAGGCCGACCAGCGGCAGCGGGACGGCCGCTTGCTGCAGGCCGCGGTGGCCGAAACCCGCGGACGACGATCCCTGCTGGAACGGATGGCGGAAGGAGGACCATCATGGAGATGAACAGGTTGGTTTCCATCGCCATCCTGGCTCTGGCGCTTCTTGGTCGGCTGGACGCCCAGACTTCGACGCACCAGCGGATCGGGGTGGAAAAAACCTACGCCCATGAGCTGGAAGGCCTCTGCGCCTGGACGGCCCAGCGCACGAGCGAAACGGAAATCAGCGGTTCCCTGAGCGCCGATCTGGGCTATTCCTTCCGGCAGACCTTGGACCTGCGGGTTTCGGTGCCCCTGCTTTTTTCGGTTATCGAGGAGACAGGGGTCTTCCGGTACGGACTGGGGGATACCGTCGTTTCCTCAGGCTACCTGGTCAGAGGCGCGGACTGGACCACCCGATACGAAGTCGGCGTCGGCTTGCCCTCAGGTCAGGCCAGCAAATACGCCATCCGGAACGGAGAGCTGGCCACCGGGGCGGGGACCTTCAATCTATTCGCTTCCACCTCCCTTTCGCTGCTCCGGGATCCCGCAGTGCTTTCGCTGGACCTGTCCGCGGGCACCGCGCTGCCCGAAGCAACGGCTACGGGCAGCCGCTGGCGGAGCGGAAATCTGCAGTGCGCCCTTTCCCTGCAGGAAGCGCTGAACGAAAACGTTTCCTGGTCGGTCGCTTTTGTTCCGGCGCTGGCGTTCCCGGAATGGCACAACGGCACCTGGACTTCCCGCGCGCCGGAGTGGAAGGCGGGCCTCGCCTTCCAACTGGTCTGGGTTTCCGGTCCCTATACGCTGAGGAACGGATCAAGGCTCGATGACGGCGGCGGCCTCATGCTGACCGGCGCCGGAGGAGGTACGGTACGATGGTGAACTTAAAAATGCCCTTCGGGGTTGGATTATTCGGCCTGATCGCCGGCATCCTGGCGATCACGACGCTCCTTTCCTGTTCCAACCCGGATGACTGGAACCCGGAAGGCACGATCCGGCCGCTACAGCTGCGGGAAGTCGAAGAAGACGGCAAGAAGTACGCTTCCATCGACTACGTGATCCGCAATAGCGGAAAATCCACGATCGCAACCGCAGTGGCGTCCTTCAGCCTGCAGACGGACTCCCGCCGCTACTACTTCACCGTGACCACCGACTGCACCCTGCCGCCGGACCGTCTGCTGTACGAAACCACCCAGATCGCCTACGCTGCAACTACCGAAAGCGCCGTCCTGGAAAATCTGACCGTCGATTCCTGCCACTTCGAATAGCCCGATTCCCCGGGACCCGGTTACTACTTAACCACCATCACCTTCCTGATCTCGTCGATCTCCGGGCCGACGATGCGGATAAAGTACATGCCCCGGGCCACCGCCCGGCCGCCCCGGTTCTTGCCGTCCCAGCTGGCCGTATAGTCCCCGGCGCTCCGGTTGCCCCGGTAGAGCACCTGCACCAGGTCCCCGTCCAGGGTAAAGACCTGGATCGTCACCCGGCCGCTCTTTTCCAGCTGGTAGGACAGCCGGGCCCGTTCGCCCTTGGTCGGGTCGATCACGTTGTTCAGGATGGTCGCGTTGCTCCGCTGCTTGGTCACGTCCCGGATGTCGAAGCTGTAGGGCTTGACCCGCCGGAACCAATCGGCCGGTATGGCCGCCCCGGCGGCGATGTCCAGGCGGGCGGCGTAGAGGGGATCGACAGCATTGGCGCCATCGTCGAAGGTGAAGAAGAAGCCCAGCTCCACGCCGCTGCGGATCTTGGCGTCGCCCGAATCAAGGGCAAAGTTCCACAG
>DYPP01000079.1 GCA_020719845.1 Treponema denticola | reverse complement strand
ATATTAAGGTAGCTGTCCCGTAACTCCCTGAGTTACGGGACAGCCTCAATTGTAGGTTGGAATTCAGCGATCCTGGAATTCCCCGCTCCCCTCTACAGCCGGACGCGGGCCAGGTAGATTGAAGCCTTGCCTTCGTGGGAAGAATAGTAGCTGACCCACAGCTGGTCGGCATGCAGGACCAGGCCCGGATAGGAGCAGTCGCCGTCCGAGGGCAGTTCCAGGGCGGGCTGAAAAATTCCGCTCGCCATCGGGTCGGGGTCGATCCAGCCCAGGACCGTCCGGGCGACCAGGCGGCGGCCGGCGCCGCGGCGGATGATGCGGGTGCCCGCGAGCAGCCGCCCGTCGGGCAGAAAAATAAAATTGGGCCCCCCCAGGCGCACGCCGGCGGAGCGGAAGGTCCACGCGGTGTAGGGCGGCGGGCTGGAGCCCACCAGGCCGAGCTTGTCGCCCCCCTCGCGGCGGATCAGGGCGGTCAGGCGCCGGTCGGCGCCCAGGCGGACGGTGGTCTCGTTCGGCCTGCCCCGTACCGGCAGTTTGGCGATTTCCTGGTAGTCTACGCCGTCCGGGCTGCCCAGCAGGTAGATCTCCCATACCCGCGGACTCTTCAAGCGGTACGAGACGCCGTACAGGCGGCCTTCCTGTCCGTCGACGCGCCAGAGCCAGTCGCCTTCGGCGGCGACGGGAACGGGCGTGGACCAGCGTTGACCGTCGGTTGAAAAGGAGACCAGCGGCCGGCGGCCCGTATAGGCGCCGTCCGAAAAACGCGTGCCGCCCATCAGCAGCATCAGCCGGCCGTCGGGGGCCGGGGACAGCTTGGGGTCCCGCAGGTCCGTTCCCCGCCGGGCGGCCTGGTGCACGCTCCGCCAGGCCAGGCCGTCCGGGGATGCCAGGATGCGCACCGTGCCGGGCTCCCCGGCGTGGGCCGGACCTTCCCGGAAGGCGCAGTACCAGCGGTCCCGGAACCACGCCAGGTCGGTAAAGGCGTTGTGCGGACCCCGGTCCCAAATCCGCTCCGTCGCCAGCAATTCCATCAGGGTTTCCGTTCAGCGCGCATGGGCGCCCCGCTCCCGGAGGGTGACGAACAGCGGGACCGCGATGCCGGAAAAGGCCAGCATCACGCCGGTGGCGACAAAGACCGCGGGGTAGCCCCAGCCCAGGGCGACCGCAGTGCCGATGACCGGCCCCAGCCCGGCGCCGATGGAGGCGACGGAACTGCGCAGGCCGTAGATGCTGCCCTGCTTTTCTTTGGGGGTCCGGAGGGCGATCAGGGCGTTGACCGAGGGCATGTTGCCGCCGATGAAGAAGTTGCTGATCATCCGCAGCACCATCAGCTGGGCGGTGGAGCGGACAAAGGCCTGGGGAAAAGAAAACAGCGCCGCCCCGCCCATGCAGAAGACCAGGGTCCGCCGGTAGCCCAGCTTGAAGCTGATCTTTCCGATCAGCACGGCGGCGATCGAGGCGGATACGGCGCCCAGCCCCAGGACCAGGCCCGTATCCGAGGCGACGCGCGCCGCGGAAGACGAGATGCTCTTGATGAACAGGGGCAGGAAGGGCGCGACGATGCCGGCGGCGATCTGGTCTGCGGCGACGACGGCCAGCAGCGTCCACAGCGCCTTGGCCCCGCTGCCGGCCAGGGGGCTTAAATCCGGGACCAGGCTGCGGCGGATCGATTTGCGGTGCACAGGCGGCGCAAAATCATCCACCGCGAACAGGGACACCACTACCCCGGCGCTGAAGAGCAGCGCCGCGGTGGCAAAAAAATTGACCCGATGGCCGAAGGCGTCGGACAGATACCCCCCCAGCAAGGGTCCCAGGGAGCTGCCCAAAAATATCGCCATCTGCAGCAGCCCCAGGCCGTAGCCCCGCTCCTCTTCGGGCGCTGCGGACGCCACAAAGACCATGGCGGCGGCGACGGTGCCGGTAATGGCGCCCTGCAGGGTCCGGAGGGCCAGGAACTGCCAGGGCGCCTGGGCGAACCCCTGCAGGACCATGATCAGCGCCCCGCCGAACATGGCCCGCAGCAGCATGGGCTTGCGGCCGTAGTTGTCCGCCAGGCTGCCCCAGATCGGGGCCATGACGGCCAGGCTGATCGCCGGTATGGCCTGGGTCAGCCCGACGAACAACTTGAGTTGATGCGGGTCCCGCAGACCCAGGTCTTCCAGAAAGAAGGGAATGATCGGGGTGGAGGTGGAGAATCCGGCCAGGGCGAACACTTCACCCAGCCAGACGGCGTAGAGCGTTTTTTTCCAGGTTTGCGTAACGGGACTCCTGCGGAGCACGCGGTTGCAGCCCCTTGCAGGGCATTATAGTAAAAATTCGGCCAATCGCAAGCCGCAGCGCGCTTCTTGAACGACGGTACGGATAAAGGCGTATAATGGACCGGACGCCTTTGCGGCTTCCGTTTCGACCGGAGGGAATGAATGAAGCAGATCCGTACGCCCGTCAATTTGGTTTGTCCCTCTTGCAGCCGAGCCTGCCTGCTTCTGGTGACCTTTGACGAAGCGGAAGCCGTCCAGGTCACGGGCAACGCCTGTCTCCGGGGGCAGGCGTGGGCGTTGGAGGAAATCCGGGACCCCCGCCGGACGCTGACCACCAGCGTGGCTACCGCTTTTCCGGGGCAACCCCGCCTAGCCGTGCGCATCGCCGACGTGCCCCAGCCCCGGGTCCGGCAGGCGATGGACGCGATCGACGACATCCTGGTGACCGAACCAGTCGCCGCCGGCGCGGTGGTGGCTAACAATTTTCTGGGTATCGGCTTGCGCATCGTGGCGCTTCGGGGGATCGCGTGAGCTATGCCCTTGCCTTTTGCCCCTGAGGGTGCTATAGTTGAGTAACCGGTTTAGTAAACCGGTTACTCAAGGGATATGAAGACCACGATCAGCGATATAGCCAGACAGGCCGGGGTATCCAAAGCCACGGTTTCCCGGGTTCTCAACGACCACGCCGAAGGTGTGGGTCCGGAGACCCGGGCCCGGATCAAGGCGCTGATCGCGGAGACGGGGTTTCATCCCTGCGGGGTAGCCCGGGGGCTGGCGACGGGCAAGTCCCGGTCGGTGGGCCTGGTCATTCCGGATATCGCCAATTCCTTTTTTCCGCCCCTGGTGCGGGGGGTGGAAGAAGCGTTGCGCCAACGGGGCTACAGCCTATTCCTCTGCGATTCGGACCGGGATGTTCAAAAAGAAAAGGACAACCTACGGGTGCTGCTGGAAAAGCGGGTAGATGGAATTCTGCTGAGTTCCACCATTTCCGACTATGACGGGCGGCTGGATCCGCTGCACGAACGCGGAGTGCCCTACGTCCTGCTGGACCGGATCATCGACGCCCGGGGAGCCGGCGTCCAGGTGTACGTGGACAACCGCAAGGGCGCGCGGATGGCCATGGAATACCTGCTCCGCGGCGGGTGCCGGCGGCCCCTGTTCCTCAACGGCGAAGAAGGCCTGTCCATCTCCCGTCTCCGCAGAGCGGGCGTGGAGGATGCCTGCCGCCAAGCGGGAGCGCCGGTTTGCGCTTATCAGGCGGGAGACTACACGCTGGCGGGAGCGGAAGCGCTGGTGGATTCCCTTTTGGATGCCTCATCAGGGTCGTTGCCCTTCGACGCGGTGTTCGCCGGCAACGACATGATGGCCGTCGGCGCGCTCCGTTCCCTAAAGCGCCATGGCCGGCGTGTACCCGAGGACGTGGAAATCATCGGCTTTGACGACGTGGAGATCGCGCGGCTGGTCGAACCGGCGCTGACCACCATCGCCCAACCGGCTTTTGCCATGGGGGCGGCGGGGGCGGAACTGCTGCTGCGGCTGATCGACGGCGAAAAACCGCGCAAGCGGTCCCGGATTATGGAGCCAACGCTCGTGGTGCGCGAGTCCACGAGGCCAAGATAGCTTTTCAGGAGGCAGGCATGCTGAACTTTGAATTTCGCAATCCGACCAAAATCGTATTCGGCAAGGGCGCGGAAGAACGGGTAGGCCCGGAGACTGCGGGCATCGCTAAAAAAGTACTGCTGCACTACGGCGGCGGCAGCATCAAGGCTTCGGGGCTCTACGACCGGGTGGTCAAATCCCTCAAGGCCGCCGGCGTGGAATCGGTCGAGCTGGGCGGGGTGGTCCCCAACCCGCGGTTGGCGCTGGTCTACGAAGGCGTCAAGCTGTGCAAGCAGCACAAGCTGGAGCTCGTTTTGGCTATCGGCGGCGGCAGCGTCATCGATTCGGCCAAGGCCATCGCCATGGGCGCGGTCATCGGCGGCGACGTCT
The DNA here is from genome assembly GCA_020719845.1 of Treponema denticola. GTDB lineage: Bacteria > Spirochaetota > Spirochaetia > Treponematales > Breznakiellaceae > DYPP01. The sequence goes on along the minus strand of DYPP01000079.1, from coordinate 9,845 downwards.
GGGACTTCTACCTCGGCAAGGGCCAGCCCAAGGCGGCGCTGCCCGTGGCCACGGTGCTGACCATCCCCGCCGCGGGCAGCGAGTCCAGCACGGGGTCGGTGATCACCAACGACCAGGGCTTGCTGAAGCGGGCGGTGAATTCGGAAATCCTGTATCCCCGCTTTTCCATCCTCAATCCGGAACTGGCCTTTACCCTGCCGGCGTTCCAGGTGGCCTGCGGCGCCGCGGACATCATGGCCCACCTGATGGAACGCTACTTTACCACCGTGCGCAACGTGGAGTTTACCGACCGGCTGCTGGAAGCGACGATGAAGACCATCAGCCGCATGGCGCTCAAGGTGGCGGAAAAGCCCCGGGACTACGACGCCTGGGCGGAGTTCATGTGGGCGGGCACCATCGCCCACAACAACCTGCTCGACACCGGGCGGACCGGCGACTGGGCTTCCCACGACATCGAGCACGAAATCAGCGGCATCTACGACGTGGCCCACGGCGCGGGCCTGGCGGTGGTGTTCCCCGCCTGGATGAAGCATACCCTGGCCACGGACGTGGACCGCTTTGCCCAGTGGGCGGTGCGGGTCTGGAACGTGGACATGGACTACTGGAACCCCGAAGCCGCCGCCCGCCAGGGCATCGCCCGGCTGGAAGCCTGGTGCCGGGCGCTGGGCCTGGGGACCAGGCTCAAGGATTTGGGAGTCGGCGCCGACCGGTTGGACGAGATGGCGGCCAAGGCCACCGACGGCGACGCCCACACGGTGGGCAATTTTGTCCGCCTGGATACGGCCGGCGTGCGCCGGGTGCTGGAACTGGCTCGGTAGCCGCGGGGCGGGGGGTAAACGTGGAATACCGCTATCTGGGCAACACGGGCGTGGAGGTTTCGCGCCTCTGCATGGGGACCATGACCTTCGGCAAGGAAGCCGACCAGGCCGCTTCGGCGGCCCTGTACGCCCGCTGCCGCGAGGCGGGCATCAACTTTTTCGACTGCGCCGACGTCTACGCGGAAGGCGGGTCGGAGCGCATCCTCGGGGGGTTGATCCATGACCACCGGCAGGACGTGATCATCGCCAGCAAAGTTTTCGGCGCCGTCGGACCGGACCGCAACGCCCGGGGCACCAATCGCCGGCACATCATCCAGGCGGTGGAAGGCAGCTTGCGCCGGCTGAACACGGACCGCCTGGACATTTACTATCTGCACCGCTGGGACGCGCACACGCCGCTGGAAGAATCCCTGCGGGCGCTGGACGACCTGGTGGCCCAGGGCAAGATCGTCTATCCGGGGGTCAGCAATTTTGCGGCCTGGCAGATCGCCAAGGCGCTGGGCATCAGCGCCCGGGAAGGTCTGGCGCCCTTCAGGGTCGTCCAACCCATGTACAGCCTGGTCAAGCGGCAAGCGGAGGTCGAAATTCTTCCCCTGGCGGCGGCGGAAAATCTGGGGGTGGTCAGCTACAGTCCGCTGGGCGGCGGGTTGCTGACCGGCAAGTACGGCGACGCCGGGACGGCGGAGACGGCGGCCGGCCGTATCCGGGAAAACGAGATGTACGCCAAACGCTACAGCCGTGAAGGCGAGCTGGAAACGTCGCGGAGCTTTGCCGCCCTGGCCCGGTCCCGGGGCCTGCACCCGGCTACGCTGGCGGTGGCCTGGGCGGCGGCGCATCCGGCGGTGACGGCGCCGATCATCGGCGCCCGCAGCCTGGAACAGCTGGAGCCGAGCCTGCGGGCCCTGGAGGTGGACATGACGGACGAGCTGTACAAGGCCGTATCCCGGTTGGTCCCGCCGCCGGCGCCGGCGACGGACCGCTGGGAAGAAGTCAAGGAGTAGGAAATGGGCGAAGACTATTCCCGGGGACGGGATTTTCTGAAAGCCAATTGGGACCGGGTCGGCGGCGCCTGGCAGTCGGACCAGTCCAGGGGGGTGCCCGTGCCCCTTCAGGAAGAAGAAGCGAAACCCGGGGAGCAGCTCATTGCCCTGCTTCCGGCGGACCAGATTGCTCCCCGGGGAGCGCCGCTGCTGGCGCTGCTGCAAAAACGCGCCAGCCGCCGCAAATACTCCGACGCGGCGCTCAGCCGGGAGGAGTTCTCGTTCCTGTGCTGGTCCGCGGCGGGCATCAAGGTGTATCGGACCAGGTCCTCGTTCCGGACCGCCCCCTCCGGCGGCGCCCGGCACCCCCTGGACCTGTTCGTCTTTGTGTCCCGGGTCGAAGGCCTGGAAGCCGGGCTTTACCGTTACCAGCCGGTGGAGCACGCGCTGGCCCTGGTGCGGGGCGGCGACGATTCGCCGGACCTGGACGCGGCGTTGCTGGATCAATACTGGGGCGCGGCGGCGGTTTTTGTGTTCGTCGCCGTGCCGTACCGCACGGAATGGCGCTACGGGCCCGTATCCCACAAACTCATCGCCCTGGACGCCGGACACGCCTGTCAAAACCTGTATCTGGCCTGCGAGGCCATCGGCGCGGGAACCTGCGCCATCGGCGCCTACGACCAGCAGAAAATGGATGCCTACCTGGGTCTGGACGGGGTGGAGCGCTTTACGGTCTACGCCGCGCCGGTGGGTAAGGCGTAGCGGACCGATCACTACTGGTTTTATAGAAGGAGGGTAAACATGAACAGCACTATTCCCCAGCGACCCTTCGGCAAGACCGGCCATCTGAGCAGCCGGATCGTATTCGGCGGGGCGCTGTTTAAGCCGTCCAACGAAGCGGACGCGGAAAAGGTACTGAACCTGCTGCGGGAATACGGCGTCAATCATCTGGACACGTCGATCACCTACGGCAACTCGGAAAAGCTGATCGGCAAATGGATGCGGAATTACCGACGGGAATTCTTCCTGGCCACCAAAATCGACGCCCGGACGTACACCGAGGCGCGGGCGGAGCTGGATACGTCCCTGCGGGATCTCCAGACCGACCAGGTCGACCTGCTGCAGATGCACGAACTGGTGGAAGACGCGGATACGGACACCTTTCTGAGTCCCAAGGGGGCGCTCCGGGTGCTGACCGAAGCCAAGGAACAGGGCTTGGCCCGCTTTGTGGGCGTTACTTCCCACGGGTTCAACGCACCCCGGATCCTGCAGCGCTGCCTGCGGGAATATCCCTTCGACAGCGTGCTGCTGCCCTTCAACTACGCCCTGAGCGTACACCCCCGGTACCGCCCCGAATTCGACGCCCTGGTAAAGGTCTGCGCTGAGCGGGGCATCGCGGTGCAGACCATCAAATCCATCGCCCGGGGCGCCTGGGGCCAAACGCCGCGCAATCGGGGCACCTGGTATCAGCCCCTGGAAAACCCCGGGGATATCGCCCGGGCGGTGCACTTCGTCATGTCCTTTGAAAACCTATTTCTGGCCAGCGCCGGGGACATCGACCTGCTGCCCCTGGTCCTGAAAGCCGCCGCGGCGTACGCCGAAGCGCCGGCCGCGGCGGAGCTGGAGCAGATGGTCGCCCGCCTGGGCATTGCCGTCATCGACCAGAACCAGTGGCCCCGTCTGTGGGGCGAGCACGGCGCTTTTTAGGGTGCCGCTTCCGGCAGCGCGCTGATCAGGCCGAAGAGGCGTACCGCTTCGGCCCGGGTGACGGCCAGGGCTTCCCGGAAACGGGTCCGTTCTTCATCCAGAAAGCCGGCGGAAAGCTTTTCGTAGTAGTCCAGGCCGTCGCTGATGTTGGCGTAGAAATCGGCAAAATACTTCTTGCCCTTGTCCGGCAGGCCCCGGGTCGCGTCCGCCACTTCGCCGGCCAGATGCTGCAGGTAGAGCCGGGCTTCGGCGATGAAGAAGTGGGGCCGATCGGCCAGGGAGATCAGGTTGATCCGGCCGTAGATGTGGGCCACCAGGTCGGCCAGCTTGTAGGTGGCCGAAAAGCTGGCCAAGTTGGGGCCGGCGGTGAGCATGGTGGTGCCCGTCGGCTCCAGGCCGGCTTTTTTGGTGAACGAGGAAGCCAGATCACGGCACAGGCACGCTTTGGCGACGATGCCCGCCTTCAACCGCTCCAAGATCAACGCCGCCGGGGCGGTGGCTTCCGGGGCGTCCGCTTCCAGGGCGCGCAGTTTCTTTGACTGGTACGCGGCGGAAGCGGTGCAGACGGTGGTACCGAATTCTTCGTTCATCGCCAGATAGCCCTTGGGGCAGGTTGTTCCGGGCTTGCCGGCGGCGACCAGGCTTTTTCGCTTTTGTTCGGCGTCGCAATTCTTGACGATCCAGAAAGGCACGCCCAGGGGCGACGCCTGGCTGAGCACGACGTCTTCCGACCCCGCTGCGGCCAGGATTTTGAGGGAACCTTCATCCACGTTGGTGGCTTCCGGCACCAGCAGGAAGGGCGTGCCCCAGCCCACGCCGGAAACGCCGTAACGCCGGCGCAGAAAGTCGTGCTCCCCCGCCGTACCGACGCCGCCCTGGGCGGTCAGCTTCTGGGTCAGGCTTTCCCGGGCCGCCGCGGCCCGGCCTTTGCTCTGGACGGCGCTCCGGTAGGCGGCGTAGATTTTTTCCGTCAGTTCGTCCCGGCGTTCCACGAATTCTTCCAAAATCGGACCCAGCAGCGTGCCCTTGGTGGGGAATACGTGGCCGCCGCAGTTGAGTCCCGACTCGACCCGGAATTCGCTGACCCAGAGCCCTTTCTTGGCCAACTGCACGCCCTGCACAAAAGCGGAACGGTAGTCGCTGACTTTGACGGCGATGCGCTTGCGGATAAAACCGGATTCGTCGGGATGGAAAACGTCAAAAGTGGCCAGATAGTCGAAGAGCCGGGGATTGATGCCCGCGGAGAACACCACGGAGGACTCCAGCGTACTGAGGGCAAATCCGCGCAGGGACGCCGAGGCGTCGGAGAAGAAGGGATTCTTTTCGGCCACCCAGGCCGGAATCCGATCCAGTTTGGTCATGATGTTGACGTCCGCGCTGCCGGGCCGCAGAAAGGCGCGGAGCTTTTCCTTCAGCGTGTCCCGGGCGGCGCCCGGCGGCAGGTAGGCCAGCGCCGCGTACTGGTCGCGTTCGGCGCCTGCGGGCAACAGGTCGAAGTAGCGGCGGGCTTCGGCGCCTTCGGGGAAGCCGGCGCGCAGCTTTTCAAACTTGGCCTTGACGACGGCGTCCACCAGGTCCAGGTAGGCTTGGGTCCGCTGGGCGCGGTAGTCGTCGTGGCCCCGGGGAATGGCCGTGTAGGGGATTCCTTCTTGTCCGCAGTGGTGGCGACGGGCCTGCTCCAGCAGTTCGTCGTCCACCAGGGACATGACCGAATCGATGCCGTAGGGGGCTACCCGGATCGGCGTGTCTATGGAAAAACCGGTGCCCAGCACGGGAATATGGAACTCGTGGGGTGAGGGAGATGATGTTGACAAAATAACTCCTTCCGTCATTGTGCCCGGAAGCCCTACTATACCGTTATTTTTAAAATGCTACAATCGGCGCGCTTGAGGGCGCGCCGGGTCTCACGGCGGGATTGACGCCGCGGGACCCCGGGACCTTACTCAGACCAGATTCTTGTTTTTCTGGCCGTACATGGTTTTGGCGTAGACCTGCATGGCGTCGATGTCTTTCTGCTCAAAAAGGTGGGGCGTTCCCAGGAGGCGGGCAAAAAGGTAGATCTGGGCGTTTTTTTCCAGCACCACGCTGACTTTCAGGGCCATCTTTACCGATTCCCCCACCGAAAGGGAGCCGTGGTTGGGCAGGATGACCGCGTTGTGCTTGCCCAGGGCTTTGGCCGCAGAAAGGCCCAGCTCTTCCGTGCCGGGCAGTTCGTAGTCTTCGGGATAGCCGACCTTGTCGCCGACGATCTGGGCAAAATCTTCGCTGACGGCGGGTAGTTCCATCTTCACCGCGCCGAAGACGGATGAATAGATGGGATGGGTGTGGATGACCGAGTTGACGTCCGGCCGGGCCTTGTACACCGCCGCGTGCATGTGTTTTTCAATGGAGGGTTCCGCGTAGCCGTCCACCACTTCCAGGTCCAGGGTCAACACCACTACGTGCTCGGTCTTGATCTTGATGTAATCCATCCCGCTGGGACTGATGTACATATAGTTGGTTTCCGGATCCCGCAGGGAAATGTTGCCCCAGGTGCCGACGGTCATGCCGGTGCGGATCATTTCTACCCCGGTATCCACGATTACTTGTTTCAGTTCTTGCTTTACCTTTCCAGCCATCATGCAGCTCCTTATAAAAGTTTGAATGTATCTTTGAGATCGTCGTAAAGACGCAAAAACAGGCGATATTGCTTTTCGTACACCTCCCGGGGTGCTTCCTGCAGCACGCGGCCCTGATCCTGCCGCGGCGCAGATTCAACGGCGGATTCTATTGAAGGGAATAGTCCCAGGGCCTTGCCGCACAAGAGTGCGTTGCCCCAGTTGCCCGTGTCCGGAGTGGAAATGGTCCTGACCGGACGTTTAAGGATCCGGGCCAGGCTAGCCAGCCATACGGGGCTTTTAAGTCCGCCGCCGACGGCGCGGACCTCGTTGACCTTGAGTCCCAGGGACTCTACGGTCTCGATATTGTTCCGCAGGGCAAACGAAACGCCTTCCATGACGGCTTTGATGAAGTGGCCCTTACGGGTGGCCAGGTTGGCGCCAAAAAAGACGCCCCGGGCGTCGGCGTCCCAGTAGGGGGTGCGTTCTCCGTTCAGGTAGGGCAGGAAGACGAGTCCGCCGCTGCCGTCGGGCACGTCGGCGACTTGCCGGTTGTATTCTTCAAAAATATCACCGCTGCTGCGGCTCTCCGCGTTGCCGTCGAAACATTGCTTGAACCAGTTCAGGGATTCGCCGGCGGTCTGGGTGACGCCCAGATTGATCCAGCGGTTTTCAAGGCAGTAATTCCAGCAGACGACCCGGTGCCGCGGGTCCGGCAGGGGCCGGTCGGAGCAGACGCTGACTACCCCGGCGGTGCCGATGATCAGGGTAACCTGGCCGGACTGCACCATGCCCGCGCCCAGGGCGGAGGCTGAATTGTCCGACGCGCCGTTGGCTACCGGGGTGCCGGCGGTCAGGCCGGTCTGCCGAGCCGCCTGGGGGCTGATCCGGCCGATGATCAGCGCCGAGGGCCCCGCGTCGGGCAGCAGTCCCCGGGGAACGCCGAAAAGGCGCTCCATCTCCGCCGACCAGCGCAGATGGGGTACATCGAAGAGCAGCGTCCCGGAGGCTTCGGAAAAATCCGTCGCCTTTTCGCCGGTCAGGCGGTACTTGACGTAGTCTTTGGCTACCATGACCGACGCGGTCTTGCTCCAGACTTCGCTCTGGTTTTCCTGCACCCAGCGACAGTTGGGGGCTGTATAGGTCGTGGCGATGCTGTTGGCGGTTTCGCCGAAAATGAGCGCCGCCGTCGCCTCGTCCGCCGCCAGGCGGTCCACGATGCCCCGGGAGCGCTGGTCCATCCAGGTGATGGCCGGCCGCAGCGGGACGTCCTGCCGGTCCAGGTAGACCTGGGTGTGCATCTGGCCGCAGATGCCGATGCCGGCGACGGCGGCCAAGTCCGGAGCGGCTTGTTCCCGCAATTCTCCGGTGCAGGCGGTCAGCGCCGCCCACCAGTCTTCCGGGTTTTGTTCCGCGTAGCCCGGCTGGGGGACGCGGATGGCGTATTCTCGGTACGCGCTGCGGCGTATGGTGCCCGCCTCGTCCAGTAGCGTCACCTTGACCCCGGTGGTGCCCAGGTCGATGCCCATCAGGATGGTGCTCATGCCTCGGTCCTTCCGGATGATTTTTTGGAATAATGTCCGGCCATCATGACCACGATGAGGATGACGCCCCAGAGGGCGCGGGTCAGAAAGGCGTTGGCCTGCAGCAGGTTGAGGCCGCTGGAAACGAACTGCAGGATGACCAGGGCCAGCACCAGACCGCCGACTTTGCCGAACCCGCCGGTGCTGCTGGTGCCGCCGAGCACGGCGGCCAGCACGGTCACCAGCAGGTACGAGGCGCCGTAGTCGGATTTGGCCGAATTGAAGCGGCTGGACATGATGATTCCCGCAAACCCCGACAGCAGGCCGGAAAGGATATAGCTTTTCATCAAAATGAGCCGGTTGTTGACTCCGGCGAACAGGCTGGCTTTAGGGTTGGTACCGATCATGTACAGGTCAAAGCCGAAGGCCGTCCGGCCCATGACCAGCGCCAGGCCGAGAGCCGTCAGGGCGAACAACAGCACGGGAAAGGGAACGCCGAACAACAAACCGTTGCCCAGGTAGGTGTAGACGTCGGGAAAGCCGGAAATGACGTAGCCCTTGGTCAGCAGGATGCTGATGCCGTTCAGCAGCGTCATGGTGCCCAGGGTCGAAAGGATGGGTGACATGTCCAGGTAGGCTACCAGCAGGCCGTTGCCCACGCCCACCGCCAGCGCTACGGCCAGGGCGGCGGCGATGGCCAGGGCGACGACGGGTACGGCCGCGGCGCCGGCGGCGTCCGGAGGCAGCAGCTGGGTCAATATCAGCGCCGCCGTGATGCCCGAAAGGTTGGCGGTGCTGACGATGCTGAGGTTGATGCCGCCGTTGATCATGATCACCATCATGGCCAGGGACAAGAGCCCCAGTTCGGGAAGCTGAAAGGCCATGGACTGCAGGTTGCCCGGGCGCAGAAAGCGGTCGGGGCTCAGAATCCACATCAGGATGAATACCAGGATCATGATTCCGCTCAGGGTGTAGCCTTCGGAATGTCTGGCGTAGCGGTCGCGCAGGCTGAATTTCATGCTGCTTGCTCCTCGATTTCGATGGCCCGGCCCTTCTTTTTCCGGCCCTGCAGGGCGCTGGCGGCGACGCTCAGGATGATGACGGCGCCGATGAGCACGTCGTACCAGTAGGAGGGCACCCGCATCAGGGTCAGCCCGTTGTTCAGGATGGCCAGCAGGGTGACGCCCAGGACGGCGCCGGTGACGGAACCGGACCCGCCGGCGATGCTGGTGCCCCCCAGCACCACCGCGGCGATGACGTTCAGCTCCTTGCCGACGGTGGAATTGGGCGCCACCGTCTGCACCAGCAAGGCCTGCACGATGCCGGCGATGCCGGCCAGCAATCCCATGTAGGCGTAGACAAAAACCTGGATTTTAAGCACGTTCAATCCCGCCCGCAGCGCCGGGCTGCGGCTGGTGCCGCAGCCGCCGATGGCGTAGAGACTTCGGCCCATGCTGGTGTAGCGCAGGATGAAGGCCGTGGCCGCCAGCACGATGAACCAGATCACCGTGACGATGGATAGTCCGTAGGTAGAACCGGAACCGGTCTGCACCGAAAATACCTGCACTAGGGCAAAACTGCGGAAGTTTTCCGGCAGGGTGTAGATCCATTTGCCGCCGGTGGCCATGATCAGGATGCCGTAGAAGATGTTCATGGTGGCGATGGTGGCGATGACCGTGGGGATGCGGAAACTGTGGATCAGCAGGGCGTTGACGACGCCCAGGGCGACGCCGATGGCGCCGGCCAGCAAAAAGGCGACGGCCATGCCGCCGCCGAAGCGGGACAGAATCAGCACCGTGGCGTATTCGGCCACCATCAGGATGGCCATAAACGAAATGTCGATGCCGCCGGAAATGATGACCATCAAAACTCCGGCGGACAGGATGCCTACCAGGGAATAACTTTTCAGCAGGTCAAAGAGGTTTTCCAGGCTGAAGAAATTGGGATTGACGGCGGTGATCAGGACGGAAAAAAGGACGATCGCCAGAAATACGTAGGTTTCGGTCCGTTTCAATAAGGTGTTCATGCTGGTCTCCTGCACGCTTCAGCTCAAGGCGTCCGCGATGTCCCGGGGGCTGTGGACGGCGGGCTTGAATTCGCCGATGAATCGGCCCTTCTTCATCACGATGACCCGATTGCTGTTGTGGTACACCTCGCTGACCTCATCGGAGATGATGATGATGCCCACCCCCTGGCCGGCCAGAGCCCGGATCAGGGTGT
>DYPP01000171.1 GCA_020719845.1 Treponema denticola | reverse complement strand
CTTAATCTACCTCGTTTCCCCGTGAGAGAATCCTTCCTATTCCTGGATCACGTCGCTGGACTTGAGCTCGATGCCGGCCACCTCGGCAAACTCCTTGAGGGCGAACCCGTCGCCGAAGGTGATGCCGCCCTTGATAATGACCTGGACCGCGGCCTGCTCGTCCCCCAATGCTGCCCGGATGCCGCGGATGGCGGTCTCGATGGCGGCGGCCGTCAGCTCGCGCTCGTTGAAGCGGATCTGGACCGCGTTCTCGCCCTCGCCCAGGATGATCTGGACCCCGCGGAGCCTGGTGTCGGTGCGCCCCCGGAAGCGCTGGATGAAGTTAAACGCCTTGTCGGTGGTGTCGATGGAGACCCGCTTGGACTCGGCAAGCCGCGCCGGCTTGCGGTCGTCGATGATGACCCGGTCGTCCCCATCGGACGGGATCGGGATCTTGGCGCCCTTCTCCACCTCCCCCGCCCTGGCCGCGATCAGGATGGTGCAGCCCTTGGTCGGCACCGCGAAGGGCTGGGCGTAGACGGTACCTTCCTTGGGGTTGGTACCGTCCAGGGTGTAGCGCATCTCCCCCGCCGGGGTACAGCGCAGCTCGACCTTGCGGGTGTCGGCGACCTTGTGAATCTCGTGACGGATGGTCAGATCCGCGGTCCAGCGGGTCGGCTCGCCGATCTGGTACTTGCCGGCGCTATCGACCGCGATGAAGTACAGGGTCGCCTCGCTGGTGCGGTAATCCTCCAGGTCCTCGACCTGCTCGTCCTGCTCCGAGACCGCCGCGCTCCGCAGCACATAGACCCGCGGGCTGTCTCCGGCGTTGCGCGGCGTGAGCGACAGGCTGGTCTCGCCGGTCTCGCGGTTGGTCCCCAACACGGTGACGTTGACCGAGGTCTTCTCCGCCGGGAAGGGACCCTTCTCGATGTGGCCCTCGGGGCTCTGACGCCAACGGCCTTGCTTGAGGGCCTCGTCGCGCAACAGGTCCAGCCCGCGCGCCCCGGGCATCCAGGGCCAGGTGGGATCGGTCTTGGCGCGCATGACCAGGTCGCGCCAGGGGACGCGGCGGTCCTTGGCAGGCCACAGATAGGTTTCGGCCATGGCCCAGTAGGCGGGCAACTCGTCAGGCATATCCAGGGCGAGCTTGTTGTCGCAGCGCCCGCTGGCCAGGAGCTTCTCGATCTGGGCCTCGGCGGAATGCTCCCCGTCGCCGAAGCTTAAGCCCTTGTCGATGGTGGCCATCACCAGATCGCCGTCTCCGCCGGGGAAGAACAGTCGGTTGTAGGCGCCGGAAACGGCCTTGGTGAAACGCTCTGACAACTCTTCGAGCTTGTCGCGGGCCTCATCAAACAGGGTGTCGCCGGGCCTGAGCTTGGCGTGGATCTTCTCGCAGGCGTACAGCTCCCGCAGCCGCGCCTCGACCTCGTTGGCCAGGTGGCTATCGTTGCCCGACAGGATCAGGCAGTTGTTCTTCTCTTGCTGGAACTCGAAGAAGTTGCGGATCGTCTCCGGGGGGGTACGCCCGTCCGGCTGCACCACCAGCAGGACCCGGGAACCGGCCAGCCGCACGTCGTCCAGGCGCGGCATGATCTGAACCTCCTGATAGGCCGCCTTGGTCTTGCTCTGGGCCTGGAACAGCCCGGTGAGGCGGTTGATCAGGGCCTGCTCCAGCTTGGGCAGGGGGATCTGTCGGGCGTCGCGCTCGATGCGCCTGCCCAGGTTCTCGGTCTCCTTGAAATAGAAGCCTTCGCCCTCGCGATGCAGGTACCAGGCGCGGTCGCGTAGGCGGTCCAGGCCGGCCAGAAACTCGTCGGCCTTGCGGTAGGGGGCGGCCAGGTATTCGATGATCTCGGCCTGGGTCAGGCCGGCGTGGGCGCCCAGGGCGCGGGACAGGGACGCGGAGAGCACGAGCTTGGCGACCTGGGTGGCGGCGTCGCTGCCCAGGTCCCCGTCGATCTCCTCGGCCCGGGCGTTGCCGTGGTCGGCGATGTCGTTGACCACGGCGGGCAAGAGCGCCGGGTTCACGCGCTGGATCTCGTCGCGCACTTGCGGGTCGTTCAGGTCCAGGTGCTGGGTGCCGATCAGGAAGACATCGTTGGCCTCGCGGTTCCAGACGCTGTGCAGCAACCGGGCCGTGAACTGCATGAGTCCCCGGGTCTGACGGAAGCCCTCGTTCTCCTTGAACAGGGCGACCAGATTCTTGAATGAGGGGTGGAAGGGGTAGGTCTCGCGGACCTCCTCGGCGACCTGCTCCATGGCCCGGGCGGTGATGTAGCCGCCGTCCTCCGCGGCCTTGACCTGTTCGGCGAACGCCTCTCCAACCGACTCGATCAGGCTGTCCCCGGGCAACTCGGTGAACAGGCGCTTCTTGAGGATCTGGTAGATCTCGTTGCCGGCGAGCTGGACCGGGGTGATGGTCTGGGCCTGGCG
>DYPP01000078.1:3533-14374 GCA_020719845.1 Treponema denticola | reverse complement strand
AGAAAATACTGAGGCTGTCTGATAACTAACCGAGTTATCAGACAGCCTCAATTATCGATAACACACTTTTGGAGGTGTTTAAATGAAGGCATTTTTCAAGTGGGCCGCCGCCAAGCCGGTCTATGTATTCCTGGCCGCCGTGCTCATCTCAGGCGGCGCGGCGTGGGTGCTGAAAAGCAACATGCGCATGGAAACGAACCTGGACGAGTACATGCCCAAGGACCATCCGGCTTTTCTCTTCAGCGACGAGGCGGAAGAACGGTTCATGATCCGGGACGCCATCCTGATCGCGGTGGAGCACCCCGAATCGGTGTACAACCCGGACACGCTGGCCAAGCTGATCGCCCTGGAAGAGGCGCTGATCGAATTCGACGAGATCGAAGCAGGGGACATCAGCTCCCTGCATACCGCGGAAAACATCCTGGGCACCGAAGACGGCATGGACGTGCGGGATTTCTTCAGCGAGGCGCCGGCGGACGCGGAAGCCTGCGCCCTGGTCCGGGACGCGGTGCGGGCCAACGACATGATCGCCGGTCGGCTGGTGTCGGCGGACGAGAAGACCACGCTGGTCATCGTGGATCTGGCGGACGGCGCTTTTTCCCAGGATCTGCATAAAAGGGTGACCGCCCTGGCCGCATCCTTTGAAGGCCCGGAGACGCTGCACGTAGCCGGTCGGCCGATCGTCGAAGGCACCATGGCCATCCTGGGGCCCAAGGACATGGCCCGCACCGGTCCGCTGGTGGTCCTGGTCATCGCCTTGGTGCTGTTCGTCGTGCTGAAGAGCGTGTCCCGGATGCTCATCACCCTGGCGGTGGTGCTGTTCAGCACGATCTGGTCCTTTGCGCTGATGGTCGGTCTGGGCATCCCGGTGTACACCCTTTCGATCATGATACCGGTGATGCTGATCGCCATCGGGGTGGCCTACGGCATCCACCTGTACAACCAGATCGACTATTTTGTCCGCGAACACCCCGGCGCGTCGCGCTATGACGTAGTCGCCAACGTCATCGACGTCATCTGGAGCCCCGTGCTCTTCGCGGCGCTGACCACCATGGCCGGATTCATTTCGCTGCTGACCTCCCAGGTGTTCCCGGTCAAGTACTTCGGCATCTTCTCCGCCGCAGGCGTGCTGATGGAGCTGCTTCTGTCCATGCTGCTGATTCCGGCGGGCATCGCGCTGTTCGGCACGGGCAAGAAAACCGTCTCCGGAGAAAAGCCGGCGGAAGGGACGCAGAAACGGACCCTGGGCGCCCGGTTCGCCGACGCCGTCGTGGCCAAACCCGTGCTCGTGGTGTCGGCGACCGTCGTGGTGCTCGCCCTTTCCGTCTTCGGCCTGACCAGGGTCTGGGTCAACAGCAGCTTCCTGGACAATTTTGAGAAGGACAGCGACATCGTGCTGACCGACGCCTTCATGAACCAAAACTTCGGCGGCACCTCGGCGCTGAACATCATCCTGGACGCCCAGGACGCGGACGCCTTCAAGCAGCCCGAACTGCTCAAGCTGCTGGGTGAAGCCCAGGAAGGCGCGCTGCAGGTGGACAAGGTGGGCGACGCGATTTCCATCGTCGACTACCTCCAGCGCATGAACAAGGTCATGCACGCCGACGCCGCGGAATTCGAAACGATTCCCGATGATCCGGAGCTCATCGCCCAATATCTTTTGTTGTACGAAATGTCCGGCGACCCTGAAAACCTGTGGAAGGTGGTGGATTCGGATTACCACGGCGCCAACCTGATGGTGCAGCTGAAAAGCTACGACTCCAAAACCCTCAACCGGGTGGTCGCCTACTTCGACGGCTACGCGGACCGGTTTGCCGAGCACGGCGTCACGGTGCGCTACGCCGGCTCGGGCTACAAGAGCCTGGTGTTCGCCGACCTGATCCTGCAGGGCCAGATCAGCAGCCTGTGGATCTCGGTCCTGATCGTCGTCCTGCTGGTGGGGTTCATGTTCAAGAACCTGATTCTGGGCTTGATCGCCGCCATCCCGGTGGCGATCGCCATGCTGGTCAACTTCGGCATCATGGGCCTGCTGAACATACCGCTTACCACCTCGACGGCCATCATCTCCAGCATCGCCGTGGGCATCGGCGTGGACTACGCCATCCACTTCATCGACCGCTACCGGGAAACCCTGAAAGAGACCGGCGATCCGGCGGCATCGGGCCGCTTCGCCATGAGCCTGACCGGCCGGGCGGTGTTCCTCAACGCCGCCATCGTCATCGCCGGCTTCCTGGTCCTGCTGTTCTCCGTGTTTCCCCCCAACCGCCAGGTGGGCGCCCTGGTGTCCCTGAACATGGTGGTCGCCTTCCTGGGTACCGTTTCGATCATGTTCCTCGTATTGAGGACATCCTATACCAACGTCAAGGAGAGTCATAAATGAAAACCACGATCAAATCAACGCTGCTGGCCATCGGCCTGGCCAGCGCCGGAGTACTCGCGGCGGAGCCGACGGGCAATGAAATCATGCAGGCGGTCTACGACCGCGATCAGGGCCGGGACATGGCCGGCACGCTGACTATGACCCTGGTCGACGCCAAAGGCAAGGAACGGGTCCGGAACATCAAGCAGATCTCCGTCAGCCTGGCGACGGGGGACAAAAAGCTGATGGTCTTCCAGAGTCCCGCCGACGTGCGGGGCACGTCGTTCATGAACTGGAGCTATAACGAAGAAGGCAAGAACGACGACCAGTGGATCTACCTGCCGGCGCTGAAGAAAGTAAAGCGCATCTCTTCGGAAGGCAAGAGCGACTACTTCATGGGGTCCGACTTCACCTACGATGATCTGGGCGACCGGCATCCCGGGGAAGACACCCACACGCTGGTCAGGACCGAAACGGTGGACGGCGAAGCCTGCTGGGTGGTGGAAAGCGTCCCGGTGGACCCCAAGGATCTGTATTCCAAGACCATCACCTGGGTTTCCCAGGAGAAGACCGTCGGCGTCAAGCGCGAATACTACGACAAGCGGAAATCCCTGCTCAAGCAGCTGGCCATCGGCGGGGTCGAGAATATTTCCGGCGTCTGGGTCATCACCGGCACGGAAATGAGCAACGTCCAGAAGAAGACCCGGACGCGCATGGAGTTCGCCGACGTCAAGATCAACAGCGGCATCCCGGAAGGCGACTTTAGCGAACGGGCCATGACCAAGGGGCTGTAAGCATGAATACGACCAGAAAAAACGCCGGATTCGCGGCGTCCCTGTTCATCGGCGCCATCGTCCTGACCGTCGGCGCCGGCCTGATGGCCCCCGCGGGCGCCGCCGCCCAGGAGGGCGCCGTGCTCAACGGCTACGCCCGGACCAAGGTCGGCGCCTTCGCCGCCGACGGTGTGGAGGGCGGCGACTACTTCCTGGCGGAAAACACGCTGGACCTGCGTTTTTCCCAGAACCTGGGGGACGCGGCTTTCTACGCCAACGCCGTCCTCTACGAGCGGGAAGGGGAAGTCCTGGCGCCGGAGCTGCGGGAAATCTACATCGACTACCTGGGCGAAAGCTTCGACCTCCGCCTGGGCAAGCAGCAGATCATCTGGGGCAAGGGGGACGGGGTCTTCATCACCGACCTGGTGTCCCCCAAGGACCTGTCCCAGTTCCTGATTCCCGACTTTGAGGAACTGCGCCGGGCGGTGACCGGGGCCAAGGCGGACCTGTACGCCGGCTACCACGGCCTGCAGCTGGTATGGCTGCCCTGGTTTACCCCCACGGTCAGCCCCGCCGCCGACTCGGTCTGGGCGCCGGAACTGCCCTTTGCGGTCACGCCGACGTTTCAGGCGACCGAAGAGGTGGCGTTCAACCTGGAAAACGGCGAATACTTTGCCAAGTACTCCTACCTGGGCGAAGCCTTCGATATCGCCCTGATGGGCGGCTATTTCTGGAACGATACGCTGGCGTACACCCTGGTCAGCCCCGGCATGCCGCCCACGGTCCAGGGGGAATACTACCGGACCGCCGCGGCGGGCTACGCCGTCTCCGGCATCCTGGGGCCGGTGGTGCTCCGCTCCGAGGGCGCCTTCTACCTGGACAAGCGTTACCAGGGCGACTTTGCCGTCTACCCCGACGGCTACGCGGAAAAGAACGCCCTGCAGTACCTGGCCGGCGCGGACTGGTCCTGGGCAGGGTTCACCCTGGGCGCCCAGTACATCCAGGATATCATCCTGGACCACGAGGACGACCTGCTGTCCGACCAGTTCAAGAACACCCTGACCCTGGCGCTGTCCCGGACCTTCCTGCGGGAGACCGTGACCCTGGAGATCTTTTCCTACCTGGGTCTGGACCACGGCGACGGCCTGGTCAAGCCGAAAGTCACCTGGGACGCCGCGGACGGTCTGGAATTCTTTGCCGGGGCGTACCGTTTCTTCGGCGACGAAGGGGACTACGGCCAGTACGACGACCGGGACGGGGGCTACGTCGGCGCCAAGCTGAGTTTTTAGCGCGCCGGTGGAAGAATCCCGGGGCAAAACCGCCCGGGGCTATTCGGCGCCGATAAAATCGATGGTCGTCGTCCGGACGATCCGGTCGGAGACCAGCCAGTTTCCGGCGGCGGTCCTGTGGAAGGGGACCACCGTTCCCTGCCCGTCGTCGAGGTGCGCCAGGGCGTGGTCCGGGTCCTGAAAGCGGATCGACAGGGTCGGGTTCTTCTGCAGGACGCCGGCCAGGCCGGCCAGAAAGGCCCGGCGCGTCTCCGCCGGGAGGACGGCCAGAAACGGCGCCGACCGGTTGATGCCCATGTCGTCCCCGGCCAGGACGGCGCGGGAAAAGGCTTGATACGCGGTTTTTACCGCGAGAGCTTCCGGATTGCCGGAGCAACCGACCAGAAAGGCGAACACGCCCAAGAGCGGCAACAGGTTTCTTTTCATGGTGTTTTACGATAACCGCCGGACGGGTATCCGACCGGCGGCTGGCGCTGATTCTTTTGCGGCAAGCCTTACTTGTTGTATTTGACGATGGTGCCTTTGATGTGGGCCGTAGCGGGGGCGTAGAGGCCCCAGGTGATGCCGTTCAGCAACAGGTCGACGAATCCGGCCTGGTATTCGATGCTGATGTTGACCGCCGCGTCGCCGGTGAACTTCTGGATTTCGCGCTGGATGGCGTCGTAGATGGCCGTATTCATGTTGTCGGCGGTGACGTTCAGCAGGTTGGCGCCGCCGGATGCGCCGAGGAACTCATTGACCTTGACGTTGATGTCGAAATTCCCGACCGCATTGTAGCTGGGAATTTCCCGGGTTACCTGGGCGCCTTCGAACTTGAAGGTCGTACAGGACGAAACGAACAGCGCGGCGACCACCAGGCTGATCAGGACGATGCTCTTCTTCATGTTTTCCTCCGGAAATAGCGATGCCTTCATTCTAGTAAGCCGGCTCCGGGCCGTCAATGCCCTCGCGGCAGAAGGCTACCGGATGGGCCTAACCAAATTTGCATTGCCGCTTCATCAAATTATAACCTGTCCGGCTCATGCTTCCGGCCTGTTTCTTAATTGTAGAAACAACAGGAGGTTGACATGAAACGCAACGGTAGGGGCGGACTGCTGTCCGCGGTGGTGTTGATGGCGACGGTGATCGGCGGGGCGAACGCGGCGGGTCCTACGGGCAGCTTGGTCGTCTATACTTCCCAGCCGACGGACCAGATGGCGGCGGTGGTCAAGGCCTTCAACGCCGCGTATCCGGACATAAAGGTGGAGCTGTTCCGGTCGGGTACGACGGAAGTAATGAACAAGCTGCAGGCCGAGTTCGCCGCCGGCGCGCCCCGGGCGGACGTGGTGCTCATCGCCGACGCCGCCGCGGCCACCCAGCTCAAGAACGAAGGCAAGTTGTACGCCTACAAGGATGCCCCGGTCAAAGGCTTGCCCAAGGATCTGGTGGATCCGGATATGACCTTCTTCGGCACCAAATTCATCACCACCGGGATTATCTATAATACCAAGCTGGTGGCCAAGGCGCCTACTTCCTGGAACGATCTGCTGGTTCCCGGGGTGGCCAAGTCGTTGATCATGCCGAGTCCCCTGTATTCCGGCGCGGCGGCCATCCACGTCGGTACGGTGGTCCAGCTGCCCGCTTTCGGGTGGAAATACTACGAAACCCTGGCCGACCGCGGCGCGGTGGCGGGGCAGGGCAACGGCACCGTGGTGGAAGCGGTAGCCCGGGGCGAGAAGGCCTACGGCATCATCATCGAATACATGGCCTTCAACGCCAAGGCCAAGGGTTCGCCGGTGGATTTTGTCTTTCCGAAAGAAGGGGTCAGCCTGATCACCCAGCCGGTGGCGATTCTGAAAACCAGCAAGAATATGGCCGCCGCCAAAGCGTTTGTGGATTGGCAGCTGTCCAGGGAAGCCCAGATGCAGTCGGTGGAGCAGGGATATTATCCGGCCATTCCCGGACTTGCCCCGCCCAAGGGCTATCCCGAGCTGGATGCGGTCAAAATAATGTCCGCCGATCCGGGCATCATCCTGAAGCAGGACGGGGACAATAAAAAAATGTTCGCCGACCTGTTTGGTGGCTGAGCGGCACCTGGCGCCCCGGATCGATATCGGTCCGGGGACTTTGCTGTTTCCCCTGGCTGCCATGATCGGCCTGGTCACGATCTGGCCCTTGCTGCGGCTGGGGATGGAACTGTTCATCGCCGATCCTGCGCCGCTGGCTTTTATTCTCCGTACCCTGGCCAAAAAGGCTACGGTTACGGCCTTCCTGAATACCGTGGACTCGGCGTTCTGGTCGTCGTTGCTGGCTGTGGCCATCGGTCTTTCCGCCGCCCTGGTGGTCGGAACGACGGATCTGCGCTTCAAGGCCGCGGCTTCCTTCCTGATCTTGCTGCCCCTGCTGATTCCTTCGCAGATTACCGCCCTGGCCTGGAAAGAACTGTTTTCCCTGATTTCGCCCCCCGGAGCCGCCAATCCGCTGTACTCCCGCAACGGGGTCATTCTGGTTTTGGGAATCGAGAATTCGACCGCCGTTTTTCTGACCGTCCGCGCCGCGATGCGCGCGGTTTCATGGGATCTGGTGGAGGCGGCGCGGATTTCCGGCGCCGGACCGGCGCGCACGATCCTGACGGTCATTCTTCCGCTGATCAGTCCGGGCATCCTGGCCGGTTTTTCGCTGTCCTTTGTGGCGGCCATCGGCAATTTCGGCGTGCCCGCTTTGCTGGGCATCCCCGGGCGCTTCCCCGTACTGTCCACCTTGATCTACCGGCGCCTGAATGGGTTCGGTCCCGCCGTCCTGGGTGAGACCGTGGTTCTGGCGCTGCCGCTGGTTCTGCTGTCGACGTTTGGCCTGATGCTGCGTTCCCTGGCCTCCCGGCGCCTGAGCACGGGCATTCATCGCGGCACCTCCGCCCTGGTGCCGTTTTCCCTCGGCAAGGGGCGGCTTGCGGTGGAATTGGCCGCGGGCGCCTTCTTTTTTGCCCTTTCGGTACTGCCGCTGGTCTCGCTGGCGATTTCGTCCCTGATCCCCGCAGTGGGCGTGGAGCTGAATGCCCGGAGCCTGACCCTGGACAATTACCGCTTTGTGCTCTTTGAGCAAACCACGGTGTTGCGGGCCTTCGCCAACAGCATCCGGCTTTCCCTGATCGCGGCGCTGGCGCTGGGCCTGGCCGCACTGCCCCTGGCCTACCTGTCCACCCTGCGGAAAAACAGGACCGCCCGCTTCCTGGATACCCTGGCGGATATCCCCTACGCCATTCCCGGGATCGTGCTGTCGATCGCCATGATCCTGGCCTTCATCAAACCCCTGCCGGTGATCGGCAGTCTGTACAACAGTTTCTGGATCCTGCTGGTCGCCTACCTGGCCCGCTTCTTTGCCCCGGTGTTGCGGACCACCACCAGCGCCCTGGAACAGTTCGATATCCGCCTGGAAGAAGCCGCCCAGGTTCTGGGCGCCGGCGTCTTCCGCCGCTTGTCGACGGTGATTCTTCCCGCCGCCGCCGCCTCGGCGGTAGCCGGGGCGCTGCTGGTTTTTATGGCCGCGGTAAACGAGCTGACCGTATCGTCCCTGCTCTGGTCGACGGGCAACGAGACGATCGGTGTGGTCATCTACGCCCTGCAGTACGAAGGGAATTCTCCGGAGGCTTCAGCGGTTTCAATGATGAGCATCGGCATCGTGTTGCTGATCGCCGCCGGGTTCGGCTATTTCGGCAAGTATCTGCCCGATGGAGTAGTGCCATGGCGAGTTTGAAGATTAAGAGTGTCCTCAGGCGTTTTGGAGTCGTTGCCGCGGTGGACCGGGTTTCCCTTGAGGTCGGCGACGGCGAGTTCATGGCCCTGCTCGGGCCTTCGGGGTGCGGCAAGACCACCCTGCTGCGTTTGATCGCCGGCTTTGAGGTTCCCGACGCCGGCACGATCGAGATCGGCGGCGAGGTTGTCGCCGAAGCAGGTCGAGCCGTCGCGCCGGAACGGCGCAACCTGGGCATGGTGTTTCAATCCTACGCCCTGTGGCCCCACCTTTCGGTGTTCGGCAACGTCGCCTATGGACTCAAGGTCAAGGGATTGAAGCGGAAGGACCTGCGGGACAAGGTCGAAGCCGCCCTGGAACTGGTCGACCTGAACGGGTATGAAAGCCGCGGCATCAACCAGCTGTCCGGCGGCCAGCGGCAACGGGTAGCGCTGGCCCGCTGCCTGGCCCTCGACCCCCGGCTGGTGCTGCTGGACGAACCCCTGGCCAACCTGGACGCCCATCTCCGGGAAACCATGCAGAATGAGCTGCGGCGCATCCAGAAGCAGAGCGGCGCAACCTTCGTGTTCGTCACCCATGACCAGAGCGAAGCCATGTCCCTGGCCGACCGGATCGCCGTGATGGACGCGGGGCGCATCGTCCAGGTATCCACGCCGCAAGAACTGTACCGGTCGCCGGCTACGGAAATGGTGGCCGGCTTTATCGGCCGCGGCACCATGCTTCCGGCGCGGTTCCTGGCTGCCGAAGGACCGGGGCGGGGGACGGTGCTGCTGTGGGGGCGGAACCTGGAAGTCCGCTTTCAGGAGCCGCCCGGACAGGCGGAATGCAGGGTCTGCGTCCGGTCCGGCGATCTGGCCCTCGCGGCGGACGCCAGGGGCACGGCCTTCAGCGGCACCGTGCGCTGGGTATCGTTCCAGGGGCACGCCTACCTGGTCGGTGTTGCCCCTGAAGGAATCCCCGACCGGGAATTGCGGCTTGAAGTGCAAGCGCCCCCGCCCCAGGTGGGGCAGACGATCTCGTACCGCTTTAAGGATGCCTGGATCGTACCGCAGCATGGCTAGCATCCGCGTCATCTCCGGCGTCGGCGTCAAGGGACCGGCCTGTTTTTTGCTCGAGACCGGGGGTAAACGGATTTTGATTGATCTGGGCATCGGGCCCGACGTCGGCGCGGTGCCGGAGGTGGAACACGCCGAACCCCTGGACGCCCTGGTGCTCAGCCACGCCCACCCGGACCACGCCGGGGGGCTGCATCTGCTGCGCAAGGTACCGCGGGTCTATGGCACCGCGCTGACGCTGGAACTGCTGGGGATACGGGACGGCATCGCGCTGCCCGTCCGGGGAACAGCCTCCGTTCTCGGCGTAGGCGTCCAGTGCGGCCGGGCGGGGCATGCCCCGGGCGGCGTCTGGCTGCGCTTTGACGTCGGCGGCGGTCTGCTGTACATGGGCGATTCCTGCACCGAATCGACGGTCTATGCCTACGATCCGCCGCCTCAGGCGGAGACGGTCATCTTCGACGCTTCCTACGGACTGCACGATGGCCGCAATTCCCTGGCCGATCCCCCCTGGTCCAGCGTGCTGAGCCCGGAAAGCCTTGAAGAATCGGCCCTGATCCTGCCGGTGCCCGCAGAGGGCCGGGCGCTGGAATTCGCCTGGCTGTTGGCCGGCGCCGCCCGACAGCAGCTGCGGGTCGACGACGCGGTGCGCCGATCCATCCGGCGCACCCTGACTTCCGGGACGGAATATCTGCGGAAAGGCGTGGGTTCAACCTTGACCAAGCTGGTCGACGGCCTGGAAGCGGTCAGCGTCGAACATCCCCAGGGCCTCAACATCGTGGCCGACGGCGAAGCCGGCACCGGAACCGCCCGGGACTTGGTGCGGCGCTGGGCGGCCCACGCCTCGGGTCCCCGGTTCCTGTTCACCGGCTACCGGGGAGCGGGCACCGCCGCGGAACGTCTGGTGGCCGAAGGCCGCGCCCGCTGGTCCCGCTGGAACGTGCACCCCCTGTTCTCCGACAACGCCGCCCTGTTGGCTGCTTCGGGGGTGCGCCGGGCGATTCCTGCCTTCTGCTCGGCAAAGGACCTGTCCGATTTAGCCGGCGCCTTGCCGCACATCCGGCCCGGCGCCAACGGCGAGTCCCTGCTCCTATGACCGTCCCCGACGAAGCCTGCCTTTTCGACAGCCCCTTCTTGTGGTTCGTGCGCCACGGAGAAAGCGTGGCCAACCGGGACGGCACCATCGCGGGCACGCTGGATTCGCCGCTGACGGAACGCGGCCGCCGCCAAGCCGTGCTCGCTGCCCGGCTGTTGACGGCATCGCCGCCGGCCTGCATCTGGACCGGCAAGATGGGCCGGGTCCGGGAGACCGCGGCCATCATCGGCGGTCTCCTGGGCATCGTGCCCCGGGAGGATGAAGAAATCAGGGAACGGAACTGGGGCGCCTGGGAGGGCCGGCCACGGCTGGAATGCACCGGGCCGGAATCTGCGGACGGGGGATGCAATGTAGAAAGCTGGGAGCGCTACCGGAACCTGACCCTGGCGGCGCTGCGACGCCTCCGGGGCCCCCGGCCGCTGCTCATCGTCGGCCACTCGGGGAATTACCGGGCGTTGTCGGAACTGTTGCTCGGAATCGTCGCCGGGGATCAAATTCCCAACGCGGTTCCGGTACGCTTTGAACGGCACGGAAAAACGTGGC
>DYPP01000078.1:0-3433 GCA_020719845.1 Treponema denticola | reverse complement strand
GATCAAATTCCCAACGCGGTTCCGGTACGCTTTGAACGGCACGGAAAAACGTGGCGCCAAATAATCCTGAACGCCGGCTAGGAGCTGCGGGCTACTTCCACAATTCCCTTGACCCGGTCGGTCTGGGGGGGGAGCAGGTCGGAGGGCACGTGGTCGGTGCCTATCGCGACGGCGACCATGTGCCGGGCGCATCTGGAATTGTCGCCGTGGCAGTACTGGTTCTTCATCAGCTGGGCGGTAGCCGGCTTGTCCGCCATTTTATCGTTGAAAAAGATACACTTGGGAAGACATTCGCAATCGGCCATGGTAATTCCTCCAGGACTTTAAGCTTACTAAGAGTATAGGAAGCCGCACGAGCCCTGTAAAGGTTCGATATAAAAATATCTATCTCCGGTGCGGCCGGAAAAATCCGAAAAGACTGCCGCAGAAGCCGCCGACGGTATGGGCGAACTCGGAAATATCGTTGGAAGTAAAGGAATTGAACAGTTCCCGGCCCAGGTAGAGCACCAGCACTAAAATGAAGGTCAGGGGCACCTCGCCGGAGTTGAAGTTGGTGAAGGACGCCAGCAGGATCATCATGAAGACCACGCCGGACGCGCCCAGCAGGGCGGTGGGAAAGAAGAAGATATTGAGCAGCCCCGTCACCAGGGCGGTGACGGCGATCATCATGAACAGGGAGCGGGAGCCGTAGGTCTGCTCCAGGATGGGACCGATCAGCAGGATGAACGAAAAATTGCTGATCAGGTGGTTCCAGTTGGCGTGGCCGACGACGTGGGTAAAAAGGCGGATCCAGTCGCCCCAGCGGGCGGCGGAAAAATGCTGCTTGCCCGGCACCATGAACCAGGTTTCGGTCAGGTTGGGCAGCAGGGTCTGGCTCAGCACCAGCACGGCGGCGCTGAGGAAGGCGTAGGAAAGGACGGTCGGAGCGTTGTATTTGATGCGCATGTGCTCTCGCTTAGACGTTCAGGTCGATCTGTACGGGGCAATGGTCCGACCCCAGGACGTCCGGCCGGATGACCGACGCGGCGACCTGGCCTATGAAGGCCTGGTCGACGCAATGATAGTCGATTCTCCAGCCGATGTTCTTTTCCCGGGCCCGCAGGCGGTAGGACCACCAGCTGTACTGGTCCTTCTGGCCGGGATGCAGCAGCCGGAAAGTGTCCGCGTAGCCTGAGGCGACGAATTTGTCCATCCAGGCCCGTTCTTCCGGCAGGTAGCCCGGATTGCCTTCGTTGTCCTTGGGGCGGGCCAGGTCGATGGGCGTATGGGCGATGTTGTAGTCGCCGCAGAGCACCAGCCGGCGTCCCCGGGCCACCAGGGCGTCGCAGGTCGCCAGCATGGCGTCGCAGAAGGCCAGCTTGTAGTCCAGCCGGGCGCCGGCGTCCTGGGAATTGGGAAAATAGGCGCTGATCAGCGTAAAGGCGGGAAAATCAGCCTGGATTACCCGGCCTTCGGCGTCAAAGTCGCTGACGCCCATGACGCGGACGTCCAGGGGTTCTATACGGCTGTAGATGGCGGTGCCCGAATAGCCCGGCTTCCGGGCGCTGGCCCACCAGGACTTGTAGACCCGGCCTTCGGCGTCCACCGGGGCTTTCAGTTCCTCCGAAAGCTGGTCGGGCCGCGCCTTGGTTTCCTGCAGACAGAGGGCATCCGGGCTTTCGGCCTTCACCCAATCGATGAAGCCCTTCTTTTCAATCGCCCGGACGCCGTTGACGTTCCATGATATGACGCGCATGATGGGCCTGAGTATACGTCGTCAGGGCGCCATCATGCAAGCCGCGCCCTATTTTTTACCCGTGCCGGTCCCGCTGCCGTCCGCCGCCTGGGTGCGGGTTTGCGTCTGGGTCTGCGTCGCCGTACCGTCGGCGGTCTGCAGGCGCAGCCGTTCCCGGTCCTGGGTGCGCAGCGGCACCGGGTCTTCCACCTTCAGGGTACTGCCCGTGGCCGTCGCCTGGCGCAGATGCAGCCGGGTCTGCAGGCCCAGCGCTTCGTCCCCTTCCACCAGCACGCCCTCCAGGCGCACCTGTTCCCGGAGCCGGATCTGCAGCCGGGCCAGTTCGGCTTCCGGCACCAGCACTTCTGCGGCGCTTCCGTCCCGCAGCTGCAGCCGCAGCAGGGCTTTGGTGCCGTTGACTTCAATGGCGTTGACCGTACCTTCCAGGGCGTCCAATTTTTCCGCCCGGCCGTTGGCAAAGAGCAGTCCCGCGGTCATGAACAAAGCCGCCACTACTAAAATCCGTTTCATGTATAACCTCCAAGCTTGTCGCTTCACCTGTTATACGCACCCCGACGCATGGCGGTTGCGGAATTTTCGCGCTATACTCGGATTTTGTGAATACCAGCCCGGATAAAGCCGAAATCTCAGACGTCTCAGTGGTCCACCGGGTCCTTTCGGGGGAGCGCGCCGCCTTCCGGCTGTTGGTGGAGCGCCATCAGGTCCGGCTGTACCGTTTTTGTCTGGTCCGGACCCGCAACCACGCCTGGGCGGAAGACGCGGTGCAGGAAATTTTCATCCGCGCACCCAGTGGAAGAAGGCTCAGGCCGAAACGGACCGTCTGGTCAAAGTCTTTTATCCAGAAGAAGCGGACTGGAACAACCCGGAGACCGAAGCCCTGGAAGCGGAATCTACCGCCGCCCTGCACCGCGCCCTGGGGGAATTGCCGGCGGATCTGTACGCGCCGGTATACCTTTACTATTTTGAGGGCCTGCCGGTGGCCGAGATCGCCGACGCCCTGAGCTTGGGGGCGGAAAACGTCAAGACCCGGCTGTTCCGGGGCCGAAAAAACTGCGGATTTTATTGGAAGCTCCGCAACCAACCGGGTTTCGGCGAGGTACTACAGAATGATGAAATGCGCGCAGGTTGCCGAAAAGCTGGACGAATGGGAAAAGGAAGGCCGTCTGGACGCGGCGGTCCACCGCGAACTGGAGGAACACTTCGGCGCCTGCCCGGACTGCGCGGCGCGCTACGGAGCCCTTCGGGGACTAGTGCGTCGGGATGCGCTTGAAGAAGCGGTGCCTGCCGTCGGCGGACCGGCGCCGGACCTGGCCGACGCCGTCATGGCCCGGCTGGACCGGCGGGACCCGGCGCGGAGCGTCCGGCGGTCGCACTTTTCAGCGGCGCGGCGCCGGCACCTGGTAGTGCCCGGGGCGGCCGCGGCGCTCCTGGTGGTCGCCCTTTCCTTCATGTACCTCCGGCGCCCTGATTCCGAAGGCGATCTGGTGACCCTGCGCCTGGTGCTGGACGCGCCGACCGCGCGGACCGTGGCGGTCACGGGTAATTTCGGGCAGTGGTCCGCCAAAGGGATTCCCCTGAAGCGGTCTGCGGACGGCGTCAGCTGGGAAACCACCCTGCGTCTGCGCCGTTCCTTTGAATATCAGTATAATTGAGGCTGTCCCGTAACTCAGGGAGTTACGGGACAGCTACCTTAATATC
>DYPP01000077.1 GCA_020719845.1 Treponema denticola | reverse complement strand
AAAATACTGAGGCTGTCTGATAACTAACCGAGTTATCAGACAGCCTCAATTGGTGTTCACCAACAAGACGCCCCTGGGCCGGGACGTTATCGGGAAGGCGCCGCGGCTGCGCTACGTGGGCGTGCTGGCTACGGGCTACAACGTGGTGGATACGGCCGCTGCTGCGGAACAGGGAATCCCGGTCAGCAACATTCCGACCTACGGGACCCAGGCGGCAGCGCCTGATGGACATCGCGGTGGACAATCGGCGCCGGTTTTTGGACGGTGCTCCGGTCAACCTGGTAAATGCCCCCTAATAAAAAGTAGATTTTAACGTAAAACGGTTGAATAACTTGCATTGTTACGAATAGGGTGCGGTATTCCGCACCGTACTTGTTTCCTTTTAGTCTTCTCTCTATAATCGGCGATGCCAAGTTTATCCGCATATTGCCTTTGAGAGGAGCATTCAATGACCAAGATCGGTAAGGTACTCACCGCGGCGTTGTCGTTCACCATTCTCGGTACCCGGCTTTTTGCCCAGGAAGCTGTGCCCATTTCGGAAGTGATGGCCGAGCTGGTCTTGCAGTTGGGTATCATCCTGTTCGCCGTCCGCCTGGGCGGTCGCCTGATCAAAAAGCTGGGCTTTCCCTCGGTGCTGGGCGAATTGCTGTCCGGCGTGGTCATCGGTCCCTACGCGCTGGGCGGCCTCGGTCTGCCCGGTTTTCCGCAGGGCATATTTCCTCTCGGTCAGGGGACGCTGGCGGTCAGCCCCGAGCTGTACGCTTTTGCGACGGTGGCGTCGATCATCCTGCTGTTCTCTTCCGGCTTGGAGACGGACATCGAGCTGTTTCTGCGCTATTCGGTGGTCGGCGGTATCGTCGGCATCGGCGGGGTGGTTTTTTCCTTTGTATTCGGCGACCTGGTGGGCGTTTTTATGCTGCACGCTTCGTTCATGGACCCCCGCAGTCTTTTTCTGGGCGTTCTGGCTACCGCGACCTCCGTCGGCATTACGGCGCGGATTCTTTCGGACCAGAAAAAGATGGATTCTCCCGAGGGGGTTACCATTCTGGCGGCGGCGGTTTTCGACGATGTTTTGGGCATCATCATGCTGGCCGTCGTGCTCGGCATCGTGGCCGTGCTGGCCGGTCACGGCGGAGCCCTGAACGGGATGGCCGTGCTGGGCATCGCCGGCAAGGCCTTCGGCATCTGGCTGGGCTTTACCGCTCTGGGGCTGATTTTTTCAAAACGGATCGCCACTTTTTTAAAATTGTTCAAGCATTCCTATGACTTTTCGGTACTGGCCCTGGGCCTTGCCCTGCTGATGGCCGGGGTTTTTGAGAAGGAAGGGCTGGCGATGATTATCGGCGCCTACATCATGGGCCTCTCGCTCTCCAAGACCGATATCGCCGCGGTGATCCAGGAACGGCTGCACGGCCTGTACGAGTTTTTTGTGCCGATCTTTTTCGCCGTCATGGGCATGCTGGTGAACGTGGGCGAAATACTCTCCCCGGAAGTTCTGGTCTTCGGCGCCGTATACACCCTGGTCGGCGTTCTGACCAAGGTTCTCGGCTGCGGCGGGCCGGCGCTGCTGCTGGGCTTCAACACCCGGGGCGCTTTGCGGATCGGAGCCGGGATGGTTCCCCGGGGCGAGGTAGCCCTGATCATCGCCGGCATCGGGTTGGCCAGCGGCATCCTCGACCAACGTCTGTTTGGGGTGGTCGTGCTCATGACCCTGGTTACGACGATGATCGCGCCGCCGATGCTCAACTTTACGCTCAAATTGCCCGGCACCGGGACCAAAAAACCGGTCAAGGGGAACGAAACCGCCTCCCTGACCTGGGATTTTCCCTCCCCGGAAATCGCCGACCTGGTCCTGGATACCCTGCTTAAGGACCTCCGGGCAGAAGGATTCTTTGTGCAGACCATGAACCTGGACAAAGGCCTGTCCCAGGCCCGCAAAGACGATATTTCCATCTCCATCGTAGAAGAGGAGCGACAGGTTACCATCGAAACGGCCAACGAGGACCTGCCCTTCGTCAAGACCGCGGCGTACGAAGTCCTGTTGAAGCTGAATGCATCCATCGAGAAGCTCAAGGCGTCGTCGGATCCCAAGGCGATGCGCAGGGAACTGTCCGAAATGAACGGGCGTGAGGACCGGGACGTGCTGTCCCTGGTTGAACCGGCGCTGGTCTCCCTGCGCCTTAAGGGCAACGACAAGAACGCGGTGCTCAACGAGCTGGTGGACATGCTGGCGGCGGAGGGAAAGATAGAAGATCGCGGTCAGACGATCGCGGATGTTCTGCAGCGGGAACAAACCATGAGTACCGGCATGCAGCACGGAATCGCCTTGCCCCACGCCAAGACCGACGGCGTCAAGGACATCTGCGTGGCCGTGGGCCTCAAAAAAGAGGGTCTGGATTTTGGTTCCATCGACGGCGAAAAATCGACCATCTTCATCATGGTGATTTCCCCGAAAAAGACGTCGGGTCCGCATCTTCAGTTTTTGGCGGCCATCGGGTCGGTGCTGAAGGACGAAGCCCTGCGGGACCAGGTCCTGCGGGCGGAAACCCGGGAAGACGTGGCTACGCTCCTGCGCATGAAAAAGAAATAAGGCACCCCGGCGGCGCCGGCGCGGCCCCCGGGCTCAGCCGGCCAGGTGTTCCCAGAGAATCTTGGTCCCGATGACGATCAGCATCAGACCGCCCAGCAGTTCCGCCCGGCGTTCGATCAGGTAGCCGATGCGCTTGCCGAATTCAAAGCCGATCAGGCTGACGGCGAAGGTTATGGCGCCGATCAGCGCCGCCGGACCCCAGATCTCTGTCCCCAGCACACTGAGAGACAGCCCCACCGCCAGGGCGTCCACGCTGGTGGCCACCGAAAGGGTCAGCAGGGTCCGGGGGTCCCGGATGTCCGTTGCCCCGGCGCTGCCCGGCTCGCCGTCGTCGACGCAGGCGAATTCCTGGGGCTGCAGCGAATCATGCACCATCTTGCCGCCGATAAGGGCCAGCAGGCCGAAGGCGATCCAGTGGTCGATGAATTCGATCCGGGACCGGAAGGCGCGGCCCAGAAACCAGCCCGCCACGGGCATCAGAAACTGGAAGGCCCCGAAGAAAAGGGCGCCCCGCAGGGCGTGCCGGGGACGCAGGTCCCGGATGCAGATGCCCGACGATACGGACACCGCAAAGGCGTCCATGGAAAGGCCGAGGGCTAACAGTACGATTTGAACCATGCGGAACGCTCCCGGGCAGCTCCGTTCCGCGATACTACCTGATACATGAAGAGGTCCATCAGCAGGTCTTCCACCGAAGAACCCAGGGAACGAAACAAGATGTCGAAATCCGCCGTCAAGGCCAGCAGGCGCCGGACGGCGGCCAGGTCGTAGCGGCGGGCGGCCTGGGCGTAGTCCCGTTGGGCTTTTTTGGAAGCCAGGCCGATCCTTTTCAGGTCAAAATCGCCGGGACTGCCGGAAGCGCACAACGTCAGGTAATCGTAGAGCTTCCGGAAACACCAGGTCAAGCCCGCCAGGATGGCCTGGGGCGACTCTTTGGCGGCCAGGAGGGTGTGCAGCGTTTCCAGGCTGCGCTCCAGATCGCCTTCGGCCAGACGGGAAAAGAGGGTAAAAGCGGATTCTTCCCGGGTGTGGGACAGGTAGGTTTCCACCAGTTCGCCGGTGACCGGGGTGCCCTTCTTGAGCAGGATGCTGAGGTGCGAGCATTCCCGGCGCAGGGCGTCGGTGTTGTTTTCCACCAGCTCCAGGATGGTTTCGATGCCCTCGGCGGTGATCGTCAAGCCTTCCCGGCGGAACCAGGAGGCGACCCACTCGGTCTTGCGGTTTTCAAAGAGTTCCCAGAAGACGCGTTTGGCCTCTTTGGGCACCGCCGCCTCCAGGTGTTTGTCCACGGCGGTGGCGTCGGAAATGAGCACCAGCGTCGTACCTTCCTGGGGCGCCGCCAGATACGCAGCCAGCAGTTCGGCTTCTTCCTTCTTTTTGATCAGCTCCGCGTTCTTGATCAGCACCAGCCGGGTATCCGCAAAGAGCGAACCGTTCCGGAGCAGGGACACCATGGCGGACACCGGATCTTCCCCGGCGTAGAAGGAATGTTCTTCCGGCGGGACGCCGGTTTTTGCGGCCAGACCCTGGCGCAGAGCCGCCACGGCGTCCTGCCGTTCCCCGATTTCCGGGCCGAGGTAGAGATGGCAGCTTCCCTTGGCCATCCGGAACCCTAGGCGTAGGAGCGGATAAGCCCCGCCAGGCAGCCGAGAATGCGTACGTCCTGGCAGTAGATGGGCGAATAGACCGGATTTTCCGGCTGCAGGCGGATGCGGCTGCTTTCTTTGAAAAAGCGCTTCAGGGTAACCGCTTCTTCCACCACGGCCACCACGATCTGTCCGTCCCGGGCGGTTTCCCGCTTTTCGATCACCGCCAGGTCGCCGTCCACGATGCCCGCCTGGTCCATGCTGTCCCCCCGGACGCGCAGCGCAAAATACTGGCCGTTCCGGTGCAGCATGGAGTGGGGTATCTGGATAGTGCCTTCCCAGTTTTCTTCCGCCAGAATGGGTCGCCCCGCCGCCACGGTACCCAGGATGGGCACCGCCACGCTGTGCTGCTGTTCGGCCTGGTCCGGGTCTTCCCGGATCACTTCCAGGGTCCGGGAGCGTTTTTCGCCCAGTTTGAGCCAACCCTTCTTGCGCAGGGCGCCCAGGTGGTCGTAGGCGCCCTTGACCGAGATGGCGAAATTATCCGCCACCTCCCGGATTGTCGGCGGGTAGGCGTGGGCGCTGATGTACCGCGTGATGAAGGTCAACACTTCCCGCTGCCGTTCGGTGAGCTCTTTCATCGTTCCGTCCTTATCAGGTGTTTTCGTAATTTGGCGTGCAGATTGCTCGGATACATGCCGATGGCCTCCGCCGTCCGGGATATTATATACCCGTTTTGCGTAAGTTTGTACTGTAAATACTGTTTCTCAAAAAGATCCCGGGCTTCCGCGTAGGGCAGGGCCAGGATTTGATCGGGTAGACCGCCCTGGTCCGGCGGGTCCAGCTTTTCCGGATCCTGCCCTTCGCCCGGCTCTTTCCGGCGGTGCAGCAGACCGGCGATCATGTCCTTGCCGATCAGCTCGTCGTCGCACATGACGGCGATGCGCTCCGCCAGGTTCTTGAGCTCCCGGACGTTGCCGGGCCAGGCGTAGGCGCCGAGCAGCAGCTGGGCTTCCGCGTCCAGCGCCGAGGCGGAAGCGCCGAATTCGGCCAAAAAATGGCTCAACAGCAGGGGAATGTCCGCGGTGCGGCTGCGCAACGGCGGCACCTGGATGGGGATGACGTTCAGCCGGAAAAAAAGGTCTTCCCGGAAGCGGCCGGCCCGGCATTCGGCCGGCAGGTCCTTGTTGGTGGCGGCCACGATGCGGACGTCCACGTCGATGGTGCGTTCGCCGCCGACGCGTTCGATCTTTTGTTCCTGGATGGCCCGCAGCACCTTGGACTGGGCGCTGAGGGACATATCGCCGATTTCATCCAGAAAAAGCGTGCCCCCCGAAGCCAGTTCGAACCGTCCCTTGCGGCCCGCGACGGCATCGGTAAAGGCGCCCTTTTCGTGGCCGAAGAGTTCGCTTTCGATCAGCGTATCCGGGATGGCGGCGCAGTTGACTTCCACAAAGGCCTTGGCGGCCCGGGGGGAACGCAGGTGGATGGCCCGGGCGACCAGTTCCTTGCCGGTGCCGTTCTCCCCGGTGATCAGGATCCGCGCGTCGCTGGCGCCAGCCTGCCCGATCAGGTCCCGGACCGCCTGCAGGGCGGGGCTGTCCCCGATCAGGTCGGACTGTTTGCTGGTCGCCGCCTGTTTCAGGTCCTTGTTTTCGGCGCGCAGTTTGCGCACCATCAGGGCGTTGCGGCAGACGGTCAGCACCTTGTCCAGGGATAGGGGTTTTTCCAGAAAATCAAAGGCCCCCAGCTTGACCGCCCGGACGGCCATGTCGACGTTGGCGTGGCCGGAAATGATGACCACTTCTATCCCCGGCCAGGCGGCGCGGATGCGTTCCAGCGCTTCCAGCCCGCCCATGCGGGGCAGCAGCACGTCCAGAAAAACCAGGTCGAAAGCGCGCTGCTCCAGCAGAGCCAGGCCGACGACGGCGTCCTCGGCGGTGTGGACGCGGTACCGCTCGTCTTCCAAAATGGAAGCGAGGGCGCTGCGGATACCCGGTTCGTCGTCGATGATCAGCACATCGTTCATGGCTTGCGCGTACCTTTGAGCTCAGACGCCGGGGCGGGCATCGATCGGCAGGTCGATGTAGAAGGTCGTCCCCGCGCCCGGGGCGGAATCGAACCAGATCGAACCGCCGTGGTCGGTGACGATGCGCTCGACGATCGGTAAACCCAGCCCGGTCCCGGATGCTTTGGTCGTAAAGTAAGGGGTAAAAACCTGGCTGCGGAATTGCTCGGGAATACCCTTGCCGCTGTCCCCGATACCCAGCCTACAATAGCGGCTATCCCGTTTCTTGACAAGGTCGGCGGTGAATTTCATGCTTCCCTGTCCGTCCATGGCGTCGATGCCGTTGAGGATGATGTTGGTCAGCACCTGGGCCAGATGGCGCCGGTCCGCCTTGACCGAGATGCCCGGATCGACGTGGCGGTAATCGAAGGCCACCCCCGGGTAGGAAGCCTGGTACAGGGCGCAGGTCTGCTCGATCAGTTCGGCCAGCAGGGTGGGGGACAAGACGGGCGCGGGCAGGCGGGCGAAGGTACGGAATTCGCCGAGCAGGTTGGCCAGGCCGTCCACCTCCTGGATGATGGCCATCATGGAGGTTTCCAGGATCTCCGGCAGGCTCGACGGATCGGTTTTGTAGCGCTTGAGCACCCGCTCCGCGGAAAGCTTGATCGGCGTCAGCGGGTTTTTGATCTCGTGGGCCAGGCGCTGGGCGATATCCTGCCAGACGTTGATTTTTTCCGTCCGCAGCGCCGCCGCCCGGGACAGTTCCAGGTCGTGCACCATGGCGTTGAACGAATCGATCAGCGTGCCCAGCTCGTCGGAGGGCCGGGACAGCAGGCGGATGGAAAAATCGCCCTCCGCGACCCGTTTGGTCGCCTCCGCCAGCTCCACCACCGGCTGGGTCACCGCGGCGCTGAGCGACACGGCGATGATGATGGTCATCAGCAGGGTGGGCAGGGAAAAAACCGCGTAGAAGACGAGCAGCAGCGTCCCCAGCCGCGGTTCGACCTCCACCAGGGACGACAGGCGGGTTTTGGCGTTCTCGATGCCCTTGACCCGGCGGTCGAAGTCCCGGCCGAGGCCGAAGCTGAGCACCTGGATCCGCCCCGGAGCCTGGACGTCCACGTAGCGGATAAAGTCCGTCTCCAGCGCCGGATTCCGGGGCACAAAACCCTGCTTGGCTCCGGGCAGCGCCGTCAGCCGGTGGCCGGCGGCGCCGGAAAACCAGACCGGTTCCCAGCTGCCGTCGCCGCGCAGGGTAAACTCCTGGACGGCCAGCAGGGACTCGTCGGCGGCGGCCAGGTCCGTATCGGGACGGAAGTCCCGGGCGGCGGCCAGGTTGCCCAGGGCGGTCAGGCGGTACTGGTAGGCGTCCAGGGCAAACAACTGGGCGTCGCCGACCGTGGCGTACAGGTCGGCGGACTTCCATATGCGCACCAGTTCCAGCACAAAGCGGGTGTTGATGATCGTCGCCGGGGTGGAGGCCAGCACCGCGGCCAGCACAAAGTACCACAGCAGCCGGCTCTGCAGCCGGCTGCCCGCCCGGCGGGCCCAGACGTCCAGACCGAGGCGGAGGACGGAAATGGCCAGAAACAGCATCAGCACCGCAGGAATGGCCAGAAAGACGGCGTAGATGGGGGCAAAGCCTTCCGTGCTGCCCTGGACCGTCTTGGCGAACAGGGTGGAAGAAAAAAGGACGGTCAGGATGCCGAACAGGAGGTAGATGAACACCAGGCTGGGAATGCCGAGGGTGGAAGTCCGGTACCGCGTCCGTACCGCGTTCATGGCCGCCGGCACCCCCGGGGACTCATTCTTCCTCGAATTTGGAGTCGAACAAATACGTCAGCGCGGCGACGGCGTCCTGTTCGTCCTCGCCTTCCACGATCAATTTGAGGACCGTGTCGTAGCCGGCGCCCAGGGTAATGATGCCCATGATCGATTTGCCGTTGATCCGGTCTTCGTCCTTTTCGATAAAAATCTTGGATTTGAATTTGCTGGCCGTCTGCACCAGCAGCGCCGCGGGCCGCGCGTGGATGCCGGCCCGGTTTTTTATTCTTACCGTCTGCTCAATCATGGGGTTGTCCTTGTATCAAATGATGTCGTCCTGTCCGAAGTAGGCCGAACGGGCCGCGTCGCTTTCGATCCACTTCAGGATGTTCTGGTTGAATTCCTTGGCCGAATAATAGCCCATTTTCTTCAGCCGTTCGTTCATGGCGGCGGTTTCGATGATGATGGGAATATTGCGCCCCGGTTTGACCGGAATTTCCAGCTTGGGGATTTTGACGCCCAGAATTTCCATGGTCTGCTCCTGGGTGCCCAGCCGGTCGTACATTTTTTCCACGTTCCACTCTTCCAGCTCGACCACCAGCTGAACCTGCTTTTTGTCCCGGATGGCGCCGACGCCGAACAGATGGGTGATGTTGATGATCCCCAGGCCCCGGATTTCCATGTGGTGGCCGATGATCTTGTTGGCTCCGGCGCCCATGAGGATGTTGCCGTTGACGCAGCGGATGTCCACCACGTCGTCGGCCACCAGCCGGTGGCCCCGTTCGATCAGCTCCAGGGCGGCTTCGCTCTTGCCCACCCCCGAATCGCCCAGGATCAGGATGCCGACGCCGAATACTTCCACCAGCACGCCGTGGATGCTCTTCTGGGGGGCAAAGAGGTTGGACAGGATGCGCAGCACCCGGGAAGAGAACTCCGCCGAAGGCAGGTCGGTCTGCAGGATGGGGCACTGGGCGCCTTCGGCGATGCTGAAGAAGCCCCGGTCCGGGGTCAGGTTGTGGGTAAAGATGCAGCAGGGGATCAGGTATTCGAACATCTGCTCGATGGTGGCGGTTTCGCCCTGGTCCGCCAGCTTGCGCAGGTAGGCTACCTCGCCGCGGCCGAAAATCTGGATCCTTTGGTAGGCAAAGGAGTCGTAGAAGCCCGACAGCGCCAGCCCCGGCCGGTTCAGGTCGGGAATGCTGATCTCCCGGGACAGGCCCTTGCGCCCGCCGATGCAGCGGAGGTTGAGCGAATTATGCTCCTTCAGATCGATATCGATCAGGTCCAGTACGGTGAACCGTTTGACGGCCATGCTTGTATAGTAACTCAAAGCAAGGCGCGACGCAACGGTACGCCGCGTACCCGGTCTGCGGCGGCGATTGACATTCGCGCCCCCAGCGGCTATGGTGGCTGTGAAATATTTCACAACCACCTTCCGAGGAACGTTGCATGCCGGGAATTCCGGAGCCCACGGTAGAACGGATGCTGCAGCTGACCCGGGTGCTCGAAAATGTGGCCGGACCCACGATCACGTCCGCCGAAATCGAGGCCCGCACGGGTTGGTCCAGCCATACGATCCGCAAGGACATCTCTTTCTTGTCCGGAGCGTCCGCGGGCAGTACCGGCTACGACGTGCCGGCGCTGCGGGCGGCCATCCGGGACGGTCTGGGCTTGGGTACGGCGCGGACCTTCTGCGTCGTCGGCCTCGGCCGGCTGGGATCGGCGTACCTCAACTTTCCGTCTTTTGCCGCCGAAGGCTTTACCCTGGTGGCCGGGTTCGACGCCAGCGTCAACCGGGTGGAGATTCTGCGTTCCCCGGTGCCCCTCTACCCGGCGTACAAGCTGGGCGAAGTGGTCCGCCGGTTCCATATCGAACTGGCCCTGCTCTGCGTGCCCGCCGAAGCCGCCCAGGCCGCGGCGGACAAGCTGGTGGCCGCGGGCATCGCGGGGATCGTGAATTTTGCGCCGATTGTGCTGGAAGTGCCCGGCGAAGTGCGGGTACGCAACGTGTACGTGGTGGATGAACTGCGCGCCCTCGCCGCCGGTATGGCCGGCGGGGAAGCGCAAGGCTGAAAAAATTCTGGAGGTTTCCCATGTTTCGCATCCGGACGATGAACAAAATTTCGCCCTTCGGTCTGGAACTGTTTCCCCGGGACCGCTATGAGGTAGCCGCGGATCTGCCCAACCCGGACGCCCTGCTGGTCCGGAGCGCCGATCTGCACGGCCTTGAAATTCCCGAAACGGTCAAAGCCATCGGCCGGGCCGGCGCGGGGGTCAACAACATTCCCCTGTCCGCCTGCACCGATCGGGGCATCGTGGTCTTCAATACCCCCGGGGGCAACGCCAACGCGGTCAAGGAACTGGTCATCGCCGCCCTGCTGCTGTCTTCCCGCCGGATCGTGGACGGCCTGCGCTGGACGACGACCCTGGCGGACAAGGCGGACGAGGTCCCGGAGCTGGTGGAAAAGGGCAAATCCAAGTTCGAGGGGCCGGAAATCAAGGGCAAGACGCTGGGCATCCTCGGCCTGGGCGCCATCGGCGTCATGGTGGCCAACGACGCCATCGCCCTGGGCATGGACGTGATCGGCTACGACCCCTACATCTCCGTGGACGCGGCCTGGAGCCTGTCCCGGCAGGTCAAGCGGGCGGAAAGCCTGGAAGAACTGCTGCGCAAGGCGGACTACGTCACCCTGCACGTGCCGCTGGTGGAAGAGACCAAGGGCCTGATCGACGCCGGCAAGATCAAAATGATGAAGAAGGGCGCCCGGATCGTCAACCTGGCCCGGGGCGGTCTGGTGAACGAAGCCGACCTGATCGCCGCGCTGAAGGACGAACGGCTGGCGGCCTACGTGACTGATTTTCCCACGGCGGAACTGCTGGCCTGCGGCAAGGCGACCTGCATTCCCCACCTGGGCGCGTCCACGCCGGAAGCGGAAGACAACTGCGCGGTGATGGTGGTCCGGCAGCTGATGGATTTTCTGGAATCCGGAAACATCAAGAACGCGGTCAATTTTCCCCACTGCCGGCTGGAACGGCGCGCCCCCCACCGTCTGCTGGTGGCCAACCGCAACATCCCCAACATGGTCGGCCAGATCACCACCATCCTGGCGGGCGCGGGCGTCAACATCACCGACCTGATCAACCACCACCGGGACGAGTACGCCTACAACATCATCGACTCCGAACAGGCCATTCCTCAGGCGGTGCTGCAGGGCATCGGCGCCGTCAACGGCATCATCCGGGTGCGCACCATCGACCGGCCGTAACCGGGCTTCCGGGGGTACGGCGGGTCTGCGTATCGGGTCCTTGTCAGGAGACACGCTTTTTGATATAATGGATATAACAGCATCGAACTGCATCTAATGACATCTAATGTTAGCCGATTCATCAGCCGGCCGCGGTTCCCTGGCTAGCGCTGTACCAGATTGCAGCGCCCGAGGGACCGGCGACCACAACCCCTGGAGCATATCGAGACCCATGATAGTCAAACGCGTTGTTTTTTTTGCCCCCTTGTTGAGTGCCCTGCTGGCTTTGGGCGCCTGTTCCGTCGGCACCGTGGCCGAAAGCGCCGTGGAAGAACCCGCCTGGGTCGGTCTGCATCCGGAAGAATACCGGGCCACCCTGCTGAAGGTGCGCCACGAAGCCGACCCCATCCTGTCCTTGTATCGCGACGACCTTTCCCGGGACGAGGTGGTGTCGTTTTTCGGCGCCATCGTGCATTCGCCGGAACTGGCGGCCATCGTCCTGGCCCAGGCGGACGAGTTCGACGTTGCTCCGAGTCTGGCCTTTGCCCTCAGCTGGGAAGAAAGCCGTTTTGAGATCAAGGCGGTGAACAAGAATTCGGCCAGCGTGGACCGCGGCTTGTTCCAGCTCAATTCCAAGTCCTTTCCGGAACTGAAAGAAAAAGATTTTTTTGATCCCCAGGTGAACGCCCGCTTCGGCGTGGCCCACCTGCGCTGGTGCCTGGACTACGCGGGGTCCGAAGTCGCCGGCCTGGCCATGTACAACGCCGGGTCCAACCGGGTCAAAACCGGCGGAACCCCCAAAAAGACGCTGGACTACGTATCCCGGATCCAGAGCTTCCGGGACGGCATCGAATCGATGTTCGCCAAGGACCTGGCGGTGCGCTGGGTCATCGCCGACGGCGAAGTCCGCTCCGCCGCGCCCCGGCAGGATACGCCGCGGCTGTCTTCGGCCCGCTTCCCGATCCTCAACGTGCTTCGGTAGATCCCCGGACTTCCAGCGATAGAACCCCCGCATAGCCTCCGGCGTCGATGAAGAGCCGATCCCGGTCCGCGTCCCGGGTGGTGGACGCGCCGGGCGGCGGATTTCCGGCCTCATCCCGCAGGATGACCGACGGCTGGTCCCCCAGGCAGTCCCGGGGCAGGTAGATTTCCGTCGGCGCCGGGATTCCCGGTTCGGCCTGGTAGCGGAACCGGAAAATCCGGCGCTTGCGGTCCCAGCTGAAGGCCAGCGGGACGCCGGCGGTGGCCAGGGGGTAGGGCCGCCGCCAGCCGTCCATGGCCCGTGCCTGGCCGGCGGAAAAGATGGACAGGTCCTCGCCGTTCCAGTGGTCGCCGTGTTCGTGGTCGTTGTCCGGGGTGTAGTTCCAGATGGTGGCGTGCAGCAGGTTGGCGTCGATGGCGTCATAGTACATGCCCAGCGCCGTTTCGTGCCGGCGGTAGTCGCCGTCCCGGAAAGCCCGCCGGCCGTTCAGGTCGAAGGGCAGCCCGAACTCGCCC
Source organism: Treponema denticola (assembly GCA_020719845.1). Lineage (GTDB taxonomy): Bacteria > Spirochaetota > Spirochaetia > Treponematales > Breznakiellaceae > DYPP01. Next base: position 1,715 of record DYPP01000077.1, on the reverse strand, counting down.
AGCAGGCAGGGCATGCCGCCCATCCGAAGCCGGGACCAGGCGACGTCGTCCGCCAGCTGTTCGTAAAAACTCCGGGCCACCCTGCCCGGTCCCAGCACCGGCTTGCGCGTGTCCGCCCGGACGGAAACCCAGGGGTGGAACCGCTTGCTGAACAGCGTCGCTTCGTCGTACCAGTGAAAGGCGTTGACCACGTTGCCCCCGTCCTGGTCCGTCCAGGCCGGATGGTCGCCGCCGGGGCGGCCTTCGATGAAAATGAACGTCTTTTCGTGCACCTGCCGCTGGCGTTCGATAAAGCGGCGCATGAAGGGTTTGAGGAAGTCGTCCACAAAACGGACCGGCCGGCCGTTCGCCTGATAAAAATAATCCTTTTTGAGCAGTTCCGGGCGACCGTCCCGGTCGGTCCACACGCCGGCGGTCTTCCAGGGACACTCGAAGCCGTCGTTGAAGAGCGAAAGTCCTGTCGCATTGATGACCTGTTTGCCCACGACCCGGACGCCCGCCAGGCCGGTGCGGTAGACGGGCACTTCCATGGGGTAGCCCGAGGCGGCGGCCATGGCCTGGAACGCGCTGGGGATCGGACCGGCGGCCAGCTGGTTGTTTTCCAGCCCGGTCAGGTCCCGGTAGCCGATGAACCCCGGATGGGGTTCGTTCATGGTGCCCCAGCCGACGATGGCCCGGCAGTCCTTGAGCCGCCGGAAGGCGTGGCGGAAGGCCGCCAGGTAGCGTTCCTGCAGCCAGGCCTGGGCCGATTCGCCGTCGATGCGCGCCTCCGGGGCGTAGGCGTCGCCGGCAAAGAACAGCGTAAACAGGGTGGCCGCGGCGTAGCGGTTGTAGTTGGTGATCCAGGCCATGCGGGGGTAGGGATCGCCGTGTTCCTGGTGGGTCAGGGCGGAGCCGGTAGGGGCAAGCCGGTCCAGCCGGAGGCCGAGCTTTTCCAGCGTCCAGGCCGGAGCGCCGTCGCCGCCGGTCCAGCGGCTCCAGACGTCCTGGTGGGGGTCCATGAAGACGGAAATTCCCCTTGTCTCCGCCATTTTGAGCAGCTTGCGCAGGTACGCCAGGTAGGCTTCGTCGTAGACCCCCGGTCCGGCGTGTTCGATGGCCTCCCAGGTTACGACCAAACGCAGAAAGGTAAAACCCCAGGAAGCCAGGCGATCCAGGTGCTGTTCCGCCTCTTCCAGCGGGAAAGGCCGGCCGACGAAGGATACCGTGGCCGGATCGGCCAGGGATCCGGACCGCCAGGTGGCGCCGTCCGGCGTCAGCGGTACTTTCGAACTGCCGCCCAGGTTGCAGCCCCGCAGCAGCAGGGTCCGGCCCGCGTCGTCGCCTATTCGTCCATCTTTCATTTCCACCGTTGCCCTCCTCTGGATTTTGTGTCATAACTAAATAGAGAGGATTTTTCAAAATGCAGACGCATTTTGAAAAATATACCTAAATCTGTGCTGATTTCGTAGCATTTCTTGCGAATAGCGAGAAATGCGAGAAACAGCAGAGGCAATTTCAAAAATAACCGATTTTTGAAATTGCCTCCTTTTGGTTGAAATAGCATAAGCACCGTATCATAGTATAGCTGTATCCGAGGGGGGAACCATGAAATTATGTATGTCCATGATCGCGGCTGGGTTGATTCTCGCGTCCTGTGCCGGCAATCCGGAGCCGGCCGCAACGAGTGCGCCCGCCGCCGCCGCCACCGAGGCCGCCGCCACCGAGGCCGCCGC
>DYPP01000170.1 GCA_020719845.1 Treponema denticola | reverse complement strand
TGGTCCTGGCCAGTTCCGCTGCAATCTTGTCCAGCAGATCTGGGCGTTCGTCGTTCAGTGTGTCAGCCCAGCGGGTCAGCACCTGTTCGACATCGTCCTGTGTTCGCGCCCCGTCGAAGTCGAGTCCGAGTTTTCGGAACCCCTCGATTTCGTCGGGCGTGAACCGTAGGTTGTGACCTGCGCGAAGCATCGTGTGGGCACTCGTCAAGGGCGGCGGCGCAGCTTAGCGCCATGCCTTCTGCCCGTCATCCAAGCAACCCCCAGGGAGTCCACCGTCTCCCCGCTCGGGAACAGGGTTCCCTTTGTTCACCACTGGAGAACCACCATGTCCCCTGAGAAACCCCGCCCTCGCGCAAGGCGCGGCGGCATCGAGTTCGAAGAAGAGCGCGCCTGGGTCGGCTTCTACAAGCGCGTTGGCCGCGACCCGGCCATCGCCGCCGAGGTCATGGCCCAACTCGAGGCCGACGTCGACATGAAACGCACCCACCTGGCGCTGTACCTCTGCTGCAAGGAATCCTTGCGGGTGCACAAGGCCCGGCAGGCGCGCAACAAGCGCATCGGCCAGTTCGTTCGTGGACTGGGCCATGCGCTTCTCGTGCGGCCGATGCTCGGGCTGCGCACGCGGCTGCGCCATGGCGGCGACATCGCCGTCGAGTGTCTGCCCGACACCAGGAAAGAGCCTGCGCTTCAGCAGGTCCGCCGGCTGGGCCGGGACGCCGAGTTCGCAGCGGCGCAAGCATCCTTCGAACAGCGAGGCTGTTCGACGGTGGCCGTCACGACGACGGCCGACGCGTCAGCAGTCCCGAAAGGGTCAGCCCCGGCGGCCTGAGAACGCTTCCAGAACAACGTGCCCGGATCTTGCGCTCGCTCAATGCTGCCCCTGGGGCTGATGCCTAAGCTGGCATGGCACAGCGAAGGAGAAGAGCATGATCCGCGCGAACCGCATGCTGCAGAGGATTCGCACCTGCACGGCTGCTGCCGGCACCGCCGCCTTGGTGGCAGCGGGACTCGCTCCGCTTGCCGCCGGCGCTGCGACGGTGACACTGGACTCGGTCTATCGCTATGCAGAGGCCGATGTCTTCAGGTTCGGCGACCCGCCGGCCACGCGCCAGGACAGTGCCGCAGACGGGCCGTTCTACGGCGAATTGTGGGTCACGAACCCACCGCCCGATCATCCGGCTACCGGCGTGCATGTGATTCACAACTCCACTCTGCGCTCCGACGGCTCGTCGCTAGCCCTGGTGGGCAGCTACTGGGCCGACCCGTACTGGTACTGGTTCCAGAACGAGTGGTACGCGTTCGGCGCCGAAGTGCACTTCGCGCTCGACTCGCCAATGATGTTCGAGTTGGCGATGGACCAATCCTGCTGGTATTGGAAGTCCGACACGCACTATTGCCCGACCCGGGACGCCAACTTCGCCGCCGCGCTGGACGGCACGGCCATCGGCTCCGGCGCCGGCGTGCTGGCTGCCGGCAGTCACGTGTTCAGCGTCGGTTCCTGGGCCATCAATCCGTGGAATGGTTACCAGACGATGAACTTCGACTTCAGCTTGAGCGCGTTGCCCGTGCCCTCGCCGGGCACCCTGGCGCTCGCCGGGGTGGCGCTGGCTGCGCTGGCATTGACGCGGCGGAACTCCTCTCGCAGCCGCAAGTGCCGACCCGTTCTGCCCATGTTGGCGTCATCGACGGGCACGGAAGCAACTCGCCAGGCCATGGTCCGCGCCTTCATCCGGTGAGGACGGGGCACGTTGTTCGAAGGAGCGCCCGTACTACGCCGCCTGACGACACTGGGCAGCTTCGCGGTCGATGAGCCAGTGCAGGAAGCAGGTCTCATTCGACACGCCCCAGTAGTGCGCCTTGCAGCGCGCGATGTAGGCCTCCAGATCGTCGATCGTACGGATGCCCACCGGCTCGATATCGGTGATCTTCAAGAAGCGCTCGACCTCCCGTCGGGAGAGGCGGATCTGCGAGCCCAGGCGGATCATGGTCAGTCGGTTGAGTGCACTGCCGATCATCTTGGCTGGAAATCGGCGAGCTGGCGCAACGATCGGACCAGGTGCGAACGAAATTTCTGCAGTGATCCTGGAGTGACGCTGCAGTGCCATTGGCGCCGGCCCGACCCCCCGAATCCTGACGACGACGTCGGAGATTGGCAACACGACCACAGCGCCAGCTTCCCGACAGCTGGGCACCACCTCGAAGCCGGCCTGATTGCCACCGGTTGAGCCAGGCTCCCTGCTCTCCCGCTTGAATCTTGCCGGCTGTTGGATCAGACTTATCAGGCTTTGTTGTACTCACTCTTGGAGTGCTGTCCGGCGAACATGCCGGCGTCGCAGTCGATACCTGCCTTTGCAACCGTGCCGACGCACCCGTCTGCACTTTCTTCCCGCGCGGGGACCTCGTCCCCAGCGGGAGCGGCGTTCCCGCCTTCTTTCCCTTAG
>DYPP01000169.1 GCA_020719845.1 Treponema denticola | reverse complement strand
AAAAAAAACGGGGCGCCGTCTCAACGATGGCGCCCCGTAGAATCAAAGGTCAATCCCCGCTGGGGCCGGCCATGCCCTTGATCTGTTGCTCCAGGCTGCCGAGGCTCCAGTCGCCCGGCGTCTGGCTGGGCGGGAAGTCCTTCAGGCTCAGCAGGAATCTGCTGGCGACGAACTGCATGGGTCCCATGATGTAGGCGCGGTCGATATACCAGTCCTCATAGGTGTTGGAGCCGATCTTGGCTTTTTCGAAGGGATCGCGCCGCAGGTTGTAAAGATCCGGCGCGCGCAAGGCGACAAACGGTTCCTTCCAGATTTGCAGGCCATCGGCGCGGTTTTCGAGGTAGACCGATTTCCAGTCGCCGACACGGATGGCGGCGATACGGCCACCATCGTCCGCGTAGATGAACGACTGGCGCGGGGATTCCTTCGCCTTGCCACTCAGGTAGTCGAGCATGTTATGGCCGTCGATGTAGTTCTTGTAGTTGCGACCGTTGAGCTCCACACCGGCCTTGAGCTGCTCGGCAATCTTGTCGTTGCCCGCGGCGGCGGCAAAGGTCGGCAGCCAGTCCTCGTGGGAGACGATGCCGTTGAGCGTCTCGCCGGCGAGCCATTTGCCCGGCCAGCGGACAAAGGCCGGCACACGATAGGCGCCTTCCCAGTTCGAGTTCTTCTCGCCGTGGAAAGGCGTGGTGCCGGCGTCGGGCCAGGTGTTGTAGTGCGGGCCGTTGTCGGTGGAATACATCACGATGGTGTTCTCGGCGAGACCGAGGTCGTCGATCAGCTTGAGCAGCTCGCCCACATGGCGGTCGTGCTCGACCATGCCGTCATGGTATTCGTCCCCGCTCGGGCCGCTGATCCCGGTGTGCTCCTTACTCACGTGCGTACGGAAGTGCATGCGGGTGGCGTTCCACCAGGTGAAGAACGCCTGGCCGGCCTTGGCCTGCCGGGTGATGAAGTCCTTGGCCGCCGCCAGGGTTTCGTCATCGACCGTTTCCATCCGCTTCCTGGTCAGCGGACCGGTATCTTCGCAGGTCTGACCGCCCTTGCCGTCGGCCTTGCACTTCAACACGCCCCGCGGGCCGAACTGCTCACGGAAGGTCTTGCCGTTGGCGAGCTTCATGTCGGCGGGATAGTCGCGGTTTTCCGGTTCCTCCTCGGCATTGAGGTGGTAGAGATTGCCGAAGAACTCGTCGAAGCCGTGCAGCGTGGGCAGATGCTCGTCGCGGTCGCCCTGGTGGTTCTTGCCGAACTGGCCGGTGCTGTAGCCCAGACTCTTCATGACCGTGGCCATGGTCACGTCCGTCTTCTGCCAGCCCTCCTCGGCGGCGGGCATGCCGACCTTGGTCATGCCGGAGCGCACCGGCACGCTGCCGCTGATGAAGGCCGCGCGCCCGGCGGTGCACGACTGCTGGCCGTAGTAGTCGGTAAAGGCCACGCCTTCCTTCGCGATGCGATCGATGTTCGGCGTCTGGTAGCCCATCATGCCGCGGTTGTTGTGGCTGATGTTCCAGGTGCCGATATCGTCGCCCCAGATGACGAGGATGTTGGGTTTCCGATCCTCGGCATACGAGGGCATCGGGGCAAACAGGCTGCACAGTAAGGCCAGGAGTGCTGGCGTTTGCTTCATTTCACTGCTCCTCGATGGCGTTGAGGCGCTTGACGGCGCCGCCGTGGTTGTTGTCCCAGTGGCTGAGGATCAGGCGCTCGGACAGGCCGGCGAGGCCCGTCGGGTCGCAGGACAGGGGTTTAGGTTGATCGGGCATGGATACTCCTCGTGCATGGTTGTGTCAGTTGGAAACCTGGATGTCGTCGAAATAGACCACGCTGTCGGCCTTGGACCAGAGGCCGACGCGCCCCGAGACGGGTTGCGGCAGGTCCTGGGTGAGATAGAGCTTGCCGTCGAGCCAGCTCTTCACGGTGCGGCCCCGCACCTCGACCTTCAGCTCGTGCCACTGTCCCGAGGTGGCGGCGGCGTTCTTGACCCATTTCACGGAACCGCGCTTGCCTTGCTTGAATTGCCAGAGGACCAGGTTGTCCTCCAGCGGGTTGGCGCGCACCGTATAGTAATCGCCGTTGGGCTTGAGGTCGAACAGGATGCCCGCAGCCTGGTCGATACGCCCCGCCACACCCTTGAAGCGCAGGGTGATGACCCCCTCGCGAAAGTCCTGCGCGTCGTCGATCACGGCGTAGGGAAAGTAGGCGTAGGCCTTCACGTTGTCCAGGAACTCGGCGTAGCGCTCGCCATACAGGGCGCGTGCCCGGTCGGCGACCCCGGCGGCCGGCTGACCGCGGCTCCAGGCGCGACCGTCCACCACCAGCACCGGGTTGTCGCCGTCCGCGCCCACCAGCCAGTTGCCGACCACCGGTGTGAGAGTCGCCGGCTGCGCGCCCGCGGTCTCGCCGGAGAAGCTCAAGCCCGTGGCGGACGACTCGCCGGGCCTGGTCTG
>DYPP01000076.1 GCA_020719845.1 Treponema denticola | reverse complement strand
AGGAATTGCGTTTTAAGCGGAACAACTCTAAAAACTGAAGTTTTTAGAGTTGACTCAATTATAAGAATGGGACATGGTAAACCTCTGCTGACACGGATACATAGGCGCATTGAATATAAAAATCAATCCTCCCCCGCCCCTACACGAACTTGCGGTAGCTTTTGAGCATCAGGAAGCTTTCGGAGCTGATCACGCCGTCGATGGTGGACAGCTCCTCGGTCAAAAAGCGGACCAGGCCTTTGTTGGAATCCACCAGCACCTCCGCCATCAGGTCGTAGCGGCCGGAGGCGATGACCACGGAAATTACGTTCTCCAAGGCGGCAATTTCTTCGGCTTTGCGTTCCAGCAACCGGGATTCGGCGACGCGCATGGCTACCAGGGCCAGCTGCTGGTTCTCTAGGACGTCGGGATTGATCAGCGCCTTGATCTCCAGGATGCCCGCCTCCTTGAGTTTCTTGAGCCGGAGGCGGACTGTGCCTTCCGAGATTTTGAGCTCCCGGGCGATGGTGTTGTTGGGCGCGTAGCCGGTTTGCAGGATCCGGATGATCTTCCAGTCCGTCTCGTCGGGTTGCATGGCGCCTAGAGTACCGTATCCGGATCGTGGCAGGCAAGGGAGAAGGCTTTGCCGACTTCCGCGCAGGTGCACTTGCCCTTGTAGACGTTGAGGCCCCGCTTCAGGTCGGCGTTTTCCCGGCAGGCGGCTTCGGCGCCCTTGTCGGCGATCTTGAGGCCGTAGTGGAGGGTGCTGCTGGTCAGGGCGATGGTGCTGGTCAGGGCCACGGCTCCGGGCATGTTGGCCACGCAGTAGTGCACGATGCCGTCCACTTCGTAGACCGGATCGTCGTGGGTGGTGGGCTTGGTGGTTTCCACGCAGCCGCCCTGGTCCACGGCGACGTCCACGATGACCGAGCGCTTCTTCATCAGCGCCAGGTGTTCCCGGCGGATCAGCCGGGGCGCCCGGGCGCCGGGGATCAGCACGGCGCCGATGACTAGGTCCGAAACGGCCAGCATGGCCCGGATATTGCCTTCCGTGGAGTACAGGGTGGCTACGGAGCCCCGGAAGATGTCGTCGATGTAGGCCAGCCGGTTGGCGTTGACGTCCAGGACGGTGACTTCCGCGCCCAGTCCGACGGCCATCTTGGCGGCGTTCATGCCCACCACGCCGCCGCCCAGGATGGCTACCTTGCCCCGGGGCACGCCGGGCACGCCGCCCAACAGGACGCCCCGGCCGCCGAAGGGCCGCTCCAGGTACTTGGCGCCTTCCTGGATGCTCAGGCGGCCGGCGATTTCGCTCATCGGCTTGAGGCAGGGCAGGGTGCCGTCGTCGTAGCGGATGGTCTCGTAGGCGATGCCGATCACCCTGCGGTCCAGCAGCGCCCGGGTCTGGGGCTCGTCGGCGGCCAGGTGCAGGTAGGTGAACAGGATCTGGTCTTCCCGCAGCAGCGGGTATTCCGAGGCCTGTGGTTCCTTGACTTTGACGATCATGTCGTTGGCGGCATACACCGCAGCGGCGTCCTTTTCGATTTTAGCGCCCGCCTGGACGTAGTCATCGTCGGTAAAACCCGTGCCCATGCCGGCGCCGGCCTGCATGGTTACCGTATGCCCGCGCAGGGTGTAGGCGGCGACGCACTGGGGCGTCAGGCCCACCCGGTATTCGTGCTTCTTTATTTCCGTGACGCATCCGATCTTCATTGTTGGCCCCCTCTCTGTAGGAAAAACTCCATTCGACCAATATACTACGAATGTCGTAATTATTGCAAGCTAAATGCATGATAATAGTAAAGTACGTCGCTTTGATTTTTCAGAAAACCTGCATTGTCATGGGAGCATGAAAGATCCGATAGACGCGTATATGGACGGCTTTCCGGCGGAAACCCAGGCTCTGCTGCGGCGGATGCGGGAGCTGATCCGGTCGGAAGCGCCGGAGGCGACGGAAAAGATCAGCTACGCCATGCCCACCTTTTTTCTGCGGGGCAACCTGGTCCACTTTGCCGCCTACGCCGGTCATATCGGTTTTTACCCGGCCCCCAGCGGGATCGAGGCTTTTACCCCGGAGCTAGAGTCCTACAAACACGCCAAAGGCTCGGTCCAGTTCCCCCTGGACAAGCCACTGCCGGAGGATCTGATCCGCAGAATCGTCCGCTTCCGGGTAGACGAAGCGCGGCGGAGTAGCTGAGGCGCCGGCGGCCCGCCGCAACGTACCGTCGTGGCAGCCTGCCGATTTGACAGGGATTGAGGCTTATCTATACTCATTCAGTATGCAATATCCGGATCGGCGTGCTGGCCAAACGCGGCGCCGCCCAGTGCTACGCCCAGTGGAGCCCGACGGCGGCCTACCTCAACGCCCAAATGCCGGAGACGACCTTCATCATCGTTCCGCTCAACTTCGAACAGGTGGAAGCGTCGGTCAAGGCGGGGATCGTCGATTTTGTTCTTACCAACCCCTCGGATTACGTTTTTCTGGAGCACGAATACCGGGTCAACCGCATCGCCACGCTGAAAGGCCTGAGCCTGGGCCAGGGCCAGGTGGAATTCGGGGGCGTCATCTTCCGCCGCGCCGACCGGGATGATCTGCAGGGTCTGGGAGATCTGAAGAGACGGGTTTTTGCCGCCGTGGACGATACCTCCTTCGGCGGCTGGCTGATGACCCTGCGGGAGTTCAAGCTGCAGGGCATCGAGCCCGAAGAGGACTTTCCCCGTTTTATTTTTACGGGCACCCACGACGCGGTGGTGGAGCTGGTGCTGGCCGGCAAGGCCGACGCGGGGGCGGTCCGGACGGACACCATCGAACAGATGGTAGCCGAAGGAAAGCTCCAACTGGAGCAGTTGAAGATACTCAACGACATGGACAGCGTCTACCCCGACTTTCCCTTCCTGCTTTCCACCCGGCTCTACCCGGAATGGCCGCTGGCCAAGCTGGGGCACACCGACCTGGGTCTGGCGGAAAAGGTGGTTTCCGCGCTGCTGGCCATGGAAGCCGCCGATCCCGCCGCCGTTTCCGACGACGGCGTCGGCTACCCGGAAAATTTCAAGCCCGAAGACCATGATGGGTTGGGTCTGCGCCTGCTGACCGCGCTGATCGAGCAAATCCATGGGCATATCAAATATTTCAACAAGAACGGTGCGATTGCGGAGCTGATCTTTCCGATAATTCAGCCATAGTCTTGTGGAAGAGGAAGCATCGGGACCATGAATCCGAATCTGATAACCGCGCTGGGTATTTTTTCTTCCCTTTTGTCCCTGCTGCTCGGGGGCTACGTGCTCTGGCGCAAATCCGCCGTGGCCGGAGCCCTGCCCTTTGCGCTGCTCATGGCCGCCAACGCGGTCTACGCGGCGGCCTATACGATCGAAATCAACGCCGATTCCCTGGGAGCCGTCATTTTCTGGCTCAAGATGGAATATCTGGGCGTCAGTTTTATACCCCTCTGCTGGTATCTGTTTGCCGACGCCTACGCCGCGGACCGCAAACACGTCCGGCCTGCCCGGATGCTGCTGCTGGTGGCTATACCCTTGCTGATCATCGGGCTCATGTGGACCAACGAAGCGCACCTCTTGGTCTATACGGACATTCAGCTGCAGGCCGGATCGGGCCTGTCCATCATCAGGACCCAGCGGGGCTGGGGGTATTGGGTCAGCGCCGTCTACTTCTATGCGCTGCTCCTGCTGGGATCCCTTAAAATCCTGCGCCATGCCGTCGGCAGCTCGGGCGTCTTCCGCGCCCAGTACGTGACCATCATTCTGGGGCTGGTTTTTCCCTGGCTGGGGCATATCGCCCTGATTCTGCGGGTGTCGCCCTACGGAATGGACATTACCCCCTTTACCCTGAGCCTGTCCGGCGCCCTGCTGGCGATGGGCGTCTTCCGGTGGGGGCTTTTTGAACTGTCGCCCATCGCCCGGGAACGGGTGATGGAGGCCATCCGGGACGGGGTGATCGTCGTGGACCTGAAGAACCGCCTGGTGGACGCCAACCGGGCGGCCAAGGCACTTTTTCCTTCGCTGGCGCGGCTTGAGCCGGGCACGGACCTGGGGCCCTTCTTTGAGTCCCTCAACTACCGTCGCGATCAGGGCAGCGCGGAATTGTCCATCCGGATCGAAGACGCGGTCCGCCACTTCCGCTTCAATTCCGAGCCGATAGAAGATGCCCGGGGGATGGTCATCGGCCAGGTGGTGATCGTGGTGGATACGACGGAGAACAGCGAACTGCTGTTCCGGTTGGCCCGGCTGGCCACCACGGATGAACTGACCGGCGCCGCCAACCGGCGGCACTTTTTTGAGCTGGCCGGCCGCGAGCTGGCCCGGGCGCAGCGAAGCAGCAGTCCCCTTTCCTTTGCCATGTTCGACCTGGACCACTTCAAGCGGGTAAACGACACCTACGGCCACGCCGCGGGGGACCGGGCGCTGGTCGCGGTGTGCGATGTCTGCCGGGGTATGCTGCGGGCCAGCGACCTGCTCTGCCGTTATGGCGGCGAAGAGTTCATCATCATTTTCCCCGACGCCACGCCTGCGGCGGCGGAGGAGGTGGCGGAACGCCTGCGCAAGAGGATCGCCGGGCAGGAAGTCGTCGCCGGGACGGCGCGTTTCCGGGTTACCGTCAGCTTCGGCATCGACGGCACGGGCGGCGCGCCCCGGGAAAGCCTGGACCAGTACCTGAAGCGCATCGACGACGCCATGTACGCCGCCAAGGAACAGGGCCGCAACCGGGTCGTCCAGGCGGAGCGGATCAGCACCTGACGGACGGCAGCTATCCAGCGGTCCGCCCGCAGACTTCCATTTTATTCCGAAATTGAGTCAACTCTAAAAACTTCAGTTTTTAGAGTTGTTCCGCTTAAAAAGCAATTCCTGTAAGGAATTGCTTAAGTCCGGTCTAAAAACAACCGGTTTTTAGACCGGACTCAAAATCCCCAGGACCGCCTCGGCCACCCGGATGCCGTCCATGGCCGCCGACATGATGCCCCCGGCGTAGCCGGCGCCTTCCCCTGCGGGGTAGAGGCCGGGCAGGGACGAACAACAGTTGTGGTCGCGTTTGATGCGCAACGGCGATGAAGTCCGGGTTTCGACGCCCGTCAGCACCGCGTCGGGCCGGTCGAAGCCGTCGATGGTCCGGCCGAACCGGGCGATGCCTTCCAGAATGCCCCGGGCGGCAAAGGCCGGCAGGCAATGGTTGAGGTCCGCGAAGCGCCAGGCCCGGCCGGCGCTGGGGGCAACGGCGCCGAGGGCGGCGGAAACCCGGCCGTCCTTGAAGTCCGCCAGCAGCTGGACGGGCAGGGCGTAGCCGCCGCCCGCGGCGGCATAGGCCGCCTGTTCCCAGCGGCGCTGGAAGGCGATACCGTCGAACAGGCCGCCGCCGAAATCCCCGGGGCTGACGGAAACGACGATGGCGGCGTTGGCGTTGGGCCCGTCCCGGGCAAAGTCGCTCATGCCGTTGCAGACCACTCCTCCGGACTCGGAAGCGGCGTTGACCACCGTCCCGCCGGGGCACATGCAGAAGCTGTACACCCCCCGGCCGTCGGCGGTGCGGGCGGCGGTCTTGTAGTCCGCCGGCCCCAGCGCCGGGTGGCGCCAGGACGGGCCGTACTGGGCCCGGGAGATCATCTCCTGGGGGTGCTCGATGCGCAGGCCCAGGGCAAAGGCCTTGGGTTCCAGCTCGACGGGGAAGGTCGAAAGCATGGCGAAGGTGTCCCGGGCGCTGTGGCCCGGTGCCAGGACCAGCGTGTCCGCCGGGATGCGCTCCCCGGCGTTGACGATCAGGCCGGCCAGGCGCCCGCCGGCCAGCTCCAGGCTGTCCAGCCGGGTCCGGAAGCGGAATTCCGCCCCCAGGGTGGTGATGCGGCGGCGCAGGGCGGCCACGACGCGGACCAGCCGGTCCGTGCCGACGTGCGGCTTGGCCAGATAGGCGATTTCTTCCGGCGCCCCGGCGGCGATCAATTCCCGGATGACCTTGAAGTTCCGGCCCCGTTCGTCCCGGACCTGGGTACCCAGCTTGCCGTCCGAATAGGTGCCCGCGCCGCCCTCGCCGAACTGGATGTTCGATTCCGGGTCCAGGTCGGCGCCGGCCAGAAAACCCCGCAGCGTCCGGTCCCGCTCTGCCACCGGGTCGCCCCGCTCCAGCACCAGCGGCCGGGTGCCGGCTTCGGCCAGGATGAGCGCGGCGAACAGGCCCGCCGGTCCGGTGCCGACGACGACGGGTCGCTCGGGAAAGGTCCGCCGCGGCAACGGCGCCGGGTACGCCTGCTCGGGAGGCACGGGAACGGCGCCGGCCGGCGGCCGGCGGGCGTTGATCCGCTCGTCCACTTCCACCCGCAGGCCGTACACCAACCGCACCACCCGCTTGTCCCGGGCATCCACGGATTTTCGCTCGATCAGAACCTGGCCCAGCGCCCGGCTTTCGATGTGCAGCGCCTTGAGCGCCCTGCGGCGCAGTTCCTGCTCATCCGCGTCCAGGGGCAGCGCCAATTGGGGAATTCTATACCAACCCACCCGGTCTCCTTTCGATTGTAAAAAAGCCCGCCGGCGACGATAATCAGAGCTATGAGAAGCATCGAGGAATATACCGGCGCCACCTCCGGGGTGGAGTTGTACGCCTTTCTGGCCGAGGCCGTCGTCGATGAACGTATTACCAGTTTTTCCGACCTTATGGAATACGTCGCGCCCCTGCCCCGGGACCAGCGGCTGAACGCGGTGGTGCCCCGCATGTTCCGGCTGATCCGCAAGCTCCATTGGGGTTTCTTCAAGGATATCGATCCGGAGACCTACCCCAAGGTCTGGCGGGAAGTCGTCATTCCCGACGCCACCTATAAAAACTGCGGCTGCCTCAAGCGGAACCTGACCATCTCCGACGTCTACGTGGGCATCGTGGACCTGCACGGCTACACGCGGTTTTGCGAAAAGAACAAGAACAACCTTTCCATGCTGCAGATGCTGGACGATATGATCCAGGTGGACGTGGCCAACCTGGCCCGGGAACACAACGTCGTGCTGCAGCGCCGGCAGGGGGACGAGATGGTGCTGGTGGGCGCCTCCGCCGCGGACGTGCTGGCGGTGACCCTGCTGATCCTGGACTATTTTTCCAAGCGGCGCAGCTTCAACATCAATTCCGAAACGACCCATCGGGGCGGGTTCAAGATCATATTGGAAGAGATGCACGTCTCCGCGGGCATCGCGGGGGGCAAAAAGTTTACCCCCTTCATCATCACCCGGGACGGCGACCTGTCCGGCGGGGTGGTCAATACCGCCGCCCGCCTGCAGGGTCGGGCCAACGAGCTGTCCGCCGCCCGGTCGCGCATCCTGGTGACCCGGACGGTGTACACCAGTTTTCTGGCGGAAATGAAGGTCCGCCCGGACCCCTTGTTCAAGACCGTGCCCGTGGATTTCTTCGATTCCGGCTGGATCAATTTCAAGGGAATTTCGGTGGCGGTGCACGAAGTCGTCCATGCCGCTGAGGACCGCTATAAATTGTTGTATGAAGACAAGATGGCCGACCTGTACAAGACCCTGGACCAGGGCGCCTGGAAGGACGGCATCTTCGGCGCCCTGACCACCCTGCTGGCCCAGGTGTTCCGGTCCATGCCCCGGTTCAAGCTTGAATCGGCGGAGAGCGGGGTCGTCAAAGAAGTGAACAACGAGGACCTGGCGCGCATGGCTCTGGCCGCGCGTACCCAATTTCAGCTGGAGCAGGACTACATCGCCGCCATAGGGGATCTGGACCGCCTGCTGGGCTACGCGGCGCGGCTGCCCCTGTTCGACCGTCTGTGCATGGAATACGCGGAAAAAATCGCCGACGCCTACCGTGCGCTCTGCGGGGAATACGAACGCCGGATGAACCTCAAGATCGACGAAAAGGCGGCGCAGGTGCTGCCGGCCAAGTACCGGCCGCTATATGAAGAAGGACGCAAAGGCGCGGCGGTCTACGAAAAGCTGCGCACCCACGTCCATGGCACCATGACGCCCCTGGAAATATCCCTGCTCTGGTCGGGGGTGGTGGACGAGGGCGAAAAGACCATTACCGTCGGCATCCACTCGGGCAAGCGATAAGGCCGGCGGCGGGTCCTATTTTATTTCCAGCCGCATCTGCCGCACCAGTTCGGCGTCCTCGCCGGAGAGGGCGGGGTTCCGCGCCGCTTCGTCCAGCAGCAGGGCGGCTTCGGCCGACGCGCCGGTGTCGATGCTGAGCCGGGCCAGCAGGATGGCCCGGGGCAGGGCGTAGGGGCCGGAGGAACCCATGGGGCGCAGCACCTTGATGGCGCCAATCACGCTGTCCCCGGCGGCCAGGCACCAGGCTTGGGTATACAGGAATTCGTCCCGCTGGTCGCCGAAGGCCTCGACGGCGGCCCGGCCGAACAGATCCGCGGCCTGGGTGTAGTTCTCTTCCGCCAGCAACGCCCGGGCTTCCGCGGCCAGGGCTTCCGGGTCTTCTTCGTCCACCGCCCAGAGGGTGGTTTCCGGTTTGCCTTCAAAATCGCCGCGCACGCCGGCCACGACGGTGGACCGGGGGGCCTGTTTGTCGATCAATTTGCCCATCTTGGAGACCACGTTGGACCGTTTTTCTTCCTGGGCGCCGCCGGCTTTGATCAAAGTGCCCAGGTTGAAGGTCCCTTCGGTGGAAAGGGCGATCTTCTGGCTGCCGCTTGAAAATTCGGCCAGGGAGCCGCGTCCCAGGCGCACCACCGAGGAACTATCCAGGCTATCCCCGGCCAGGATTTCCTGCCAAGTTGTGCCCTGCCGTAGGGCGACGTCGCCTTCGATCCAGGTCGCGGTCAACGGTACGGCGTACAGCGACGCCAGGGAGAGTGCGGCCAGAACCATAAAAACCGTCAATCGTTTCATCGGGCACCTCGCTTCTGCTTTTCATATAGATTATAACGCAAAAAAAATAAAAACTCAGCCGAACTTGCCTGATCGGCACGTATTTTATGCTATAATCATAATTGAGAAAATTTTAATCCGGAGCGACGCGCATGGAATTTACCCCGAACCTCAAAAGGCGGTTGGTCCTGGCCGGTAGCCTCCTGGTCTTTTTGTCCACCCTCGGCGCCCAGGACGTGCGGGTACGGGCTTCCCCGGACATTCTGCTTCCCGTGGGCGACACCGACGTGTTCGGTTTGGGTTTCGGCGGTTCGTTCAGCGCGGACGTGGACGTGTTCGCCGGTTTGGCGCCCTACGTGGGGGCGGACGTGCACTTCGTCGCCCCCGCCGCGTCGAATCTGGACGCTTCCCTGATGCTGACTACCGGTGGCCTGGGGCTGGGCTATTTTGCTTTTCCCCTGCCGCGCCTGAAGCTGGGATTTTCCGCCGGGACGGGCATCTACGTGGGCTCCTATTCGTCGGGGATCGATACCTACACGACGGGCAACGTGTTCTGGCGCGCCGGGGCGGAAGCGGGCTATCGGTTCAGTCCTTCGTTCACCCTGTCCGGCGCCGCGTCCTACGTGGACCTGATGACCAAGACCGATTCCTTCTATAAGGGAATCGGCGTTTCCGTGCTGGCGGACATCGGGTTTGCGTCCAAAAACGCCGAGGGCCGGGTAGTGCTGCAATCCGCCGATTCGGCGCCGCTGTTCCCCATCCTGGCCGCCGACTACGCCCAGGATTCCTTCGGCGCCGTGGTCATCCGCAACGCCGAAAGCGCGGAAATCCGCAATATCGAGGTCTGGTTCAGTTCCCAGGGCTACAGTTCGGGGCCGGTGCTCTGCGCCAAGGTGCCCTACCTGCCCAAGGGCGGCACGGCGGAAGTTCCCCTGCTGGCGGAGCTTTCCGACCAGGTGATGACGGTGACCGAGAACGTCCGGGTGCGGGGCGAACTGACGGTCAAGTACGAAATGCTGGGCCAGGCCCGCTCCGCCGGGGCGGAAACCACCATTTCGATCCTGAACCGCAATTCCCTGACCTGGGCGGACCCGAAAATACTGGCCG
Source organism: Treponema denticola (assembly GCA_020719845.1). Lineage (GTDB taxonomy): Bacteria > Spirochaetota > Spirochaetia > Treponematales > Breznakiellaceae > DYPP01. The sequence goes on along the minus strand of DYPP01000076.1, from coordinate 4,684 downwards.
CCTTCGTCAGTCCCAACGATCCCTCCGTGCTGGACGTCAGCAAATTCGTCGCCGGCCTGGTGCGGTCCAAGGCCCGGGCCGAGCTGGATTCCAACTTGCAGTACGCGGTGGGCATCTACGAGGGCCTGCGTTTGTCGGGCATCAGCTGGGCCGCCGACCCCCAGTCGCCCTATTCCCGTTCCCGACAGACTCCGGATGAAGTCGACTATGTCCAGTATCCCTACCAGACCATCGCCTACCGGGGCGGCGATTCGGACGCCATCGCCGTGCTGTACGCCGCGGAGCTGGAATCCGTCGGCGTGCCGGCGGCGCTGATTCCGCTGCCCGACGAAGTGCTGGTGGCCTTCAAGCTGAGTTCCGACGAGACTGCGGTGCGGCGGAAGTTCCTGGAAGCCGGCGATTTCATCTTCATCGACGGCGAAGCCTGGATCCCGGTCAGCGGCACGGTGCTGCGGGAAGGCTTTTTGCGCGCCTGGACCAAGGGCGCCGCCCTGGTCCGGGCTTCGCCGGACAACCGGGACCAATTCTTCCGGCTCAGCGACGCCTGGCGGCGCTACGCTCCCGCGGGGGTGCCCGACATCGCGGCGGCGGCCAAGAAGCCTTCCGCCGATCAGCTGCAGGCGGCCTTCGACAATACGATCGGCCTGGTGGTGGCCAAGGAAGTGGGCCCCCGGGCGGAGCAGATGCGCTCCGGCTTCGGACTCGGCGGCGGCACCGGCGCCCAGCGCAACCGGCTGGGCATCCTCTACGCCCAGTACGGCATGTACAACGAGGCGTTGGAGGAATTCAAGGCTTCCGCGGCCCTGGACTATCCCAAGGCGGCCATCAACATCGGCAACGTCGCCTTCCTGACCGGAGCCTACGACACGGCGGCGGCCTGGTTTGAAAAATCCCTGGCTTCCTCGCCGAACGACGCGTCGGCGCTGATCGGCCTGGCGCGCTCCCTCTACGAGCTGGACCGCTTCGACGAGGCGGACGTCTACTTCCGCCGGGCCGCCAACCAGGTGCCGGAAGTGGGCGAACGCTACAGCTATCTTTCCGCCCGCATCACGGGAACCGCCGCCCGGGCTTCGGCGGTGATGGACCGGGGCGGCGGAATGCTCTGGGACGAATGAGTTCCGGGTCATGAGAAAAACCCGTCAGCGCCGGACAAGGCAATCAGAACGCAACAGAAAGGCCGCGGGCCTCTTTGTCCTGGCCGTGGGAACGGTCGCCGGTCTCGGCGCCCAGACCTCCGGTCCGCCCCGTACGCCGCCGCTGGCTTTTTCCGTCGGCGTGGACGGCTGGTTTCCCACCCTGCTGGATTCCGGGGCGGACATCGTCTCCGCCGTCGGCGGCACCGCCCAGGTTTCGTACGCGCCCCTGCCGTTCATCGAAGCGCTGGCCCGCTTCGGCGTGCACTCCCTGCGGCTGGCTTCCAACGATTCCCTGCTCTACGTCGGCGGCTCCGGCGGACTGGGCTACGTGGCCCGGCTGTACGAACGGTTTTCCGTCGGCGTCAGCGCTTTTGCCGGTCTGGGCAAGGTTCCGGACTACAACGGCCAGAGCTTCGGCCTGTACGAGCTGGGTCTGCGGCTGGAAACCAGCTTCCGCCTGACCGCCGCCCTGTCCCTGGGGCTCAACGCCGGCTACGAACGGCTGGCCAATCCCAATACGGGACCCTTCATGGACGCCGTCGCCGCCGGCCTCCGGCTCAAGGTCTACCCCGGGGAACTGCGCAAGAAGAGCGTCGGCCTCAGCTTTGAAAAGGTCGAGACCAAGGCCATCTTTCCGGTATTCCGGTCCTGGTACGACGCCGAACCCTTCGGGGCGGTGACGCTGCGCAACAACGAGGACGGGGCGATCGAAAACGTGCGCGTGTCCTTCTACGCCCCGGAGTACATGGGCGGCCCCCGGGTCTCGACGCTGGTGCCCCGGGTGGAAAGCGGCAAAAGCGTCACCATCCCGCTCTATGCGGTGTTCGACGAACGCATTCTGGCGCTGACCGAAAACAGCAGCACCAGCGCCGAGATCGGCGTGGAGTACTCCTTCCTGGGCAGCCAGCGCGGGACCAGCCAACAGCACACCCTGGTTCTGCACCACCGCAACGCCATGTCCTGGGAGGACGACCGCCGGGCGGCGGCCTTTGTGTCGCCCACCGACCCGGCCACGCTCTGGTTTGCCCGCTATTCGACCAGCATCGTCCGGGACCGGATGCGCACCGAACTGCCCCCCAACCTGCAGTACGCCCTGGGGGTATTCGAATCGCTCAAGCTCTACGGCCTCAACTACGTCGTCGACCCGAACAGTTCGTATCTGGAACTGTCCGAAAACGCCGCGGTGGTGGATTATCTGCAGTATCCCAGCCAGACGCTGATGTACCGCGGCGGCGACTGCGATGACCTTTCCATCCTGTACTGTTCCCTGCTCGAATCCACGGGCATAGCCACCGCCTTCATCACCATTCCGGGACACATCTTCATGGCCTTCGATCTGGGGATGGACGAGGCGGAAGCCCGGGAAAAGTTCTTTGATCCGGGCCTGCTCATCTTCCGGAACGGCCGTACCTGGGCGCCGGTGGAAATCACCATGGTCAAGGACGGCTTTGTCAAAGCCTGGCGCATCGGCGCCAAGGAATGGATCGACAACGAACGGCTCGGCGCCGCGGCGTTCTTTCCGATGACGGAGAACTGGGCGCGCTACAAGCCCAGCGGCCTGCAGGACGCGGAAGCCCGCTTTGCCCTGCCCGAAGAAGCCAAGGCCATGGCGGCCTTTGACCTGGGGGTGGACCGTTTTACGGCCCGGGAAATGGAACCTCTGGTCAAGGACTACGAAATGAAGCTGGCCGCGGAACGTTCGCCGGAAGTGCTGAACGAATACGGCGTGGCCATGGCCCGGGTGGGCATGCTGGATCCGGCCTGGGAGCGTTTTACCGAATCCGCCAAGGCGGGCTACGCCTGGGCCTGGAACAACCTGGCCAACATCGCCTTTGTGCGCAAAGACTATAAGCTGGCCTATTCCTACTATCAATACGCGACGACCCTGCTGCCCGGCGATCCGGTGGCCATCCTGGGCATGGCCCGCTGCGCCTACGAGCTGGACCGCTACGGCGAATCGGGGATCCTGTACCAAGGGTTGCGGGAAGAAGCGCCGCTGCTGGCCGAACGCTTCGGCTACCTGGCTTCCGCCTACGGCGGCGAAGGCCGCGCCTGGTCCATGGCCGACCGGCTGGGCTCGTCCGTCTGGGCCAAGCCGGGTCTGGATTTTACCGTCGCCGCGCCGGCCCGGGCACCGGAAATAGCCGCCGCGCCCCCCGAACCGCCGGCCCGCGCCCCCGTGGTCGTCGAGGTGCCGCCGGACGAGCCGGTCCCCGCCGCCCCGGTCGAAGCGCCGCCCCCCGTCGTCGAGGCTCCCGCGCCCGAACCGGTGGTTGTCGTGGAAGAAGCGCCGCCGGCGCAAACTCCGGTGGTCGTCGTGGAAGAAGCCCCGCCGATCCCGACTCCGGCAGTCGTAATGGAAGCGCCGCCGGCTCCGCCTGAGGTGGCCCAGGCGCCGCAAGATGGCGATATCGCGGCGGTAGCCGCGGAGACCGCGGAAGAAGCCCGGATTTTGGTGGCCGCTCCGCCCGAAACAGCACCGCTGCCTTCGGTGGTCGCGCCACCTTCGGTGGTCGTGGTGGAAACACCGCTGCCGGCCCTGGCGGCCGTCGTGGAAGCTCCGCCGCCGGAGGTAGCCGAGGCGCCGCAAGACGGGGATATCGCGGCGGTGGCCGCGGAGACCGCTGAAGCCGTGACCCTGGTAGCCGCCGTCGCGGTCGCCGTTGAAGCGCCACCGGAAGAAGTCCCGCAGGCGCCGGTCGTAGTCGTGGAAGTCCCGCCGGCAGCGGCACCGGCACTCGTTGTTGAAGCGTCGCCGCCGGAGGCTCCCGCGCCGGCGCCGACGGTGTCTGCGACCATCGATCTGAGTGCGCCGAGCCTCCGGGTTGCTTCCGGCTCGTGGACGCGTACCGCCCGCACCGCCCGGATGGACGACCCCCTGGCCATGTCCGCCAAGTTGGTCATCCCGACGCCCGGCGCGGCGGGCCCGGCGGTCTACGAATTTTCCGCCCGTTCCGCCGGCGTCGCCTGGGTAGGTTTTGGCCTGCACCTGCACGGCCGGGGGGAATGGAAACTCTCCGGCTACGGCGGCGGCGATTCCCTGCTGGTCTGGATCACCAGCGACCCCAAAGCCTCGGGCGACGCCGCGCCGCGCCTGCAGGTCTACGAATCTTCGGGGGAAGTGAATATGAAAATGGTGGCCTCGGTTCGTCTGGAAGGTTCGGTTTACGACTCCCGCGCCTACCGCGTCGCCTGGAATCCGGCGACGGGACGGCTGGAAGTTTCGGTGGACGGCGTCCCGGGTTTGACCGTCGACCTTGCCCCCCGCGCCGCAAAAAGCGACTACGCGGCGCTCAGAGCCCTGGATCTGACCGAGTTTTCCGACCTGTGCATTACCCCCCAGATCGACGGCCCAGCCGCAATGGAGTCTTCCGATGAATAAAGCGTCCCCCGCCCCGCGCCGTTTTTTCAGGCACGCCCTGACCCTCCTCTCCTACCTGGCGGTCCTTTCCATTTCCGGCTGCAACGATTTCTTCGGCGTCGCGGACCTCAAGGAACTGATCCGCGAAGACGTCGCCACGGCCACGGCGGAAGAGGTGGGGGTGATG
>DYPP01000168.1 GCA_020719845.1 Treponema denticola | reverse complement strand
GCCCTCTACCGCCACCAGGGCGAGCGCTGTGCCCTGGTGCTGGAGTACATCCACCAGCATGCCTACGACAAATCCCGGTTCCTCGCCCGCGGGGTGCCGATCGACGAGGACCAGATCCCGTCGGTCGAGCCCGGGGTGGCCGACGCGGCCCCGGAACTGCCCTACCTGAACCCGACGCTGCCCCGCTTCCATCTGCTGGACAAGGTGCTGTCCTTTGACGAAGACCAGGAGGCGGTCTACCGGCAATCCCCGCCGCTGGTCATCATCGGCTCCGCCGGTAGCGGCAAGACCGCGCTGACGCTGGAGAAGATGAAGGATGCGCACGGGGACATCCTCTACGTCACCCGCTCGCCCTTCCTGGCGCAGAACGCCCGCACGCTCTACTACGCCAATGGCTATCGCAACGACGACCAGGAGGTCGATTTCCTGTCCTTCCGGGAATACCTGGAGAGTATCCATGTGCCCCAGGGCCATGAGATCACGCCCCGGGTCTTCGCGGGCTGGGCTGGCCGCCAGCGGTTGCCCAAAGAGCTGAAGGACAGCCATCGGCTGTTCGAGGAGATCCAGGGCGCCATCACCGGGACCGAGGCCGACAGCGCCTATCTGAGCCGCGATGCCTACCTCGCCCTGGGCGTGCGCCAGTCGATCTATCCGCCGGAGGGCCGCGACGCCGTCTACGACCTGTTCGAGAAGTACCTGTGCTTTCTCGCCGAGCAGGGGTGGTTCGATCCCAACATCGTCAGCCATGCCTGGTTGGCGCGGGTGGTGCCCCGCTACGATTTCGTCGTCGTCGATGAGGTCCAGGACCTGACCAACGTCCAGTTGCTGCTGATCCTGCGCGCCCTGCGGGACGTCCGCGGCTTCCTGCTGTGCGGCGACTCCAACCAGATCGTCCATCCCAACTTCTTCTCCTGGGCCAAGGTCAAGACCCTGTTCTGGAAGGCCCAGGGCGACGGCGCACCGGCCGATCTGGTGCGCATCCTCAATGCCAATTTCCGCAACTCGCCCCAGGTCACCCAGGTCGCCAACCGGCTGCTGCACATCAAGCACGCCCGCTTCGGTTCCGTGGACCGCGAGAGCAACTACCTGGTGCGCAGTTGCGGCCCCAGCCAGGGGCGGGTCCTGCTGTTGAAGGACAGCGATCAGGTCAAGCGCGATCTGGACCGGCGCACCGTGGCCTCCGCACGCTTCGCCATCCTGGTCCTGCACCCGGAACAAAAGGCCGAGGTGCGCAAGTATTTCCGCACGCCCCTGGTGTTCTCGATCCATGAGGCCAAGGGCCTGGAGTACGAGAACGTCTTGCTCTACGGCTTTGTCACGGGCGAAGAGGCGCGCTTTCGCGACATCGCCGGGGACCTGAACGAGGCGGACCTGGAGGGCGACCTGCGCTACGCCCGGGGTCGCGACAAGGGCGACAAGTCGCTGGAGACCTACAAGTTCTACATCAACGCCCTGTATGTGGCCGTGACCCGGGCGGTGGAGAACCTCTATCTGATCGAGCCGCAGCCCAAACAGCCTCTGCTCGCCCTGCTCGGGCTGACCGAGGTCCACGAGGATGTCGGTGACGTCAAGCAACAGAGTTCCAGCCTGGAAGAATGGCGCCACGAGGCCCATCGCCTGGAACTGCAAGGCAAGGAGGAGCAGGCGGCCGAGATCCGCGCCCAGATCCTCAAGCAGCGCGAGGTACCCTGGACCGTGCTGCGTGACGAGGCCTTGGCGGAGCTCGAGGCCAAGGCCCTGGAGCGTCACGACAAGAAGGCGTCTATCGTGCTCATGGAATACGCCCTGGTCTACCGTGACCAGCGCTGGTTGAACGCCCTGGTCCAAGCCGGGTTCAAGGCCGCCAAGCAACCCGGCAAGGCCCTGCCGGTACTGGAGAACAAGCACTTTCTGCTCTATGGGCTCAGGCACCCGGGCGGCGTGCTGCGTGAGGTGGAGAAGTACGGCGTCGATTTCCGCAATGTGTTTGGGCAGACCCCCCTGATGATCGCCAGCCGGCTTGGCAATGCCGATCTCGCCGCTGCGCTGTTGGATCGGGACGCGGACACCGGCCTGGTGGACGGCAATGGACTCAACGCCTTCCAGATCGCCTTGGATCGGGCCTGTGCCGACGAACGCTTCGCCCGCGCCAAGCTGCCGGCGGTCTTCGAGCGCCTGGCCCCAGCGAGCCTGGACGTGCAGATCGACGGGCGACTGGTGAAACTGGATCGGCGGCTGATGGAGTACCTGATGCTCTGCATCGCCATGGTGCTGTTCTACCAGCGCCTCGGGGAGAACTGGGCATCCGCGCGGCGGATGCTCTCGGCGGGCGACTTCGCCGATGTCCTCCAACATTTCCCAGAGTCGGTCGTACCGACACGGCGCAAGCAGCGCACTTACATCTCCTCGATCCTGTCGAAGAACGAGGTGTCGCGGGAAGGCCCCTACAACCGCAAGCTCTTCCTGCGCATGGGTCACGGCCA
>DYPP01000075.1:1267-14804 GCA_020719845.1 Treponema denticola | reverse complement strand
AAGAAGAAAAATGATCGTAGCTTTTCTAGTGCCTTTGGCTCCGTACTGTTAAGATTAGGTAGATATAAGGATGCGGCCCTTGATGTCACGCCGATCCATCTCATTGAATGTATCCAGGAGCAACTGAAGGCCAGAATACCGTATGAAGGCTACGCTCATATCAAATGCATCGCATTGTTCCAGGTTGGTCGTTAGTTCCTGGTGAAAGTTTCGGTATCCGCCATTATAGATAAAACGGGGTACGGATTTTACGGTATTCACTGAGTTAATATTTCCCTGACTTTGCGCACCACCGGCAGGTCTGCCTCCGCCCAGTCGACGGTATCCAGCTCGTCGGCAGACAGCCAGCGTGATGCGAGGTGCTCCTTAAGCACCATGACGCTGGACGGGACTTCAACATGGTAACAATGCATCGTAAGGTTGAAAGTACGGTAGCCATGGGTCACGGTCATGATAAAGTTCCCCACTTTGGCGGCCACGCCCAGTTCTTCATCCAATTCTCTGGTCAAGGCGGCCGGTCCGGTTTCCCCCGGTTCAATCTTGCCGCCGGGAAATTCCCACTTGAAGCCCGCTTCGCCCTTGCCGTTTCGCTGGGCTGCAAAGACACGCCCGTTCCGGATGATGACCGCCGCGACAACTTCGATCTGCCTCATCCCGCCAGCTTACCCGGTATCCGCTTCAAAGCGCAAGATTTTCCGATCGGCGCACTTGTTCCTAATGCGTCAGTCCTTGTAGCGCCGCCCGTCGATCCCGTACCGTTCGATGAGGTCGAAGATGGTTCTTCTGCCGATCCCGAGTTCCTCGGCGGCTTTGACGCGGTTGCCGTTCCAGCGCCGCAGGGCGGTTTCCACCGCGGCGATCTCCATGGCCCGGAGGGTTCGGGGGGCGGGCAGCTCCCGGACCGGTTCGCCGGTTCGGTCGGGAATATCCAGGTCCCCGGCGCCTAAGACCATATCCCGGGAAAAGATCAGCGCCCGTTCAAGTATGTTCTCCAGTTCGCGGACGTTGCCCGGGTAGCCGTGGGCCGCGAGCTTGCGGAGGGCGTCGGGGGCAAGGGAAGGGGTACTCCGGCCCATGCGCGTCGCGATGCGCGCCATGGCGGCGCCGGCCAGGATGGGTATATCCTCCTTTCTTTCCCTCAGGGGCGGCAGGCTCATCCGGACTACGTTGATCCGGTAGTACAGGTCTTCCCGGAAGCGGCCTTCCCGGACTTCCCGTTCGATGTCCCGGTTGGTCGCGGCCACGATCCGTGCCCGGAGGGGCACTGGCGACACGGCTCCGAGCCGGGTTATCCGCCGTTCCTGCAGCACCCGGAGCATTTTGACCTGCAGCGGCGCGCCCATTTCGCCGATTTCGTCCAGGAAGATCGTTCCTTCCCCTGCGGATTCCAGAAATCCGATCTTGCGCGCCCCGGCGCCGGTGAACGCGCCCCTTTCGTACCCGAACAGCTCGCTCTCGGCCAATTGCTCCGGCACGCCGCCCAGATTCACCGCCACGAAGGGCGCTTCCGGCGCCGCGGACGACGCGTGCAGCGCCCGGGCGACTACCTCCTTGCCCGTGCCGCTCTCGCCGGTGATCAGGACGGTGGCCGAAGCCGGACCGACGGCGGCGACGGTGTCCCGGATCCCGCGCATGGCTTTGGATTCTCCGATGATCACCGCGCCGCCGGCGGCGCTGCGCCCGAATTCCACGGCTTCGCGCAGGGCGCGGTCCTCCGCCGCCCGCCTGAGGCGGAGGATGAGCTCATCCGGGTCGAAGGGCTTGCGGAGAAAATCCGCGGCGCCCTTCTTCATCGCCTCCACCGCGTCCTCGATCTCACCGTAGCCGGAGATGAATATGAAGGGCACCCGCAGCCCCTGATCCCTGGTGCTTTCGAAGAGCTGCATGCCGCCCATGACGGGCATCCTGAGGTCGCTGACCACCGCGTCGAAGGCTTCCGCCTCCAGGGCGCGCAGGGCGTCCTCGCCGTTGGCGGCCCACGCGGATTTCCAGCCTTCGAGCTCGAAGAAGCGCATGATCCCCGTGGCCACCGAGCGCTGGTCGTCCACAACGAGTATTTTCATAATTTGGCCCTTTTCATCAGGATGGAGGCGATGGCGCCGCCGCCTTCCCGGGGAACGAGGCTTACCTGTCCGCCTGCGGCTCCGATGAAACGCCGCGCGATGGTCAGCCCGATGCCCATTCCGCTAGCCTTGGTGGTCTGGAAGGGTTCAAAGCGGCGGGTGGAGAACCCCGGGGGGAGGCCCGTTCCCCGATCCAGGATCCGGATCGCGACCTGCTGATCCGTTTCCGCTATTTGGATGACGATATCCTCCACGGCACTCCCGGATTCAAGCGCGTTCCGGAGCAGGTTGGTGAACGCCGTGGTCAGCCGGGGGCCGTTGGCGTAGATCCCGGTTTCCGGGGAGACGGCCGAAGCGTCGACCCGGACGCCCAGGCGGGAGGCGATGCCCTCGCAGAAGGCCGCGGGCTGCACCGGGCTGAGCTCTCCCCGGGGGTCCCGGGTAAAATCGCCGATCCGTTCGGCCAGCGCCGCAAGCCGTCCGATTTCGCCCAGGGCTTCCTCCAGGTCTCCGTCCTGGTCGGGAGGGGATTTCCGCTTCAGGAACTCCAGGCGCAGCCGGATGGCCGCCAGGGGATTGCGGATCTCGTGCCCGAGGATGCGGGCCGCGCTTCCCAGCCGGGCCAGTTCCTCGGCGGCGGCCAGACGATCCCGGGTGCGGATGGACCGGTAAGAAATCGCTTCCGCCCCGACAAAGGCCAACAGCAGGAGGGCGACGGCGAGGATGGAAAAAGTCAGCAGCCGGGACAAGTCGGAGAACAATTCCGGCGAATGGAGTTCGATGAAGAGGGCCGCGAGTTCCGGCGGATTGGGGGCCAGCGGTATTCCGCCGCCGGCTGGTCCGGCCGGGTCAAAACGCTCCACGACGCGGACGCTGCGGCGGTCCCAATCAAGGGCGACGGGTTCGGGCTTTCCGCCGGGTTCCAGCACGGAAGGGGTGATGCCGCTGCGGAAGAGCAATTGCCCGTCTGAGTTGAAGGCGCCCAGGCCCAGGATTCTCGGATTCTCCGGAAATTGGGTTCCCCGGGCCTGGGCAAAGAGCAGTTCGCGCTGGGCGGCCATGCGCGCGGACGCCACCAGCGACTTCCCCTGCATGGCGGCAAGATTCAGCACGAGAGCCAGGATGGAGCCGAAGGCGAGCAGCGGCCAGAGCAGGACATGATACTTGGCGATCTTCGCCTCCATACCTGATTCCATTCCCGCATTATACTCCATTCCGGGACGGCCGCGCATCATTCATACATCAGAGCCGCCACGGGGTCCAGCCGGGCAGCCCGGGCTGCCGGATACCAGCCAAAGAAGAGCCCGACCAGACTTGAAAATCCCAGCGCCACAAAGATGGAAGACGGGGAAAGGGAGAACTCCCAGCTGAAGGCGGCGGTGGCGATGGCGCTCAGCCCGACGCCGACGCCGACGCCGATCGTGCCCCCGGCCAGGGTAAGGGCTACCGCCTCGATCAGGAATTGATCCATTATGCGGCGCGACGATGCGCCGAGGGCTTTCCGGATGCCGATCTCCTTGGTGCGTTCGGTCACCGAGACCAGCATGATGTTCATGATGCCCACGCCGCCGACCAGGAGCGAGATGGCGGCTACGCCGGTCAGGAAGATGTTCAGCGTGCTGGTGATGCCCGTCAGCATCGCCGCCAGGGAAGCCGGGGACATGACGCGGTACGAATCCGGGTTTCCCGTCCGGGCGGACAGGAAGTCCTTGAGTGCCTCCGAGACGGTCAGGCTTTCCTGCCCCGGAGACACGACCGCCAGGTAGCGCTGCACCCGGTCCGTACGCCTGAGGCGGGCGCGGAAGGTCTCGAAGGGGATAAAGACCGCCGCGTCGAAGTCCATGCCCATCGAACTGTCTCGTGTCTGGAGCCGCCCGACGACCTTGAGGCTGCGCGTTCCGCCTGCGCCGATCAACTTGATGTGGCCGCCGACGGGATCCTTGTCGCCGAACAGGGCGGCGGCCAGTTCGTCGCCGATTACGGCGACGCTTCCGGCTGCCGCGCCGTCCGCAGCGGAGAGGAAGCTCCCGGAGGCCAGATGAAGGTCGAAGAGCGAAAAGAACGCCTCATCCACCGCCAGGACTTCGGAGCTATAGTCCTTGCCTTCGGCGCGTACCGTCATCCGTTCCGAATTGACCGGCAGCACCGCGTCCAGCCCAGCTACGTTCGCTTCGATTTCGTCGCCCAGATCGCGCACGAAGATGCGCTCCGATTCCTTGTCCGCGTCCCGGCCGGGAATTACCGTAAGCACGCCGAGTCCCTGGGAAGAAACGTCGGCTTCGATGCTGGCGGTAGCGCTTTTGCCGAAATTGGAGATGGCGACCACCGAGGCGATGCCGATCACGATGCCGAGGGCCGACAGGCCGGTGCGCAGTTTGGCGCCCGCGAGGCTGGCCAAGGCTATTTTTACCAACTCAAGGAACATTCGAAGCCTCCATGATAACGCCGTCCCGCAGACGGATCACCCGATCGCACTGGGCGCCGACCCCCGGATCGTGGGTGACGATGACGACGGTCGTCCCCGTTCCGTTGATCGACCGGAAAAGTTCCATGATCCGCTCGCCCGTGCCCTGGTCCAGGGCTCCGGTGGGTTCGTCCGCCAGGATGATGCTCGGATTGCCGACGATGGCCCGGGCGATGGCCGCCCGTTGGCGTTGCCCGCCCGAAAGCTGGGCCGGTTTGTGCCGGAGCCGTTCGGCCAAGCCGACCCGGCCGAGCGCCGCTTCCGCCCGTTCCCGGCGGTCCCGAACCGGCAGGCCGGCGTAGACCAGGGGGGTCATGACGTTCTCGAAAATGGTCTGCCGGGCCAGAAGGTTGAACTGCTGGAACACAAACCCGATCTTCCGGTTCCGGAGGGCGGCCAGCTCGACTTCCCGGATACCCCCGGTGGCCTGGCCGTCGATCTCGATGCTTCCGGAGCTGGGTGTATCCAGACAGCCGATCAGGTGCATGAGCGTGGATTTGCCGGAACCCGAAGGCCCCATGATGGTGACCATTTCTCCGCGGTCGATCTTGAAGGTGACGCCCCGCAGCGCGTGCACGACCTCGTCCCCGAGGGTGAATTCCCGGGCCAGCCGCGTGGCGAGCACCGACGGGATCAGTGCCCCGTTCATGGCGCACCCGCTGAAGAACCCTGCGAGCCGGATGGTCCCCCTTCCGGAGCCTTAAGCCCCAGCAGCTCCAGCGGATTCTTGACTTTTCCGTCCTTGGCGCCCGCCGCGTCCGCAGCGCCGAGAACGACGTCCCCCTCGGCCAGTCCGGAGAGAACCCGGACCGTACCGTCGCCGCGCTTCTCCGCCGCGATGTTCTTGGTCCGGATCGGACCCCCGGCGTCGGCCAGGGCGACGCTGAAGGTTCCCCCTTCCTCCGCGACGCCGCGTTCGTCCAGGACCAGGATGGCTTCTCCTTCCTTGACGACTATCTCGGCGGTGAAGGAATACCCCGCCAGCAGTTCCTCCGGCGGATTGAGCACTTCGATGCGCGTCTTGACCTTCGCAATCCCGCTGGCATTGACCGTGCCTTCGATCGGCAGGACCTTGACCCGTCCCGCCACCGCGAGGCTCGGAAGGGCGTCGAAGGAAAAGGCGACGCGCTGGCCGATCTTCAGCTTCGGGGCGTCGATCTCGTCCACTTCGACCTCGGACACCAGCTCCGAGTCATCTATCACCCTGATCACGTAGGAAGCCGAAGCTTTGCCCACTTCGTATACCTCCCCCGGCGCCCCTTCGACGTCGCTGACGCGGCCGTTGATCGTGGAAATGATGCGGTACGCGGCAAGCGCCTCGATTTCGGCGGCCTTCTTCAACTGCAGGTCGGCCAGGTCCCGGGCGGACCCCGAAATTTTTGCCTTGTCGATGGCGCTAGCCGTGCTCGCGATCGTATAGGTTTGGGCCGAGTAATCCAGCTCCGCCAGGATCTGTCCCTTGGCGACGCGGTCGCCTTCGTCCACCAGGATGCTCTTGATCCTTCCATCCCGGGCAAAACCCAGGTCCACCGAATCCCGGGCTTCCACGTTGCCCGATACTTCGATGGTCTCCTGCGTCGTGCCGGCGCGGACCGCGTACTCGGTCCGGCCGCCGCCGGATGGTTCGGAGCCTTGTCCGGACGGCGGTTTGCGTCCCGCTCCCGCCGCCAGGATCCCCGCCACGGCGAGGACGATAATCAACAGCACCAGCCAACGTCTTTTGAGTACGGATTTTTCACCTTTCATCGAGTCCTCCCGGTAGAATTAAAGCAGGATCCGTGCCAAACCTCGGCAACTGGTAAAAGACCGGGAATCAGGACGCCCGGCGGTTCCGGGATCCCGGCATCCGTCGGTTTTCGGCAGGATTGCGATAGGCAGAATCCGCACTCGCCGCCGGCCAGTGCGGATTCCGCACCCCTGAAACGGGCGGATCGCTTCCGATAGATCGACAGGGAGGCCGGAAAGGCGCCCCGGGCGGTGGTTTATAACCTGGCATGAAGATTGCAAAGAAACAGGCAACGCGTTCCTCGGAAGGAGCCCCCTGGTCATGAGACGATTTTTCAGTTCAGCCGTGCTGGCCGCCGGTTTTTTGTTGTGGGCCGTCTCCGCCGTCGCGGCGGACGAAACGGTGCGGAAATTCGGCGTCGCCGAAGCGGTCGCGGAAGCCCTGGTATCGAATTTATCATTGAAGAAGCGGGAAGCGGAGATAAAAACCAAAGCCCGCGCGGCGGCTTCAAAAAACGCCTGGCTCATCCCCGAGCTGAGCACGGAATCCAAGGGATCCCTGGGGCTGGGCGAAGGGTCAGACGTATACGGTTCCACCGCTTTCGGCTTGTCCGCCAGTCTGGGCTTTTCGCTCTCCGCGGCGGCAGGCGACGCGGCGGATGTGCTGGCCTACGAAGCCGAACTGCTTTCCCTGGAAGCCGAACGGCGTCTGGTGGTGCGATCCGTAGCGCGGCTCTGCTATCAGGTGCTGCTTTCCGAACGCCGGCTGGCTACCTATCGGCGTTTTTTGGCTTCCGCCGAAACCCGGCAGGCACAGGAGCGCGAACTGCTGTCCACCGGCCTGGGATCCGAGACTGCGGCCTTGGAAGCCGAGTCGGCGGTGCTAGAGCGGCGCATCGCCATCGAAGCGGAAAAAACCACCCTTGATTCGCTGGCGAGGGCGCTCCGGGACGAGATCGGCCTGCCGGAAGGCACGACGGTGCAACCCGAAGGCGAGTTGAGCGCGGATGCGGCGCTCAACCTGGTCGTAGTCAAGGCGGGGCCGGAACCCCGGCCCGACGTGGAAGCCCAGGCGGTGAGGGAACGGTTGGCGCAGAAGAATGCGCAGAAGGTGAACCTGGAGCAACGGGGTCCGCGGGTAGCCGCACGGGTGGATTGGTTCCCGATCGGGACCCGGGTCGAATCCGCGTATCCGTCGGGATCCCTGTCCCTCTCCCTGCCCCTGGATTCGTGGATACCCGGCTCCGCAGGCGCGGACGCGACGGCGGACTCCGCCGATGCCGTCCGGACTGCCGCCCTTTCCACGGAGACGGCGCTGCGGGACGCGCGCCGCGAAGCGGAGGACGCGCTGGACGCCTTTAAGGCGGCAAAGACCAATCTCGGCGTTCGTCAGGCCGGTTTCGGCCTTTCCGAACGGCGGTACCTGATCCAGAAGCAGCTCTACGACTCGGGGATCATCAGCGCGTCCTCCCTGTCGGACTACGGGGATGACTATCTCAGCGCAGAATTGAACCTGACCAGCGCAATATCCGGCGTCTTCGTCGCACTGGCCGAACTTGAATACGCCCAAGGTTCGGCGTCGTCGTTCATTCCGGCCACGACCGAGTAAACAGGTATTGCGCTTTTATTGGTACAAATCTAAAAACTGATGTTTTTAGATTTGACTCAAACTTGCAGGAGTCCAGTACGTACCGGAAGATTGTTGCCCTGCTCATCGTCAGCCTCGCCGCGGCTAGCCATCTGGCCGCCCAGGCGTCCTCACCCGGTTCCGGTCGCGCCCCGGGGTGAACCCGGCGCGGGTTCCCGTGTCCTGATCGCTTCCGCGTTCACGGTCGACGGAAAGACCGTTGCCGTCGAGCGCGGGAAATAGCGGCGGGCCTGCTATTTCTTCTTCTTCAACAGCGCGGCGAAGGGATTGTAGGTGTCCGTGCCGGTATCGGCTTCCAGGTATTTTTTGGTCGTCTCGTCCTCTTCCAGGGAAGAAGTCGGTTTCAAGGAAATCCGCTTTCCCGGGACGTTGACCTCCAGAATCTGGACCGAAACGGTCTGGCCAACCTTTACCGGAACCCCCGCGTTGCCGTACTTGCTGTCGCTTTTGAATTCCGAAACGTGGATCAGGCCGTCCAGGCCGCTTTCCAGGGAGACGAAGGCGCCGAAATCGGTGATCCGGACGACCTTGCCGGTATGCTTGGAATTCTTGGGGTATTTCTCGCACGCCCCAACCCAGGGGTCCGCCAGCAGGCTTTTCATGCTCAAGCTGATCCGCTCGCCCTCCCAGTCCAGCTTGAGGATCGAAGCTTCTATTTCCTGGCCAACGGTCAGGACGGCGTGGATGTCCTGCACCCGGTCCCGGGCAATCTCGGAGATGGGCAGCAGGGCCTGGACGC
The DNA here is from genome assembly GCA_020719845.1 of Treponema denticola. Taxonomy (GTDB): domain Bacteria; phylum Spirochaetota; class Spirochaetia; order Treponematales; family Breznakiellaceae; genus DYPP01. The sequence goes on along the minus strand of DYPP01000075.1, from coordinate 6,165 downwards.
CGCCCAGGTCCACAAAGGCGCCGAAATCCTGCAGGGATTTGATCGTACCCTTGATGAGCATGCCTTCCCGCAGGGTCTGCTTTAGGGCTTCAATCCGTACTTGCTGGGCTTCTTCTTCGATGACCCGGTTGGAAACCATAATGGAGCGCCCGTTGTCCTTGAATTCCTGAATTTTAAAGGTCAGGTGTCGGCCGACGTAGACTTCCGGGGGTTCCGTCCGTCTTGAGCCCATCTGGGAAAAGGGGCAGAAGGCCCGGGTTTCGCCGATCCTGACTTCGTACCCGCCCTTGATTTCCTTTTCTACCAGGCCTTCCACGGGAATCTTGTTCTTGTACGCGTTTTCCAGCAGGGCCGGTCCGGCCTTGTCGCCGCTGATTTTGGTGGTAAAATGCATTTCCCCGTTTTTGGCGTCCAGAAAAAACACCTTGATCGGGTCGCCTTCCCTGACAGACAGGTTACCGTCCTTGTCGGCCAGTTCCGCCCGGTCCAGCACGCCTTCGCTCTTCCCGTTCAACTGCAGAAAGACGCAGTCGCCGGAAATGGACACGATGCTGGTCTCCACCGTCTGTCCGGGCTGCAGTCGATCCATTTTGGTGATGCTTTTTTCAAAAAGAGACGCAAAATCGCTTGCGGCGTCATCATCGTGCTGCTGTTCCATATTTCCCTGCTCCCCGTAATAGAAATAACCGTAAAAGCGGATTATATCAGAAAAGCGGCGACGATGATAATGCTCGGTACCCGTTTGTCTTATTTTACATTGGCCGCCAGCATCCGGTACGAGTCGCCGGTCCAGTGGTCGCCGAAGGGCGGCGCTTTGGCGATGCCCGCGCCGATTCCGGTCAGCACGGTCATCTTGAACACCCGGCAGACGCCGCCTTCATCCTGGGCGGCGGCGCAGAAAACGGGCAGACCCCACTGGATCGGTTGATCGAATATATCCAGCTTGGTCGCCACCCAGGGGCCGGATACGCTGACGGCCAGCAATTTTTCCTGGGGATACGCGTCGGCATAATAGGTCTTAACCGCCGCAATCAGGTTGGGAATGGTTCCCGGCCCGGCGAAGGTCGACACGTTGGCCGGGAAGCGGGCGGACTCCAGGGCCTTCTTGACCTCCGCCTGTGATTTTTTGCGTCCCGCCTGTACGGATGCCAAAGCCTGGGCAATCTCGGGATCTTTGGGGTTGAAGCGCTTGGCCCGAGCCAGTTCAAGCTCCGCTTCGGCGTACGTGGAGTCCCGGAGCGTATCCTGGAAGAAATCCGCGCCCGCGACGGTTTCCATGGCGTTCTTCATGATCTGCTTGGCTTCCCGGGCGGGACCGGCCTGGATCCAGGACAGCCTATCCATCAGCTTCTTGTAGGCCCAGCTGGGCGGTTCGTCGGGGCGCTGGTTGGCTTCGTCATTCCGGTCCTTTTGGGGATCCTTCGGCGTCAGGGCGTTGATCTTCCGGTCCATGTCGTCGTCCGGTGCGCCGTAATTGTCCGCAAAGGACTTGAGGAAGGCCAGAATGCGCGGCTTGTCCTTTTTGAGCACGTCGTCGACCAGGGCGAGCACCTCGTCGGTCTGGTCTTTGGCATAATTGAGGTTTTCCGCGTTCGGGAAAAAACGGCTGGTCTTGGCGGTCAACTCCGCTTCGAACTTGACGATGGTCTTCCAATCCTCGAGGGTCTGCTGGGCCTTGCCCGAGTCCGGGGCCGCAATTGCCGGTTTGGCCGCGGCGCCGGCCGGCGGTCGGCGGGTATTCAGATAGCGGTACTTGCTTTCCAGGATCCTGAGCTCGCTGTTGGACGGATCCGCGGCTTTGATCTTTTCGATCAGATCCTGGGCTTCGTCCAGCTTGGCAAATTTGACGGCATCGTCCCCCGTGTTCTCTACGGCCCGCAGCGCTGCTTTGGCCTGCTGGACCATCGTCTTGACGTCCGCCGCGCTGGCGCCGGTCGCCATGCCGCACAGCAAGATGCCCAGCAGCGCGCCCCGAGAATGCCCTGTTCCGAACAACATGTTTACCTCCATTCACCCCGCAACTTTTTTCCGGCAAAGCCGGTTATCTACCAGTATGGGAGGCCGGAGTTTACCCGTCAAGGCGGGAATTCCGAATGGGGCGGACGGCAGCAACCATGGCTTTGGGGATATGGAGATAATTCAAGGGATAAAACCTATGTCGGTTATTTGAGCGGTCCCTACCGCCGAACCATCCCGGCTGCCAAAACCAAGGAAGAAATGGGAAATGGTTTCTGGAAATCGGCCGATGGCCATTTCGGAAAAAGGAATGCGTACTTGAAGCCAGCCATCGGACAGCGGCGCCGCGAAGTCATAGAGGGAACAGGCATTGTATCCTTTATCGTGGTTGATGATAAAACTGACCTGGGTAAATTCCTTTGATTTGAATTTAAAAACCAGGGCGGTAAAGGCTTTGGTGGGGATCATCGCGATATTGTCGAAGCTAAGGCTTGCCCCGGTGCCGTTGCCCCAACCGCCGGCGGCGCTGGTCATCCTGATGCAGGGTTTATAGACGGCATCCGATTGGTCCAGGGAAGACAGCTTAGTACCCGAGCCGTAGTTCGTCAGCATTCCGACGATGGGGGCAAGTCCGGTGCCGGACTTGAACAAGTAGTCCCTGTTCGGGTTTACGGAAGCCGTTTTGCATTTCTCCGCCAAAGCCCGGGAATCGGCTGCCGCTTCCCTATTGTCCAGGGAATCAAACGCCTCTGCCGCCGTAGTCAGGTCTTTATAAGCCTGGGCTAATTCCCCCTTCATATAATGGGAATACCCTCTATCGTGCCAGGCATAGGACACCTCCGTAGCCGGAGCTAGGCCAATAGCCCGGCTCGTCGAACGAATGCAGTCATCCCATGCACCCAACTTAATTTCCACGCCGCCCTTGACCTGCCAGTACCACGGAACTGAACTATCAAGCGCTACCGCTTGATCCGCCGCCCAAAGCGCGGTGTCGAAGTTGCGTCCTAGGACCAAGTAGGCATGTGCTAAGCCGGCCAGGATATCACCATGGTTCGGACCGTGTACGGCGATATAGGATTCCAATATTGCGGCTTTTTCACCGGTCCGCCCCTGCATATCGAAGGTACGGGTCAGGAGCAACACGGCTTCCGAAGTATATTGGTACTTCAAAGCTTCCAGGTACTTGGCGGATGCCTGTTCCGTCTGTTTTGCCTGGAAGTTTTTATCACCCTCCAAAATCAGCTTTTGATACCTGAACCGGCGTTCATCCGCGCTCAGCTTGGCAATGGAGGGATCAACCTTCGGCGTCGAAAAGGAGGGCGCCATTTTGGCAGGGACGCTTTTGGCTACAGGGATAACAGCCGGAACGGTTGCGGCGGCGGAAGATACTCTCTGGACGGGGATGCCCGATAGGGATTGGTCGTTGAGTTGAGTAACCGGCTTTTGGCGGATTCCGGCATCCAGGGCGTAGGATCCTACCGCCTCGGGTACCCAGGATACCAAATCGCCCAGAGTTTTCGCGGATCCCCGCAGACCTTCCAGCAGGAATTTGGTGAATACGCTGTTCCTGCCGGCCTTGTCTTCATAACTGTACCATCCTGCCTTGGTGGAGTATAGCGCAATGGCGGCTATACCCTGAGAGGCATCCTTGCCGCCCACGCCCACCACGCTCAGGCCCTTGGTGGTGGTGATCGATTCGCGGCAGGCGTCCACCATCAGGACAATCTTCGCAATCCCCTGTTTCTGGAAGGCCGCCACCATGGACCTGATTCCAAGACTCGTATCGGCCAGCCGTGAGAGGTCGGCATCCACGGGAAGAAATGCATCCCCGTTGGTAGCGGCCACCCCATGGCCGGAGAAGAACAGAACGATCAAATCTTTCGGCTGCGCCAATTCGGCCAGCAAGTTTATCCGCTTTTCAATATTGCGCCGGGTGGGAAAATCCTCGCTTCGGGCATCGGCGTCGTCGGTAAGCACAAAGACTTTGTCCCACCCCGCATCCCGCAGACTGCCGGCTATGTCCCGCGCGTCGTTGCGGGGAGTCTTTAGGGGCACGATGCTCGAGTCCAGGTAATCGTTTACACCAACCAGAATGGCGTAGCGCTTGAAGTCCTCGGCGGCGAAGCAAAACCCGGTTGTGACGAGGGTCACAGCAAGCAACATGACAAACCGTTTCATGAATTACCCCCATTGAACGCAACGATCACCGCTACCCGACCCTTAGCTATTCCGAGGGGGTTTTGAATCAAAACCGGCTTTTTCGCTTCGGTCCGTAGGAATCAATGCTAGCATATCCAAATTCACTTGGCAAGTTATCACGCAGAAATGCCGATGCATACTGCCTCGGTAGAAGGAATAAGCAGCGCCCGCTGCTTCAGCCGATCGGTAAACAGCATCTTTTATGGGTCAATCGGCCAGGTCCATCCGGTTGAGCAAGGCCGCAATGACCTGGTCCTCGTCATGATTCCGGTCTACCACATCATGTACGGACTTGTAGGCGGAACGGTTTTTGATCGTACTGCCGAGGGACGGTGTCACCACGAGATGGATGCGGTCGGCATGGGCCATTTCGACAAAAGCCTGAACGGCGGGTGCAATGGTGCCGGCCCACAGCGGCGAAACAACGACGAGCTCGTCGGCTTCTTCAGTTTTTGCGCTGACCGTTATGGCTACCGTTTTTTTCCGGCTGGCATAGTAGCCGGCCTTGATGTACCCGATAATCCCATTCCAGTTTTTTGCATCGGTAATCCGAACGAGCGGACAGGCAAGCTTTGAAGCAAGCTTTTCGGCAACCCTTTTGCTGGTTCCGCTCCGGGTAAAATAAACTACCTTCCGATTCATGGTCCCTCCGTATAAGAGTTTTTATCCGGCATCCTTCACCAATCGAAGAACTTCTTGCCGTCGATCCTCCATCCCATGCGGTAATGGAGAAACCAAAGAGC
>DYPP01000075.1:0-1167 GCA_020719845.1 Treponema denticola | reverse complement strand
CCAATGAGCTTCGGGTACCAGGGGCGCTTCAGAGGCCTGGGCGTCCACAGGAACCGGAGTATGGCAAAGCGGGCAAGTTGTGGTCTGTTCTTCGAGTCGGACTCCGCATCGGTAGCAATATATCATAAAGTACCTCCGGCTAAGGGGAATCCGAGCACCAAAAAAAACCGCTTGATGAAACCGGGAATAATCCGCAATCCCAGGTTTGCTTCCTTTTTGACATGCTGGGGAAAATGGGCCTTCAGTTTCCATGGGACCAGGCTGCCCCGCATCTGCCATCGAACCTCATGGGCGATTTCTTCAAGACAGCGGCGTCCTAGGCCCAGATCGATTTCCGGCGCCACGTATGCAAAAAAGTTCCGCATGGTCTTGCTGGGGAAAAATTTGCGTAGGTCGACAGGGACCAGGACCCGGAGAATGCGGGGGTTGGACCCGGCCGTGAACTTTGCGCTGGACGCCGCACTGGAATCCATCCCGGTCCCGGGCCGGCCGGATAGAGCAATTTTTTGGAGGGCGGCCAGAAGGACGGCAACCAAGAATTCTCCGAGCTTCAAGTCCAGCTTTCTGGCTGCCTGCAGAAGGGTTTGGGTGAGGGCCAACCCGCTGATTAGCCGGTAATGCCCAACTGGAAGGAGGGGAGATGTGGGTCGGAAGGCTCTGGTGCCGGGTTCGGAGAAGGGCAGGCGCTGGTCTCCGTACCTGCGAAAGCCGTTTTCCCAGGCTTCAGGATCGAAGGCTTGCGCCGCGTTGCTCCCGGGTGTCCTCTTCAATGTACGACCAAAAGAAACCGGGCTTCAGCACTACAAAGAAGCCGGGAAAGGACCACGGGCTCGTGGAGCTCGATGCTGATGCGAAAAAAGGCAGTAAGACGGGATGTTCGAACGAGGGGCCAAAGCCGGCCTACGGTGTCAAGACGGTGCAGGGCGGGGGGATGGTTGATCACCAAACAAATCTAATAAAAAGAGTTAGCCCCTGTCAACGGAGGGGGAAATCGGATCACGCCACCAAATTATCCTCCCGCATATATCGCTTGACCCGTGCCCGGTTTAAGTATGATATATTTAGTCGTGAAAGCCTTCATTATATCCGCAACCATCGTGATCTTCCTGGTATTGACGGTTTCCTGTGTCGCCGGGACAACTGCGCCCAAGGCGGAGGGCCGCCATA
>DYPP01000074.1:2950-14833 GCA_020719845.1 Treponema denticola | reverse complement strand
TTTACCTGGTTCTAGCAACACAAACCGTTTAAATCCGCCAAAATCCGAGAAAATATTGAGGCTGTCTGATAACTAACCGAGTTATCAGACAGCCTCAATTATTCGCACCGCGACAAGCTGTGTTGTGCAATATATTCAATCGCAGCGGAAGCTAAAAATCTGGATCTTGTCTCTCCTTCTCGCTGAGCAAACGAATCTATTTTTGATAAAATATTTTCAGGTATTGTAATATTTATTCGTTTTACTTCCTTTGATAATTTTCCAATGTCAATAGTAACTAATCCCCATATAGTATTTGGTGATGAAATTTCTATTTTCAGTTTCTCAATCGAAGTTGGATTCGGTATAACTTCATTATCCATTAATAGCCCTTCAACATGGGTTAAAATAGCTTCTTCAACATTTTCCATTGCTTCATCTATGGTGGAACCCGCAGAAAAGCAACCTGGAAGGTCAGGTACTGTTACTCCATAATCACTACCAATATCCTTCTCAAGATAAACCGGATATTTCATTTCATTTCTCCCAATTTAAGCCGGCCTGCCGAAAAATGCTTTTCACTGTTCCAATAGGCAAATCAGCTTTTGGATGTGGAACAGTTACTTTTCCCAACTTAGAAGGGTGTTTAAACTGATGATGGCTTCCTCTTATGTTAAAGATAAACCAGCCATCTGCCCTTAGCAGTTTAATAATTTCTGCACTCTTCACGTGTGTATAATACACACTAAATCGCAAATCGTCAAGTTGCTGACTATCGCTGCTTCAGTTTAACAAAAACAGCATTTGCTTTCGCTGAAGGCGATCATCGCCCCGCCGAAGGCGTGGACATAACAAAATGTTATCCCTCCTTCATCCCCTGTCTATAGGTTCCGGGAGCCGTTTTTAGTATCTTCCTGGGCATGAAGGAGCATCAAATGGCAATTATCGACTTGAAAGGGGTCATGAAAACGTATCCTTTGGGCAAAACCGAGGTCCAGGCGGTCAAGGGGGTCGATTTTGAGATCGCCAAGGGCGACTTCGTGTCCATCGCCGGGCCGTCCGGGTCGGGCAAGTCCACCATCCTCAACCTGATCGGCTGCATCGATACGCCCACCGCGGGGTCGGTGGTCGTGGACGGCGTGGAAACCGCCTCCCTCTCGGACCAGGACATCACCCTGCTGCGGCACCGCACCCTGGGCTTCATCTTTCAGTCCTTCAACCTGATTCCGGTGCTCAACGTCTACGAGAACATCGAATTCCCGCTTTTGATCGGCGAGACGCCGGTGGCCAAGGCGGAGCGCCGGGAATGGATCAATTTTCTGATCGAAGAAGTGGGACTGGGCCAGTGGGCCCGGCACCGGTCCAACGAACTGTCCGGCGGACAGCGCCAGCGGGTGGCTATCGCCCGGGCGCTGGTGGCCAAACCCAAGATCGTGCTGGCCGACGAGCCGACGGCCAACCTGGATTCCGCCACCGGTGAGTCCATCATCGAGCTGATGAAGCGGATGAACAAGGAGTTGGGCACCACCTTCGTTTTCAGCACCCACGACCAAAAAATCGTAGAGATCGCCGACCACGTCATCCGGCTCAAGGACGGCCTGATCGCCGAGAACTTCAAGCAGGACGGAGGCCCGCGATGATCGTCCTGCGCATCGCCTTCCGCAACCTTTTGGAACACAAGACCAAGACGGCCATCGTCGGCTTCCTGATCGCCTTTGCCATTTTCTTCATGGTGGCGGGCAATTCGCTGATGGACAGCGTGACCCGGGGTCTGCGGGAAAGTTTTGCCGAAAATTATACCGGCGACCTGATCGTGCACGGGGTTTCGGAAGACTTCTTTTCCCTGATGCCCGTCAATCCCACGGGGTCCGAAGTTCCCGTCGTGCCCGGCTACGACGCCATCCTGGCCGCCGCGCGGGCCCAGCCGGCGGTCACGCAAACCCTGCCCCTGATCTCCGGGGCGGGCACCCTGGCCATGGAAGAAGAAACCCTGGGGTTCAGCATGTTCTGGGGCGTGGACTTTGCCGCCTACCGGCGCATGTTCCCGGAAGCCATCGAGTTCCTGGAAGGCGGCTTTCCCCCCGATGAAGGTCCCTTTGTGCTCCTGTCCGTCAAAGTACGGGATGAAGTCGAAGCCGAACTGGGCCGCAAACTGCGCTTGGGCGAAAAAATAACCGTCGGCGGCACGGGCACGGCGGGGATGCGCCTGCGGGAAGCGGAAGTCGCCGGCGTGTTCCGTTTCCGCCGGGGCAATGAGCCTTTAAGCCGCATCTCCCTGATCGACGCCGCCACGCTCCGTTCGCTTAAAAGCATGAGCGCCGTCTCCGCCCCTTCCGGGGCGGAAGCCGCTCCGGTCGGCGCCGCTGCCGAATTTTCCGAGGATGACCTGTTCGGTTCCGGAGAGCTGGTGGCGGAGAATACGCCCGCCCCGGGGACTTCGGCGGCGAACCTGGACGCCATCCTGGGGGACACTTCGGTGCGGGACCGCTACGCGGTGGACGACGAAGCGGCCTGGAATTTTCTTCTGGTGCGCCTTAAGGACGCCGCGGCCTATGACCAGGTGCGGTCGGCGCTGGCGGCGGCCATCGGCCAAGCCGGGGTGACGGCGGAGGTGGACGACTGGCGCTGGGGCGCGGGCATGATGGCCGAACTGGCCTATTCCATCCAGATCGTCTTCAACGTCATCGTGCTGATCGTCTCCATCGTGGCCATCATCATCATCATGAATACCCTGGTCATATCGGTGACCGAACGGATTCCCGAAATCGGCACCATCCGGGCCATCGGGGGTAAAAAGAACTTTGTCCGGGCGATGATCCTCTGGGAAACCCTTTCCATCGCCCTGGTTTTCGGCATCCTGGGCATCCTGTTGGGGGCGCTGGCGATCGGAACCGCCCGACTGGTGGGCATTCCGGCGAGCAACCTTTTCTTCGAGCTGCTGTTCGGTGGGGCGACCTTGTATCCGTCCCTGTCCTTCCCGGCGGTGGCTTACAGCCTGCTGGCCACCGTCGGCATCGGTGTGGCGTCCAGCCTGTACCCCACGATGGTGGCCCTCAAGATCAACCCCGTCGTCGCCATGCAGCGAGCATGAGGAGTATCGGAATGAATCAATCCGTACGTATCGCCCTGCGCAACGTGGGGCGCCAGAAAAAGCGGAGCCTGCTCCTGGGCGGCGCCGTGGCCTTCGGGTTCCTGGTGATTTCCCTGGTCAACGGTTTTACCGGGGGCATCCTGCTCACGGTGAAGGAAAACTTTTCCTACGCCTTCGGCGGACACCTGTACTTCAGCGGCAGCGTGGTCAGCCCGCTGGGGTCGGAACTGAGCCTGATCCGGGATGACCGGGCGGCTTTGGCCGCCATCGCCGCCCTGGGGGACACGGTGGCTTCGGTGCACCGCCGGACCCGGACCACGGGCACGCTGTACTTCGGCACCCGGGGCGTATCCCAGCGCGTCGAGGGCGTGGATTTTTCCGACGAACGGGAATTCCGGTCCAGGCTGGAGATCAACGCCGGTTCGCTGGCCGATCTGGACCAGCCGGGTTCCCTGGTGCTGCCGGCGGCGGCGGCGGCCAAGCTCGGCGTGGCCATCGGCGAGAGCGTGATCTTCAAGACCGCCACCGTCACGGGACAGCAGAACGTGGGCGAGCTGCGCCTGGTGGCCACCACCGCCGGCGGGGGCACCCTGGGGATCAGCTCGGGCTATACCGATCAGGCGACGCTCAACGGCCTGATCGGCCTGGAGCCCGGGGAATTCCAGATCATCAACGTATTTTTGAAGGACGTCGGCGACAGCGCAAAGGCGCTCAGGACGGCGTACGCCGCGCTCCAGGCGGCGGGGCCCGTGGTGTCCCGGGACGATACGGGTTCCCTGCACGGTCGCATGGGCAGCATGCGCGCCATGATGGGCATGGGCGGCAACCGCTCGGTGGACTCCGGCGAGCGCTGGACGGGCACGCGGTTCGCCGTCAGCGGCATCGAGGACCTGATGGCCCCCCTGCTGACCCTGGTGGACACGCTGGACATCATTTCGTTCGGCATTTTCGTGCTGCTGCTGGCCATCATCATGGTGGGCATGCTCAATTCCTACCGCATGGTGATGATCGAGCGGACCGCCGAAATCGGCACCATGCGGGCCATCGGCGTCCAGCGCCGGGGAATCCGGGATATCTTTCTGGTGGAAGCGGTCAGCCTGACCGCCCTGGGCGCCGCGGCGGGCTTTCTGGCGGCGCTGGCGCTGATGGGCCTGGCTTCGCTGTTCAACTTTGGGTCGGAAACCTTCTTTTCCCTCTTCCTGACCCAGGGCCACCTGCGCTTCTTCATCGATCCCGCCGGAACCCTGCGCAACTTCCTGATCCTCTGCGCCATGAGTTTTGCCGCGGTCTACCTGCCGGCCCGCGCCGCGTCGCGGCTGCTGCCCGCCCAGGCCCTGCGGGCGACCTATTGATAAAGACGAATAATCCCTGCTGAAGGAGTAGCTGATGAAAACGAAACGCCTGCGATTATTTTGGTTGACCGGACTGCTGGTCGTCCTGACCGTCGGAGCCGGAGCCCAGAGTCCGGACTTTCCCGCCCTGCTCCGGACCATCGACGCCCAGAGCAATTTCAGTTCCCGCGACTTCGCGGCCCGGATTCGCTTTGTCTCCGACGATCCCCAGGAAGGGCGGGACGTCAAGGCGGCGCGCACCTTCCGCCGGGACCGGGACGACAGTTTCCTGATCCTGTTCCTGGAGCCCGAGTCCCAGCTGGGGCAGGGCTATCTGCGCCTGGAAGACAATCTCTGGTTCTATGACCCGGAAAGCCGCAAATTCAGCCGTACGTCGATGAAGGAGAACATGCCCGGCACGGACGCCAAGAACTCGGATTTTGGTCTGTCTTCCCTGGCGGGGGATTACGCGGTGACCGGCTCCACGACGGGCAAGCTGGGCGCCTTCGAGGTCTGGTACCTGGACCTGGAAGCTACCAACGACGAAGCCACCTATCCCTTCAAGCGGATCGCGGTATCCAAAAAGGACGGCCTATTGCTGAAGAGCGAAGACTATTCCCTTTCCCGGCGGCTGCTGCGCACCGCCTACTACACCAGCTACGTCCGGGTGGGCGACCAGTACGTGGCCGACAAGGTGCTGCTGGTGGACGCCCTGGTCAAGGGCAAAAAGACGGAGCTGACCCGGACGGAAATTTCCGTCGAACCCTTGCCGGACGCGGTTTTCACCAAAGCCTACGTCGAACGGGTCAACCGTTAGGAGCGCGCCATGAGGATTGCAGATTTTACGCGGCCTTCGTCCGCCCGTCGCTGGGTGTGGTTGGCTTTTGTTCTGGTTCTCTTGTCCGGGGCGGTGTCGGGGCAGGAACAGGATCAGGAATTTTCCGAAGAGGACCTGTTCGGCGCGGAAACGGCGCTGGTGACGGATGCCGCGCCCGAATCGGCAGCCCCCGAGGACGGCTTGATGCGCACCGAAACGGTCAAGGTGGGCGGGGAGTTCGCCATGGAATTCGCCGCCGACGGCGACCCCGCCGACAGCCTGGAGCCCTCCACCGACCTGAGCCTGACCCTTTATGCCGACGCCCGGCCGGACGACCGGTTGCGGGTCCTGGTCAAGGGAGACCTGGCTTATCCCTTTGCCGAGGGGGATGATTACGTGCTGCGCGAAGCCTTTGCCGACCTGACGCCGGCGGAAGGCCTCTTTCTGCGGGCGGGCAAGCAGACCGCCAACTGGGGGGTGGGCTATTTCTTCAGCCCCGCCAACCTGCTCAACCTGGAGTCCGTGGATCCGGAAAACCCGGAAGCCGAACTGACCGGGCCGCTGGCGGCCAAGCTGCACCTGCCCCGGGGCGGGGACAACTATTATCTGTACGTCCTTTTGGACGAAGCCGCGGCGGGCGGTCCGGCGGCGCTGGCGCCCAAGGCCGAATGGACGCGGGGAAACGCCGAGTTCGGCCTGGGCGGTCTCTGGCAAGCCGACGCCCCCTGGGCGCTGATGTCCACGCTCAGCGCGACGCTGGGAGGGATCGATTTCTTCGGCGAGGCGGTGCTGCGGGGCAACGAAGATCGTCTTTTTATCGTCTCCGACACCAATGCGCCCACGGGCATAGCTGCTGAAACCAGGTCGGACGAACTTTTCCCCCAGGCTGCCGTCGGCTTCTCCTGGTCCCGGAGCGAGGAAGAAGACGTCGCGGACTTCTCCTTCGTCGCCCAGTACTACTACAACGGCCTGGGCTACGAGGATCAGGACTTTGTGCGGTCTTCTTTCCCGGCTATTGCGCCTTTGGTCGCCTCCGGGGTACTGCCGGCGGCGGACCTGATGGAGCGGGGCCGCCACTACGGGGCGGTCAACCTTTCCATGGCGGACATGGCCGACGCCGATTTCGGCGTCAGCCTGTTCTGGCTGGGCAACCTGGCGGACGCTTCCGGCAAGGCCCGGATAACCCTGACCTGGGACCGCCTGGACCGACTGCGCCTGAGCGCGGCCTACACCTACGCTTACGGCGCGGAATACAGCGAATACGCCCCGACCGGCGCCGCGCCGGAGCTCGCCTTGCGTGTATCCGTCGTCCAGGCTACATTCTAGGCAAGGGGAAACCATGCAGGCAAAGGTGCTCGTCGTCGAGGATGAACCGGCCTTGGCGGAACTGGCCGCCCTGTACCTGGCCCGGGAGGGCCTGGAGACCCGGCTCTGCTTTTCCGCCGAGGACGCCCGTCGGCTGACGAAGGAAGACCGCTTCGACCTGATCGTGCTGGACGTCAACCTGCCCGGCATGGACGGCTTTGAGTTCCTACAGGAATTCCGCAAGACCGACGGCACGCCGGTGCTGATCGTATCCGCCCGGGAAAGCGACGAGGACATCATCACCGGGCTTTCCGTCGGGGCCGACGAGTTCGTGTCCAAACCCGTGGCGCCCCGGGTGCTGGCCGCCCGGGTGCGGGCCCTGCTGCGCCGGTCCCGGGCGGAACAGGATGCCGGACAGCGGCGGATCGCGCGTTTTGGGGCCTATACCTTGGATTTCGACGCCTGCCTGCTCCACCGGGGCCCCGAGCGCCTGCCCCTGTCCGCCCGGGAGTTCGACGTGCTGGCCTTCCTGGTGGCCAACGCCGGCAAGACGCTGGCGCCCCAGGAACTCTACGAACAAATCTGGGGCCAACGCTACGGCGACCCGACGACCATTGGCGTGTACGTGCAGCGGATACGGAAGAAGATCGAGGACAACCCCCAGGAACCGCGGCTGCTGCAGACCGTCAAGGGCAAGGGTTATCGCTTCGATCCCGACTCCCTGGGCGGAGGGGCCTGATTATGGGGCTCCGGCGGAAGATCCTGTACATCCTGTTGTTCATCATCCTGATGCCGCCGCTGACCATCGGCGTGCAGATGTTCATCCTGCTGGAAGCCGACACCCCTCAATCGTCGCTGATCGCCATGCGCGGCGTGGCGGAAGCCCTGCCCCGGGCCCTGGACAGCCGGGATTTCGGCCGCTTCGACGCCCTGGCGGACGGAATTTCCCTGGCCGTCGTCCTGGATGAAGGTACGTTGCTCTACCTCAGCCCCGGCGCGACGCTGGACCGGCTCCTCGGCCGGGACGGCGCGGTGGCGCAGGATCGGCACGCCTTCCGTTTTTCCCACGCCGGTATGGAAGGCACGGTGTACGTCGCCGCTCCGCCCCTGTTTCCGGCGTTCAGGCGCACGGTTCCCCTGGTGCCCCTGAGCCTGGGCGTGATCCTGGTCGTGGCTTCGCTGCTCGCCGGCCTGCTGCTCCAGGGCTTGAGCCGATCCATGCAGCGTCTGGAGGCGGCCATGGCCCGCATCGCCTCGGGAGACCTGGATTACGCGGACCCCGCCTTGACCCGGGGAGATCTGAGCCCCCTGGGCGCTTCCCTGGAGGCGATGCGGACCCAGCTGAAGGACGACCGGGAACGGCGGGACCGCTTCATCATGGGCGTCTCCCACGATCTCAAAACGCCGCTGGCGGTGGTGCGGGGCTATCTGGACGCCCTGGCGGACGGACTGGCGGACCAGGCGGAAAACCCGCCGGCCAAGCGGGCGGACTACGTCGATATCATGAAGCGGAACGCGGATCTGCTGGGGCGGCGCATCGCCCAGCTGATCGAACTGGCCAAAACCACCACCGGCGTCTGGCGCGGGTCCCTGACCGAGCAGGACTTTCATGTTTTTTTGGAAACAGCGTTCCGCGGTCTTGAGGAGAACTGCGCCGTCCGGGGACAGCCCGTGGAATTGCTTCTGGACCTGCCGGCGCCCTGTCCGCTGGTCTTTGACCCGGACATGGTCTCCCGGGTGCTGGAAAACCTGCTGGACAACGCCGTTCTCTACGGCGAAGCCGCCGTACCGGTCCGGATCAGCGCCGCCCGGACCCCGGATCGGCGGGCTATCGCGCTGCGGCTTGAAAACGGCGGACCGGGTCTGGACTCGGGAGCCTTGCAGCGGGTTTTTGAGCCCTTTTTCCGGGGCGACCGGGGCCGCGCCGGCGGCGGCTTCGGCCTGGGGCTGGCTTCGGTCAAGTCCATCGTGGAAGCCCACGGCTGGACCATCGCGGTCCAATCCGAACCGGGCCTTCGGACCGCTTTTGTGGTGACGATTCCCCTTAAAGAGGCGCCTCCGGAACTTCCAGCCTGAGGCCGTCCCAGGCGGGCGCCACCTTCGACCTTTCCGATTCCAGCAGGTCCAGCATTTCCCGGTGGCTGTGTTCGTGGCAGAGGTGGGTCAGGTAAACCCGTTCCGCGCCGCTCTCCGCAGCCACCCGGCGGGCCTGGTCAAAGCTCAGGTGGGTGGGGTGGGGCCGGTTGCGCAGCGCGCCCAGGACGAGCACCGCCACGTTCCGGATCAAAGCCCGACTGGTTTCGGGGATCGCGCTGGCGTCGGTGATGTAGGCGACCCGGGCGTCGCCTTCGGCCACCAGCCAGCCCAGGATGGCCAGGTCGCCGTGCCGCACCGGCAACGGCGTGATGGTCAGTCGGCCGATCCGGAAGGGGTCCGCCGCCACGGTCAACCGGATCTGGGGTTTTCCGCCCCCGGCCTGGGTCGTCCGGAAGATATAGGAAAAACGTTCGCCCACCTCGGCGACGGTTTCCGCGTTGCCGAAGACGGGGATTTCGCCGTGCCGGTTCAGGGGACGGACGTCGTCCAGGCCGTGGACGTGGTCGGCGTGGGCGTGGGTCAGCAGCACCGCGTCCAGCCGGTCGATCCCCGCCCGGATCGCCTGCAGCCTGAATTCCGGCCCCGTGTCGATGACGATCCGCTCCCCCGCGGCGCCTTGTACGTACAGGGACGAGCGCAGGCGCTGGTCCCGGGGGTCGCCGGAACGGCACACGCCGCAGGAACAGCCCACCATCGGCACGCCCTGGGAAGTCCCGGTGCCGAGCAATTCGACTATCATGGCCTCCGGTTCTAACCGATCCGCCGCCGGCCGTCAAGCGCCGCCGGGTGACCTTGATCGGATGGGGTTGTCGGTAAAGCTGAGTCCCCTGCCGGCAACACGGGGGTGATCAGAGCGGTATATTGAGGAGGAGTCCGTCGATCCGGTTGAAATGGGCATCGGCGCTGAGAAGAATTGCGCCCTGCTCCATCGCCGAGGCGGCGATCCAGATATCATTGAGGGGTATCGGCGTGCCCTTCCGTTGCAGGGTGCCGAATATTTCTGCGTAGAGTATTGCCGTTTGCTCGGTCAGGGAGCATATTTCCACCCGGCGGTTGGAGAGGAACTGTTCTAGTTCACCCAGATTGAGCGCTTCCCTGCTGCCGCCCCGAAATCCGATGCGCAGCTCGGCCAGTACCGGTACGGGAATCAAGATGCGTTCCGCCCGGCCGAGCTGATCCACCACCTCGGAGCGGCCACGCTTAAAACCCGAATAGGCGCTGGTGTCCAGGGCAAGGGTCTTCATCGCCAATCTTCCGGATCAATCCGCTCCAGAGCCGCGATTGCCTGGTTGAAATCCTCCAGCTCGGCCTGGCTCCACGTCCCGGCCAGATGGTCCAAATCCCCGAAGCGACGAGGACTGCCGGTACTGGCCAGGCTGTTCTCCAACGTGGCGATGACGATTTTATTGATGCTTTCGCCTCTTTTTTGGCTCTCCCGACGGAGCAGTTCGCTTAAAGTGCCATCCGGGCACCGTATGGTGATGGTGTTCATTGTCATGACTCCAATTATTGATAGCATACTGCATTCGTTTAATGGAGTCAAGTCCGCCGCCGGCCGTCAAGCGCCGCCGGGTGACCTTGATCGGATGGGGCTTAAAGACTATCCTTGAGCAATGGCGGACGCGGAACTGGTGCGGGTCCTGGATTTTATCCTCAACCGTTGCGACCAGGCGGGCATCGACGCGGTGGCCGCAGCGGTGGTGCGCCGGAAACGGGACCTGGCCCTGTTCGGCGCCGAAGGCCTGCCGGACCCCACCCGCTGGGCCCATCAGGCGGCGTCGGACCTGAGCGGCGGTTCCGGCCTGGCGGGCATCCGGGACACGGTCCGGTCCATGGCGGTGCGCATCCTGCGCCGGGAAGCCCCGGAACTGACCGAAGCCCAGCTGGAAGAACTGCTCGCCGCCTGGGTGCCCGATCCAATGGGCCCGCAGGCTGAGTCCGGGTTGTCGCCGGAGGTTCTGACCGCCATGATCGACCAGTTCATCGCTTATTCCCAGGGTAACCTGGCGGAAGCGGAAGAGGCGGAGCTGCGCCGGAGCATGGCCGACTGGCCGGAACGGTACTGGCGGGCTTTCCCGTCGCTGGTCCGTTCCCTTTTGACCGCCTACCTGCGGGAGAACATGGCGGAAAAGGAATTCCGGAGCAAACTGAGAGCGGCGCTGGATCTACGCGCCTGAGCAAACAGGGGGTCGTGATGCTGGCAGGTTTTTCCGGAACAGCCGAACCTTATCTTGAAGTGGACCGGGACCCGTCGGAGCTGGTCGAAGTCCAGCGACGGCAGGTAAGCGCCGAGCAGGGCCTGCATTTTTTTGACGAATTTCCGGTGGCGGTCATGGTGTTCAACCATCGCCGGCAGATCGTGTTCTTCAACGATAAGGCCCGCGCCCTGGTCCCGCCGGAAATCGGCGACCCCTACGGGCTGCGGCCGGGCGAAGCCTTCGGCTGCGTCCACGCCGACGACGGCCCCGGCGGCTGCGGCACCGGCGCTTTCTGCCGCTTTTGCGGCGCCGCCCGCAGCATCGCCGGCGCGCTCAACGGGGCGCTGGACGCCCAAGAGTGCTTGCTGGGGCGTACGGCACAGACGAAGAGCGAACAACTGGACCTCATGGTCTGGACCAAGCCCTTCCCCGTCGACGGTGCCGCCTACATCCTCAGCGCCATCGTGGATATTTCCGCCGAATCCCGGCGGGACACGCTGGAACGGATTTTTCTGCACGACATCATGAACACCGCGGCGTCCTTTTCTTCCCTGGTCCATCTGATCGAACCCTGCGGCGGCGCCACCGACGAGTACCTGGAGCTGGCCCAGGCTTCGGCGGACCAGTTGACCGAAGAAATCGCTTCCCAACGGGTGCTCCGGGACGCCGAGCGGGGCAGCCTGCACCTGGAAACCCAGCTGCTGGACCTGGCCGAACTGGTGGCCGGCCTGGGCGCCACGTTCAGGCGGATCGCCGAAACCCGGTCCCTGCGCCTGAAGCTGGACCTGGCGCCCCGGCTGCTGATCACCAGCGACCCGGTGTTGCTGAAGCGGGTGCTCTCCAACTTGCTCAAGAACGCCCTGGAAGCTTCCCAGGCGGGGGACGAAATCAGCCTGGCCTGCGCCCCGGTGGATGGCCGGGCGGTAGTCACGGTGCACAACCCCGCGGATATGCCCGAAGAAGTGTACGCCAACCTGTTCAAGCGTTCCTTCAGCACCAAAGGCCGGGGCCGGGGACTGGGAACTTACGCGGCCCGTCTTTTTGTAGAAGACTTCCTGGGCGGCG
>DYPP01000074.1:0-2850 GCA_020719845.1 Treponema denticola | reverse complement strand
CGCCGCCGGGGCGGGCACCACCTTCATCGTGACCCTGCCCCTTGAGCCGCCAGGGCGATGATTTCGGCGGTCGTCGCCGCCCACAAGCCGTCCCGGTACCATCGGGACATGTCTGCCAGCATGTTCCGGTAGAGGCGGGCGAATTCGTTCTCCGCCTCCTGGTTGCCTCCTTTTATGGCGTAGAGCTCCATCAGCCGGGGATTGGCCGCCTTCCATTCCTCCTTGAGCGGCTCGACGGCCTGGGGCGCTTCGATCCAGCGCAGGATTTCCCGGCCGTGGCCGTCCCAGAGGGAAACGACGGGAATGTGGGTGGCTCCCCCGGCCCGATAGTGCTGCTTCAGCTCCGGCTGACGCTGGTCGTCGAAGACCCGGAAGGGTACGCCCGCCTGCTGGAAGAGGTTGCGCAGGATGGGCAGGTTGCAGGCCCAGTCGCCGCACCAGGGTTCGGTATGCGCGCCGGCCCGCACCGGTCCGGGATAGCCCGCCAGGGCACCGCGCAGGGCCGCGACTTCGCCTTCCGTGGCCTGGGCGTCCCGCACCATGCCGCGCACCAGGGAAAGATAGTTCCGGTAGCCCGCCAGGTAGCTTTCAATCTCCACGCCCGATTCATAGTACTCCGGGGTCATGCCCGCAAAGGTATTCATTTCTTTAATATATAGCTTTTATGACCTGTTTTGTTGAGGAAAAATAAAAGTTGGAGGTCCCGGGGGCTTATTTTTCCCCCGGATCGGCCTGGCCCTTGATGCGCTCGATCTCGTCCCGGATGGCGGCGGCCAGCTCGAACTCCAGATTTTTGGCGTGCTCGAGCATTTCGCCCTCCAGGGCCCGGATCAGCTGCTTGCGCTGCGCCGGCACCAGGACGTTGTAGGACTTCATCAGGACTTCCACCGAAGCCACCGCGGCGGCCTGCTCTTCTTCCTGGTGCCGCACCAGGATGTCGGCGATCGCCTTCTTGACCGTGGTCGGCGTGATGCCGTGGGCGGCGTTGTAGGCCATCTGCTTCTGCCGCCGCCGCTCGGTTTCGGCGATGGCGGTGCGCATGGCATCGCTGGACCGGTCGGCGTACATGACCACCTTGCCCGCAGCGTTGCGCGCCGCCCGGCCGATGATCTGGATCAGGCTGCGGGCGGAACGCAGAAAACCGATCTTGTCCGCGTCCAGGATGGCGATGAACGAAACCTCCGGCAGGTCGATGCCTTCCCGCAGCAGGTTGATGCCCACCAGCACGTCGAAGGCGCCCTGCCGGAGCTGGGTCAGAATCTCCACCCGTTCGATGGTCTCCACCTCGCTGTGGATGTAGCGGACCTTCAAGCCCAGGCCGGACAGGTAGTCGGTCAGGTCCTCGGCCATTTTCTTGGTCAGCGTCAGCACCAGGGACCGCTCCCCGGCGGCGTTGCGCCGGATGATCTCGGCGTAGATGTCTTCCATCTGGCCTTCGCTGGGGCGCACGTCGATTTCCGGGTCCAGGAGGCCCGTGGGGCGGATGACCTGCTCCACCACCCGGACGGACTGGTCGACTTCCAGCGGCGCCGGGGTGGCGGAGACAAAGACCGTCCGGTCCAGGCGCTGCACGAACTCGTCGTAGCGCAGCGGCCGGTTGTCCAGGGCGCTGGGCAGGCGGAAGCCGTAGTCCACCAGGCTCTGCTTGCGGGAGCGGTCCCCGGCGAACATGGCGCCGATCTGGGGCAGGCTGACGTGGCTTTCGTCCACGAAGGTCAGGTGGCTGCGGGGAAAATAGTCGATCAGCGTATCCGGCGGCGACCCGGCGGAGCGGTCGGCCAGGGGGGCGGAATAATTTTCGATCCCCGGACAGTAGCCCATCTCGGTGAGCATTTCCAGATCGTATTCCACCCGGGTCTTGAGCCGCTCGGCTTCCATCAGCTTGCCCGTGGCGCGCAGGAACTCCAGCCGGTCCGCCAGTTCGTCCTTGATCTTGTCCAGGGCTTGACGGATCATGTCCCCGGGCATGACGAACTGCTTGGCCGGGTAGATCATGGCCCGGTCCAGCTCTTCCAGCGTCGCGCCGGAAATCGGATCGAAGCGGCGGATCCGGGTTACCCGGTCCCAGTCCAGTTCTACCCGGTAGGCTTCTTCCAGGTAGGCGGGATAGATTTCGATGGTGTCCCCCCGGCGGCGGAAGCGGCCCCGGTCCAGCACGGCGTCGTTGCGTTCGTACTGCAGCTCCACAAAGCGGCGCATCAGGGCATCCGTGTCCAGTTCTTCGCCCACCGAAAAGGTGGCCGTCATCTTGCGGTAGATCTCCGGGGTAGCCAGGCCGTAGATGCAGGATACGGTGGCCACGATGATCACGTCTTCCCGCTCCATCAGGCTGCGGGTGGCCGAAAGGCGCAGCCGCTCGATTTCGTCGTTGATGGCCGCGTCCTTTTCGATGTACAGGTCCCGGGCGGCCACGTAGGCTTCGGGCTGATAATAATCGTAGTAGGAAACGAAGTATTCCACCGCGTTGTGGGGAAAAAAGTCCTTGAACTCCCGGAACAGCTGGGCTGCCAGGGTCTTGTTGTGGCTGACGATCAGCGTCGGCAGCTGGGTCCGCTCGATGATCTTGGCCATGGTGAAGGTCTTGCCCGAACCGGTGACCCCCCGCAGGGTCTGGTACTTGTCCCCGGCCAGGATGCCCGCTGCCAGAGCCTCGATCGCCTGTCCCTGGTCCCCGGCGGGTTCAAAGGGCGCCACTACTTCGAAGGGTCGCATGCGGGCAGTATGGGCAGGCGAAAGGGCTTTGGCAAGTAGTTTGCGGGTTGTTGAAATAGCCGGTTGCTATTTCAACAACCCTTGCAATTGAGGCTGTCCCGTAACTCAGGGAGTTACGGGACAGCTACCTTAATATCG
>DYPP01000003.1:31384-112889 GCA_020719845.1 Treponema denticola | reverse complement strand
TACCGCGCCCAACCCGATACGTAGAATTCCTGAGTTTGATTTATACCTTACCATAGAGGATTTTTCAAAATGCAGACGCATTTTGAAAAATCTACCAAAACCTGCGCTGATTTCGTAGCATTTCTTGCGATTAGCAAGGAATGCGAGAAACGGCAGAGGCAATTTCAAAAATAACCGATTTTTGAAATTGCCTCCATATTTAAAATATATCTCTTTACCCAGGATTCTCAAACGATTAAATGATAAAAAACGGAATCCCGATCTTTACGGATAAGTAGCTACATCATATACTGTTCCTTATATGATATCCGAGCTTGCAACCTTTGGCTTGACACGAACGACGCGTTGGGCTATAGTCCAGTCGTCCTCTGGGGGTGTAGCTCAGTTGGCTAGAGCGTTTGAATGGCATTCAAAAGGTCAGGGGTTCAATTCCCCTCACCTCCAGATATTCAAAGCATTTATAAAAAAATGAGCCAAAACAACGTTTTCCAAGGCGATATCGATCCGGAAATAGCCGCCCTGCTCGGTACTGCCGGCCCTTCAAAAAGCGGTCCCGCTAATTCCCCCTCTCCGGATTATTCGCATTTATTCGGTGCTGAGGAAGTCGAAACGCTGGAATCCCCCGAGGTCGACCTGTCCCAGGGCAGTTTTCCGCAGGTGCCCCAACTATACGCCGACCAGCCCCACCAAGCCTTCAATGATCCGGAATACTATAAAAAATCCCTCTCCGGCGAAGGCGAGATTTCCCAGCGCCTGCACAACCTGCTGCAAAAATTCATCGCCGCCAAGGACCCCAAGGATCGCGGCGTCTATCGCCAGCAGCTGGTCACCGCCTACTGGGATTTCTTGCTGGGCATCGCTCGGAAAACCCCGGGCAAGCTGCCGGATTCCAAAAAATTCGTGCTCCGTTTCGGCATGCTGCACCCCACCTTTCTGACCCCCGAAGACCGGGACCTTTTCGGCAAGATCATCGTCGACAACCCGCTGACCCAGCCGATCTATTACCTGGACGAATGGTTCAAGGCGGTGGGGACCGGCGCGATCAAAGCCTCGACCACCGACGAGGTCCGGGTGGCAAAAAACAATGAACAGGTCCGCCTGCAGCAACTCCTGGACAAGGCGGTGGGCAAACGGGATGGATCGCGCAACCTGCTCAAGGCCAAAAATGACGAACGCGCCTCCTTTGAGGCCGCGCTGGCGGAAAAAGCCCGCTTTCTGGCCGAACACAGTCCCCTTCCGGGGTTTCCGGACATCGATTCCGTATACTCCGAGGGTCAGCGCCGGGCTTTCAACGAGATTCAGGAAATTTTAAAAAACATGATCCGTACGGACAAGGAGCTGGATGGCTTTTTACGCGATTTTTCCCAGGCCGAGACCGATGTGCAGACCCTGCTGGAAAAAGTGGAGGACGGGGGCAGCGAAGCTACGGTGGATATCCGCGCCATCGATACTGAGTTTGAAACCGTACGCCAGATGGCCAAACTGACCATCGGCCGCCAGGGAAACCATTTTCCCATCCTCAGCCGGGAATACTTCCGTTGCATGCCCAATGAAATCGCCACCCGGGAAAACGTCATTTCCCAGCTGGCCTGGGTGGAGAGCATCGACCCGGAAGCCTTGTGCCGATCCTACAAAAACAAGGTCAACCGCATCGTTCCCTACGTGGTCCTGCTTCCGACCTACGGCGACACGGGAATTTGCTGGGAACCCTTCGACCGCTTCAATCGCGCCACCAGCCGGGGCCGGATCGCCATCCCCCTGTTCCCCAAAAGCTTGCCCTACGCGGTGCTTTCCGCCGTGGCCGACCTGCGCTGGCAGGTGGCCAAAGAGAAGGCATCCTACTACTGGATGGAAGAAGGCCTGACGGGCAATTACTACCAGTGGTTCGTCTCCAAAAAAATGAAGGGCGACGTAAAAGAGGCGTTTATAGAAGACTACATTATCTGGATGACCAAAGAAAGCGACGCCATGCAGAAGATGGATAAGGAAATGCGGGGCATCTTCTGGCGCTACGTCCCCTTCTCCCAGCCGGTCAAGGAAAAACTGAAGGGCCGCAGCTACGTGTATCAGGAACTCTACCAGCGGGACGTCAACCGCTCCCTCTCGGACGGTTATTGAGGGCGCATCCTTTTAGAAATGCCTTTTAATCCCGCCGCGGCGGCCGATGCGGCTTGAAAAGGGGATCAAAGTTCTTTTCCACGTCGATATGGCGCATCACCATTTTCAGCACTTTCCGGTAGACGGCAAAGGCCAGCGCGATGGCCCCGACAAAGATGAGCGGCAGACCCCAGGCCGCCGTCTGGGCCGGCAAACGGGGCGCCACCAGCCGGCCGTAGACGACCAGCAACACCAAAAAACTCGCCACGGTGATGAAGATGTTGAACCCCGTCGCCACCAGGATGAATAGTACCGTATTGGTCTTCTTGTTCACGACGCCACCCCGTTTTTCCGCTCTCCCGTATACAGAACCGCCACAAAGAGAAGAATACCGCTCACCACCACGCTGGAGTCGGCGATGTTGAACGTCGGCCAGCGGGACAAACCCAGCAGCCCGTAGACGTTGACGCTGATAAAATCCACCACCCCGGCGGGCCGGAAAACCCGGTCGATCAGGTTGCCGACGCCGCCGCCCAGGATACCCGCCACCGCCCAGCGCTGCAGCGGCGTAAACCCGTCGGTTTTAAAATAGTAGGCCACCAAGAAGACCAGCACGATGATGGGCAACGCGATGAACAGAACCGTCCGGACGGGAGCCGGAAGCCCGTCGCCCAGGCTGAAGGCGATGGCCTTGTTGCGCACGTGGATGATCCACAAAAGGTTGTTGCCGAACACGTCCCGGATGAATACGCCGTCCTTGGGCCAATTGAGGACGATGGCGGCTTTGGAAACCTGATCCGCCAGTATTACCGCCAGCGCCAGAAAAAGAGGTCGAATTTTTGCGTCCATACCGTTCCTATAATCCCGTGGGCGCGTCGAAGAATTCGACTTCCAACCCCGTTTCCGCGGCCAGCCGCTCCATGACCCGCCGCACACCCCAGACCTCGGTGGAATAATGGCCGCCGGCGATCATGTTCAGTCCACCTTCCAGGGCCTGATGGTACACGCTGTGCGATGCCTCGCCGGTAACGTAGAGATCGATGCCCTCATCAATGGCTTGCAGCGCCTCAAAAGCCGCACCCCCGGACACCACCGCGCAGGTCGTACTGACCGCTTTGCCGAAGGGGTACACCCCCAGAGGCGGCCGGTCCTTGAATGAAATCCGTTGCACCGCCGCTTCCACCGTCAAAGGCTCCGCCAGCGAACCCTTGTAGCCGATTTTTCGCCCGTGGTACAGGCCAAAAGGTTCGGGGTTGTCAATGCCGAGCAGGCCGGCCAGGGCGGCGTTGTTTCCCACTTCCGGATGTTGGTCCAGGGGCAGGTGGACGGCGTACAAGGCGATGTCGTTGTCCAGCAGGAAGGCGATGCGCCGCCGGAAAGCACCGCTGAGCCTTTGGGGCTTGCCCCAGAATAAACCGTGGTGGACAAACAACAGGCCGGCGCCGGCGTTTTTTGCGGCTTCAAAGGTCTCCAGGGAAGCGTCCACCGCAAAGAGAACCTTGGCGACGTCGCCGCCGGTGTTGTCCACCTGGATGCCGTTGAGGGAATCATCCATACCGGCATAGCCGTCGATTTCCAGAAAGGATCGGAAATAGCGGTCCAACAAGTCAAGCGTCATGGCGAAAGTATACCCTTCACCCCGTCTGAATTCCAAGGGCCCGATAATTCCACTTTGACGTCGGCCATCACTCTGTCCGTACGGAGAAGGCCGGAACCCAGATGCAAAGCCGCAAAATTCGCCGCCAGGGTGGTGCTTTCGCGGATATGCCGGTTCACCGTCGCTCTACGCCCTTCCGCGTCCCGGTATAAACCGGAATACAGAGGGTATTCCACGGCAAGCTCGGAAAAGTCAAAGTATCCCGCGCCGCCGACCGAGGCTACTGCGGCGGGGACCGGGGACAGGCGCAACACCCTCAGAATTCCAGCGTAGCGGGTGTCCCGGAAAAGCGGCTCCCGGGCTCGGTCGGAAACGATGAACAGCAGAGGAATCCGCGTTGCCGGGACCGTCCCGATGCCGATGACCGCGTCGGGAACCAACCGTTCCAGCACGCGGCTAAATATATGTACCGATTCCGCTTTGCCTTGCTCGGTTGCATAGTAGGAAAGAACCGGACCTTCCACGGCAATCGCGGCCTTTACGGCACCGAGATCGATCGAACCCGCCAAAAGGGTAATGCCCGCCGCCCCGGTTCCGTAGCCGACCAAAACGATCCGCTCCGGGTCTGCGCCGGCGAACACGGGATCGCCCCTTGCAGTCCGGTCCACGACCGCCGAAACCAGAAAGCGGGCGTCCTGCAGGCGCGTGTTTTCCAAGGCGCGTCCGGCCTGATTGGCGGCTTTAAGCCTTGTGCCCGCCATGAAGGCAAACAGCGCCGAAAAGGGTGTGGCCGCATCGGCGTGAAACCCGGTGACGACGAAGAACCCTTTCTTTCGGAATTCACGACAGACCGAGTCCAGAGAATCCGCGGTCCCGATTACCGAGGGAACGACGATCAGCAGCGGCCGCGGCCCGGCCCCGCCCTCGGCGCCGTAGACCCGGATCGGTAGATCCAGCCCCCGGGATTCATCCCGCAGCGTCTGCTCCGTAAACGTACCGGCGGGCACGGGTGCTCGGGGCGGGGGCATAAAAATCAGGGCTACGCACACCGCCGCCGCCAGGTAGACCATCCCGAAAGCCAGGAAAAAGCCGTTGCCTTCCCCATAGTCGTCGGTACGTAGGTGCCGGATCATGGCTCCGATCCGGTTGAAGCTGCGGAGGAAGAGCACCAAAGCCTGCAGGATCAAGGGAAGCAGTTCGGGCCTGAAGCCATAAGCCGGAAAAAGCGCCAGCGAAAGGGTAAAAGCCAGCGCCGGGATGAACGCCATCCCGTCGATTCCCCGGAAAACCTTCAGGAACGGCCGGATCAGGGCCAAGAACAAAAAGGCACCCAAAAGGACGGTGATGATCGCCATTTCTTGCGTAGCGTCGCTCGCCGCCCCGGTCAGCGTCTGCCTTCCTGGTCCAGAATGCGGTCCAGATTGCCGTAGGTTTTCAACAAAGCGCCAAATACGACCTGCGTATCCTGGAGCGAACCGGAGATGGATTCCAGGGACTGCAAACCATCGCTGAGCGCGGTGGTCTCTTCATGAATGGAGCTGGAAATTTGGGTTAAAAAGGCGCCGGTCTCGTCCACTTTCTGGGCGTTGTCCCGATAACTGTCCAGGATTTGGCCAAATGATTCCCGGAACGAGCCCAGCAGAGTAGTAAAACCGCCCAGTTCGGCTGAAATTTCACCGACCACGGCCTGAAATTCCTTGATGGAACGTTCGATGGTTTTGGCAAAATCGCCGGTCTGCCCCGCCAGCGCCCGCACTTCATTGGCGATGATCCGGAACCCCTTGCCCACCGATCCGGCCCGGGCGGCTTCGATCGACGCGTTGATGGCCAGAATGTTGGTCCGGTCCGACACGTCCTGGATGGCGCCGGTTACGGAAGCGATCTCCTTGGCCTTTTCCGCCAGTCCGGTAAACAGCGTCCCGATGCGTCCGGCGCCGTCCGTAGCCCGATCGATATCGTTTACCCGATGGGTAATGGCTTCGCCGGTTTCGGCGTTCTTGGAAAGAATCCCGTCCATCATGGAATCGATGCGGTCCGCGTTGCCCGAGGTGTTGTGGCTGGTCGCCCGGATTTCTTCGAACGCGGCGACGATGGTGTTCAGGCTGGAACCGATGCGTTCGATGTTGTAGCCGATGATATCCATCGAGCTCTGGGTGACCGTGTGCAGCACGATGTTCTTGTAATACCGATTGGCGAATTCCCGGATCGCCAAGTCATGATTTTCATACACGGATGATTCATCGGTCATGGTGTCCATCCTGTCAGGTATAGATCGTTTCGATGATGTCGATGCCGCAGGAAAGCGCGCCGAACCAGGCCAAGAAAGCCGCCACCGCGGCTCCGCGGTACACCGCGCCGTGCTGGGCGGCGATCATCTTCGGATTGACGCCCATCGCCCGCTTGGTCCAGGCCGACGTCGCCCGGTTGGAGGCCATATAGCGCCGATGGAAGGGTTCAACGTAGGGCAGAGCCGCTTTGAAGTCGTCGATGAAAACCTGGTCCATGCCTGCGGGAAAGACCGCCGCGCCGATATCCCCGGAAAACAGGATGCCCGAAGTATCGTCATAAGCGGAAAAATTCCCTGTGGAATGCAGAAAATGCGCCGGCATAAATTGCAAAGACGATCCACTGGGTAGCTTCAACGCCGGACCGTAGTCCTCGATTCCTATAACCCGCGTCTGGTCGACGATGCCGAAGTGGGGCAGAAAGCGTAGCCAGAGCGAACTGACGTAGATCTTGGCGGTGGTCACGCCGAGCCAGAGGGCGATCCCCGAAGAAACGTCCGGGTCTTGGTGGGAAAAAAAGATCGAATCAATCCGGTCCAGCGAAATATACCGGCTGGCGATGGAGACGACCCGGGCAAAGAGGTGTATCCCGCCCGGATCAAGCAGCACGCCGCGGCCGTTATCAATAATAAGGTACTGGTTGGTCTGCACCACGCCGGATGTAGCCTGGGGATCCGCGCCCAGCCAGATAAACTTATGGTTCTGATCCTCATAAAGAACACGACCGTTGATGTCTTCCACAGAAATCACCCTGAACCTCCCTGAACGCGCCCTTGACGGGAACGCTCGCTGCTCTGATAGTTGGTACGAAGAGGAGCATATTCCTTGAACATCACCAGCCACGAACTATCTCCGGAAGAAATCTTCTTTTCGATAGCCCCGGTCGGCGTACCGGTCGTTGAAAACACCGAAACCCCGATAATCGGCCAAGTCCGGGCCATGGCGGCCCTGGCTCTTGGATTGGGCATACCCGCCAAGGGGTACAACGTGTTTATCCAGGGGGCACCCGGAACGGGCCGCCGAACCGCCCTGCTCAAGGCATTATCCGACTATACAACAAGTACCGCCACCCTGCAAGATATTGTTTATGTTTCCAATTTCTCCAACCCCTCGGAACCGCGCTACCTTTATTTCCCCGCCGGATCAGCCCGGTCTTTCAAACAGGACATCCACGCGCTGATAGAGGACATCAAGAAGCTGTTTTTCAGGCAACAAAACAGCGCGGGATTCAAGGAAAAAAAGAGCGCCCTCCTGGCGCAGATGGAAAAGGAAGAAAATCGCAAACTGGCCGAGTTTGAATCCGAAGCGCTGACTGCGGACTTTCAGATCGTACAAAGGTCGGACGGCGAAGACCAGTCCACCGATATCGTGCCCCTGCTGAACGGTACGCCGGCCAGTTTTGACTCCCTGCAGAGCATGGTCGCCGCAGGGAGCCTGACGACGGAACGATGGAATGCGCTGCGGGAAAAATATTATGCCCTGATGGACCGGATGAAGGCTCTTTTCGAGTCGCTCAAAGCAGAACGCGCCGATCTGGACAAGCGCGTAGCCCGCTTGACCTCGGAAATGATCGACCCCCTGATCAGGGCGCAACTGCAAAGCCTTAAAACCATCTATACGGAAAAAAAGCCCCGAGCCTGGTTGGAGTCTTTAGAAAACGACATCCTGGCCCACTTGTTCTACTTTACCCAGGATCGCCTTGACCAGGAACAAGCCGGACGTCATCGCCGGCATCCCGGTTTGGCTCGATACGGCGTCAACATCGTCGTCGATCGAACCGACACCCGGCAACGCCCGGTTGTTTTTGAAAACCGGCCCACCCTGTCCAACTTGGTCGGCACCATCGAAGCCGCCAACACCGCCACCGAGGACGTACGCACCTCCTATCTGCGTATCCGGGGCGGCAGTCTGTTAAAAGCCGCCGGAGGCGTCCTGGTCATCAAGGCAGAAGACATCGTCAACGATGAGGAAGCCTGGCCCTACCTGAAACGCGTTCTGCAAACAGGGATCGTGGAAATCCAGAATCCCGGCGGCCCCTTCCAGGCGCCGGCGCTCATCAAACCGGAAGCTCTGGAAATCCGCGTCAAGGTAGTCCTGATCGGGGATGAATCCAGCTACGACCTTCTCTACCAGATTGATCCGGATTTTCAGAAATTATTTAAAATTTGCGCCGAGTTCGACTCTTCCATGAATCTGACCCCCGAATCCATCAGCAGCTATACGGATTTTCTGGCCACCATCGTGGGCAAAGAAAAACTCAGGCCGATCAACCAGGCGGGCATCCAGGCCGTGCTGGAACGCGCGGTGCGGGATACGGAACAGCGAGAAAAACTCAGCACCCGTTTTTCCCGCATAACCGACCTTTTGCGCGAAGCCGATTGGTGGGCCGGTAAGGACGGCAAAACCGAACTGGACGCGGCGGCGATCCACCGGGCGGTCGAAATGCGCGCCTTCATGCATAAGCTGCCGGAAGAAAACGTACAGGCCATGATTCTTTCCGATGAAATCATCCTCCAGTCGACGGGATCCGCCGTCGGCAAGGCCAACGCCCTGGCCATCCACGATCGGGGCTATTACGCCTACGGACTGCCTGTGGTCGTCTCCGCCCGGGTAGCCCCCGGAGACGGCGGGGTCATCAATATCGAAGGCGAGTCGGGTTTGTCGGGTGAAATTTTCGACAAAGCGGTTCTGATACTCTCCGGCTACCTGCGGAGCCGCTACGCCCGGACCTATCCGCTCTCCATCACCGCCAGCGTCTGCTTTGAACAGATGTATACGCCCATCGACGGCGACTCCGCCACGGCGGTACAGCTGTGCACTATTATTTCCGCCATCTCCGGCCTTCCCCTACGCCAGGATTTGGCGATGACGGGGAGCGTCAATCAGTTGGGCGACATGCAGCCCGTAGGCGGAATTTCCGTAAAAATCGAGGGTTTCCACGCCGTCTGCGCCCGCCGGGGCCTGACCGGAACGCAAGGCGTCATCATTCCCCGCCGAAATATCCGGAACGTGATTCTCTCGGAGCCCGTCAAGGACGACGTCCGGGCCGGTAAGTTCCACCTCTTCGGGGTGGATACCATCGACCAGGCCCTGGAAGTGTTGACGGGCAAGGAATCCGGCGCCCCGGACCGGGAGGGCCAGTATCCGGCCGGTTCGGTCAACGGAATCGTGTCCCAGGAGCTCAAACGGATGGCGGACGTCATTCGCCGCTACGAAACTTAGACGCCGGATACGATTGGTTCTTGCGAATCATCGCTTCAGGATGTTATACTGATAGATATTGTTACGGTCGTAGCAAGAGTTTAAGCGATAAGGAAAAGTAATATGGCTGCAGCGCAAGAACTTACCGTCGACGTGAGTAAGATTAAAAAGGCAGTGCTCTCCGGCATTCCCTTGACCATTACGACCTATACCCTTCCCCACGAAATCGAAGTGTACATCGAACAGGTTCTTGAGGCTTTTCTCCGGGAGCTGGGTCAAGAAAAGCTGAAGGACTATATGAGCTACTGCGTGCGCGAGCTGGCGGTCAACGCCAAAAAGGCCAATACCAAACGCGTCTATTTTATGGAACGCGGACTTGATCTGAGCGTGCCCGAAGATTACAAGGCGGGGATGGAAAATTTCAAGACCGACACGCTGGAAAACATCGCCCACTACCTTCAACTCCAGAAAGACAAGGGTTTGTACATCAAGCTGATCTTCCACGTCAAAGGCAATATCATCAACCTGGAAATACGCAACAACGTCGCGGTGACCAAGACCGAGTTGATCCGCATCCACGATAAGCTGGCCCGCTCGCGCCAATACAACTCTCTGGAAGAAGCCCTGACCCAGGTATTGGACGATTCCGAAGGCGCCGGGCTCGGCCTGGTCATTCTGGTGCTCATGCTGAAAAAGGTGGGCCTGGATGAAGACTGCTTCGACATACTCGGGACCGAAGCCGAGACGGTAGCCAGGGTATCCATTCCCATCGACCAGACCCGGGTAGAAAACGTTTCCGTTTTATCCCGCGCCATCGTCGACCAGGTCAGCAGCCTGCCCCAGTTTCCTGAGAACATCGTAGTCATCCAGAAACTGATCAACGATCCCAAGTCGGAAATGGCCGACATCGCCCGCCAAATCAGCATGGATCCGGCCATGACCGCCGACCTGCTCAAGATCGTCAACTCCGCCCAGTTCATGCTGTCTAAAAAAGTGGACAGCATTTCGGAAGCGGTCAAGATGGTGGGCATCCGGGGCATCAAAAACCTCTTGTATTCCTATGGAACCCAAAAACTGCTGGGCGACGATACGGCTGATAAAAAGGCGCTCTGGGAACATTCGTACCGCACCGCCTTTTATGCCTATAACCTGGCAAAGAACTTCAGGAAGGACCGCAATCTGCTGGACGACTCGTACGTCGGCGGCATCCTGCACGACATGGGCAAAATCATCTTTGCCAACGTGCATCCCGACCTGTTGAACAAGATCCGTGCCTTCTGCACGGACAAGGAAATTCCCGCCGCCACCTTTGAGGATCTTTCCGCCGGCATGAACCACGCCGAGATCGGCGCCCTGATCGCCGAAAAGTGGAATTTCCCCGATAACCTGGTGGCCGCCATCCGCCTGCACCATGATCCGACGGTCGCTCCTGCGGAAGTTAAAGACCTGGTGGAAACGGTCTACCTGGCCAATATGCTGTGCGAATTTGAAAACAAGAACGTGGCCTTTGACCAGCTGGACCGGAAAACGCTGACCACCTTCGGGATTTCTTCGGAAAAGCAGATCGAAGCCCTGATCGAACGTTTTGCTTCCGGGTTCAAGCGGGAAAATCAGCGGAACCGTTGACCAGCGTCACGCTGGAGCGCCGAGCTCCAGCGCCACGCTCCAGCTACGCATCACGATGCCGAAAGCCACGGCGACGTTCAAAGAACCCTTGGCGCCGTAGGTGGGGATGCTGACCCGGCCGGCGGAAGCGTCCGCTGCGGCCAGCGACGCCGGGTGTACGCCCAGCTCTTCCGAACCGACGATCAGGGTGGCCCGGGCTGGAAACACGAACGAATCCAGGTCCGTACCGCCGGTTTCCAGCGCAAAAACCGGAAAAGGCAGCTCATTCCGTTCCCTTCGCTCCCAGGGAACCAGGTCCACGCAACCCATGGCGCTGCGCAACGCCCGGGGATGACGGGGATCGGCGCAGAGCGGCGAAAGATACAGGCGCTCCACGCCGAAGGATTCGGCGCTCCGGAACAGAGATCCGACGTTGAAGGGGGAGCGGATATCCTCCAGAAATACGCCCACGCCTGACAGCACCCGGCGTTTTTGCGGACTCAAGCTGCCCGCGGCGTCGATAAAATCCCAGTCCGCTACGGTACATCCGGTTTCGGTCAGCAGAATATGACGGGCCGTATTAAGGTGTCTTCTGACCAGGGGCAGATCGACGGCGCTCAGGGCGGAAAAGGCCTGGCTGGCTTCCGCCAACGCCGGCCGAGCCGCAGAGGAGAATTCACCGTCTTCGGCGAGCATGGCAAAAAGGTCCTGCAGATACTCGAAGGGCGGCAAATCCCGTGCGTCCGGAGCCGCCGGCAGCGTTCTTTCCCATTCCTCCAGGATCTTGGCGCATTTTCTCAGCCGTTGATGCCGCGGCAGCCGGGCAAGTTTATGCAGCGGAACCATGGGCTTAGTAGGCTTGCTTCAGTATGTCGTAGGCATCCTCAGTGGAGACCGGCCGGGGAGAGTAGGATACAAAATCCAGGTTGCGCGCCGATTCGGCCACCGGAACCAGTCGGTCCAGAGAAAGGTCGAACTCCTTCAGCCGCGCGGGAACCTTCAGCAGCCCCATCCGTCGTCGAATGGCCTCCACCGCCATCGCCGCGGCGTCCGCCGTCGCGGAGCCTTCCACGGGTTCGCCCAACAAAGCCGCCACCTTGGCCATCCGGTCCGGCCGGGCCGTCACCAGGCGCTCCAGCACGTAGGGCAGCAACACGGTGGAACACCAGGATTTGGCCACCGGAAACCGCCCGTTCAGGGCAAAGGCCAGGGCGGTGCCGATTCCGGGCGCGCTGATCGAAGATCCCAGGGCCATCAAGAAGCCCGCGTGGGTGGAACCGCCGACCAGGTCGAATACCCGGTTGTCCGAATAGGAATCCATGATGCGGGCGTACAAGGCCAGAGACTGTTCCAGGATGGCGTCGGATAAAAAATTGCTTTTGGTGGAACAATACGCTTCCACCGCCACGCAGAAACCGTCAAAGGCCGTGGTCGCGGCAAACTTGCCGGACAAGGATTCGGAAAGACCGCCGTCGATGATGGCTGCCGTACACAGGCCCGTCGGCGACTTGACCAGTTTTACCGAGCGGTCCCGCGGGTCTACGGCGACAAAATGATCAGAAAAAAGAAAAGGATCCCGTCCGGTGGTCGGAATGGCGATATAGGGCAAGAAGGATTTATCGGTTTCGGCGCCATCCAGCAGGTCGAAGAGGTATGAACCGGGCTCGAAAAGCAGGGCAGCCAACCGGGAAACGACCTGGGTCTTCAAGCCCCCCAGGCCGATAATCGAAGAACAGCGCGCCCCCCGGGCCAGCTCGGCCGCGGAATTCGCCACTTCCGCCGTCGCCTGGGCGGGGACCTCGTCGAACACGATGGCTTCGATCCCCGCGTCCTGCAGCACCCGCACCACCCGTTCGATGATCCGGTTTTCGTACAGGACCTGTTCCGTAACCACCAGGACCCTGCTCCCGAAAGAAGAACAGAGGCTCCCGACCCGATTGACCGTTTCGGTGCCTATAATGATCTTGGGGTCCAATTTGAAGGCGATATCAGCCATACCGACGCTCCCGTTTCCGCAACCTTGCCGTTTTCAGAAAAAAAAGGCGGAACCCGGGGTTCCGCCTCCATGCTGCCGTCTTTAAAAGCTCACAGCCCGAAGGCGTCCAGAATCCGGTCGGCGGTGGTCTTAATCACCGTATCGTTCAGATACGCGGGGTCGTTGATCCGCTGTTTGAGTTCCGCGATGCGGTCGGAGCGGAGGTCGGCGGCGGCGGACGCAAGCTCGATCGCCCGGTACAACTCACCCTTTTCCACCGCTTCGGTGGAAAGGGAAACAGCGTCGGGTTCCGAGTTTTGACGAACGGCGCCGGCCCTGTCGGGCTTTTTGCCGTTCTGAAGGGGGTCTACTGAACCAATTCTATCAATCGTCATGCTGTTGCCCTACCTCGCCGTATGGAACTACTATCGGCATCTTCATTCTAATAGTTTACCGTTTTTCTTTCCAGATACGTAAACCGAAAATTCACCCAATTGCTTATCCCTGCTTTTCAGGGTTTCCCGCAGCGACGACACGGAACCCCGCAGGTATTCCTCGTAGATTTTGGTCATCTCCCGCCCGACGCACAGGTACCGGTCCCCATCAAGATCGGCCAAATCATCCAGAAGCTTGAGTATCCGGTAAGGAGATTCATAGATTACAAAGCCGGTTTCAAGCGCCAAGAGCTCCCGCAGCCGGCTTTTCCGTCTTCCCGGCTTGGGTGAAAGAAATCCTTCAAAAACGACCGCCTTGTCCAACCCTCCGGCGACGCTTACCAGGGATGCAAAGGCCGAGGGTCCCGGGATGGGAACGACGGTATGCCCCGCTTCAACCGCGGCCCGCACCAAAACCGCTCCGGGATCGCTCACCGAGGGCGTCCCGGCGTCGCTGGCGTAGGCTACATTTTTACCCTCATCCAGCTTGGCGACCACTTTCTCCGCCGCCGAGGACTCATTCCGGGCCCGGCAGGACAGCAATGGAACCCGAATCCCCAGATGGTTCAGCAGTTTGAGCGTTTGTCGGGTGTCTTCACAGGCCACCAGCTGCACCGCTTTGAGCGTATCTACCGCGCGGAAGGTGATATCCGAAAGATTGCCGATCGGTGTAGCGACGATATAGAGGATAGCCACGCCTGCAGTATACCCGCAACCCCGGCCCCTCGCCAAGGAGCGCCCCGATCGTATATGATGCCTTCATGGGCGCATCCCTTCAGATAGTGCTGTTTGTCCTGACGGGCACGCTATTGCTCTGGTTTGGGTACACCCTGTTTTTTGGTCTGGAACCCCCCGGAAAACCCGCCGCGCCGCGGACGCGCCGCCCTGCCGACCTGCCCGAAGGCGTACCCGGGGCGCCGCGGGTTTGTCCGGTATGCTCCGCCAAACTGGCCGCCGGCGAACGGGTAAAATCTTCCGCTTTCCCGTCCATGGGCGGCTCAGACCGGCTGATGCACATCAGCGGTTGCGTGTATTGTCTTTCCGGCGAACGTCGCCGCGCTTGTCCGGTGTGCGGAAAGACCCTGAAGCCGGATGAATTCTTGATCGCCCGGTTGTTCGACAAGCCGGGGCGGTCCCACGTCCATGTGCTCGGTTGTACCAAATGCCGCGGGCCGCGCTCCCAGCGCTCCCCATAAGGAGGCCGATTCTGCCCGACTCGATGAACAAACCGACGCGGTTCCAGCTGTTTTCGTTCTTTTTCAGCATCTCCGCGCTGACCATCGGCGGAGGATACGCCATGATCCCCATCTTTGCCGATCGCATCGTCAAAAAACGTTGGATGGAAGAAAAGGAATTTTACGATCTGTTTGCCGTCGGCCAGTCCTTTCCGGGACCGATGGCGCTGAATACGGCAGTGTTGTTCGGGCAACGCATGCAGGGAATCTCCGGCGCCATGGTTTCCTTTTTCGGCATCCTGCTGCCCCCTTTTGGGTCGATCGTGCTGGTAAGCCTCCTGTTCAACCAAATTTCGGAAGTTCCGTTTATCGTCGGTTTTCTGGTCGGCTCCTACGGCGTCGTCCTGGGGCTGGTCGCGTCCCTGTTATACAAGATGATCCGAACCAAGAAATGGTCCATTCCGGAACTGCTCGTTGCCGCAGTCGGGACCGTCGCGCTCATACTGCTCAAGGGATACGCGCTGCCGGTATTTATCCTCTTGATCGCTTTCGCCTACATCGGGAAATCCAAATGGAACTTCTAAAACTCTTCTGGGCCTTTTTTAAAATCGGGATGATTTCTTTTGGCGGCGGCTGGACCACGGTGGGCATCATCAAGGACGAAGCCCTGCGCTCCGGCTGGCTTACGGACGTTCAGTTTGCCCAAATTGTCTCCATAGCCCAGGTAACCCCGGGTCCGGTTGCCTTGAACGCAGCTACCCTGGTTGGCTTTATGCAGGGCGGCGTCCTCGGGGCCATACTGGCCACCCTTTCGGTCGTCTCATTTCCCATGCTGGCCATCACCGCGGCGATGCTTATCGCCGGCAAGGTCCGGGCGGACAAAGAAAAGGTGTCCGCCGCCCTGCGCATCGGAACACTCTCTTTGGTGGCCATGACCTTCATCAACCTGTCCCTGTCCCCCTCGGTCAAGGGCATCACCGTCATAATCGGCCTGGGTTCCTTTGCCGCCGCAGTCTTCACCAAAATCAATCCGTTGATCCTGATAATCGCCTCCGGACTCGTGGGCGGTATTCTGTATACCCTTTTTTAAAACAACTACCGCTAAAGCCGCTCTTTTATTAAACCGATACTCTTGATGGAATCGGTTTGTAACCGTGCGCCCGTCGGGTCTACACCTTTACAGTCCGGTTTCAGGTATCCCCTCCCGGAACAGGGCGGGTTGGGGGTTCCGGCACATTACTGCTTCGTAGAGCAACGGCAAGGATGCCGCGGCGCACCAGTCCGCCATTTCGGCGGATAGCGCCGAAAACGCCAAAGGAGTGAAGCCTATGATCATTAATCACAACCTGAGCGCGATGTATGCCGATCGATCTCTCCGGGTCACCCAGGACTACCTGGACAAGAACATGGAGAAACTGTCGAGCGGCATGCGTATCAACCGCGCCGGCGATGATGCTTCTGGACTAGCGGTTTCCGAAAAAATGCGCAGCCAGATCCGGGGTTTGAACCAGGCGTCGAACAACGCCATGAACGGGATTTCGTTCATTCAGACTGCGGAAGGTTTTTTGCAGGAAAGCCAGGACATCATTCAGCGTATCCGTGAGCTCGCGGTGCAATCCGCGAACGGCGTGTATTCGGCGGAAGACCGGATGCAGATTGAGGTCGAAATCTCCCAGTTGGTGGATGAAATCGACCGCATCGCTTCCCACGCCCAGTTCAACGGAATGAATATGCTGACCGGTCGTTTTGCCCGGGAGACCGGGGAAAACTCGGTTACCGCGTCCATGTGGCTGCATATCGGCGCCAATATGGATCAGCGGGAACGCGTTTACATCGGCACCATGACGTCCAAGGGCCTTGGGGTCCGGAACGCCGGTGACGATTCCATCCTGACGCTGGCCTCGCCGGACAGCGCCAACCGTGCCATCGGAACCCTTGACGAGGCGCTGAAGAAGGTCAACAAGCAACGGGCCGACCTTGGCGCCTACCAAAACCGTCTGGACCACGCCGTACGGGGCATCGATATCGGTGCTGAAAATCTGCAAGCCGCAGAATCCCGCGTCCGGGACACCAACATGGCCAACGAAATGGTTTCTTTTACCAAGAACCAGATCCTCAGCCAGGCGGGAACCGCGATGCTCGCGCAGGCGAACCAGAAATCCCAAGGCGTTCTCCAGCTCCTGCAGTAGACAGGACCGTACCGGGAAGGCGCCGTTCCGGCTTTGCCGGAACGGCTTTTTTTATTTAACGCGACTTTTCCGTGGAGTTGCTCAGCACCGACAACGCCTGATCGGAAAACCAGGAAAAGACCGCATCCGCCCGATTGGCAAAGGAGGAGCGTATTTTCCCCTCCACCCCGGGAATCATC
The DNA here is from genome assembly GCA_020719845.1 of Treponema denticola. Lineage (GTDB taxonomy): Bacteria > Spirochaetota > Spirochaetia > Treponematales > Breznakiellaceae > DYPP01. Next base: position 96,152 of record DYPP01000003.1, on the reverse strand, counting down.
ATCGACCGCACCATGGAAGCCGCGTACACCAGCAAGGCGTCCTCCGTGTCCATGATCACCACTACGGATCTGAGATTGCCCTTGCCGAGCAGGGGCACCATCCCGTAACTCATGCCGCTCTCGTTTTTCAGGATGAACGCCAAAACGTCCCCGGAAAAGCGGTATTCATACTGGTAGACGTTGTCGCCGAAGGTAAGATCCTTATGCCGGGCGTACAGCAGAGACCGCTCCGGGATAGAATTCACCACCGGATCCGGCAGAGGCGTTTTGCTGCCCGCGCTTGCGACGACAAAGGACCTTTCGTAGAAGGTGCGCATGGTTTTGCGGCTGGCCGAATAGTACTGAATGCCCGCCAGCGAACTGAGCGCCCTGGTTTTATTATAAATCGATACCCGTTCGTCTTCGGTCCAACTTCTGCCGCGGGCCTGCTGGGGCTTTTCAAGCAAATAGAGCGCTTCGATCAGGATGTTCGGTTTTAGTTCATCCCGCACGTCCGCCACGAGCCGCCGTGAAAATTCAGTAGCCGGCACCAGGGTCGGCTGCGCGTCCTTCAGTTCCGTACGACGGATCACCCCGTCAACGGTCAACTTTTGCGCGCTTTCGGCTCCGACCAGGCCCTCCAACCCCATTGCATGCACGTGCCCGATCGGCATCAGAACTATGCCAATTACAACATAAACAGCCATTCTTCGGTACAAAATAGTGCTCCCCTATAAAATTTGTTGACCTTACTAGGATTTTATATACAATGAACATTATGGTAATTATTATATCGCTTGTTTCCGTCGTTTCCGCGATTCTGTCGCTCCTGACGCGGTCGGCGATTTTTCTATTTGCCACGCCCGGTATCTGCCTGATCCTTTTGGCGGTCGTCGCTGCGGCGGAATATAAAAGAAAAGCCCAAGCCAGAACCAATCACCAGGTTGTCGCTTCCTTGAAAGCCGAGCTCAGCCAACACCAGGCTATAGTGGAACAACTGCTGCCGGTGCTGGAAATTCTGCTTCAGGAAGATGCGGCCCTCCGCGCTCTTTCCGGAGTATCCTACCCGGAACCCCGGCTTGGCAATCCCCCGGCATCGCCCCTCGATCAGGTAAAAACTCTGCTGGATTCCTTTTCCGCCGACCGCAAAGATGCCCTGGCCAGACTGGCGGGCTACATTCCCCTTAGAACCTTCCCGGACGAACTGCAGGAAATAAAACTCCGCCTTCCCTACATTGACTTGCTGCTGCAGAGGGTCGTCCAGTACACGGAATCCGTCGTCCTGACCCTTCTCGAGCGGTTCGGCGCCATTTCGGAACAATCCGAATCCGGCGCCCGGGACGCGGGTCAGGCCATGCGCTCCCTGGGGGTCGGCGCGGCCACCGACAACAACCAGAGCCTTGAACACTTGATTCAGGAGTCCCACGAATCCATCGTCAACCGTTCGGCGGTCATTCAGGAATTTCTGACCCTCAACAAAGAAAATACGGCCCGGATCCGCAAGATCTCCAATTTGGTGGAAAAAACCGAAGAAATGATCATCGGCATCGAGGACATCTCGGAGCGATCCAAACTCATCACCTTCAACCTGGCCGTGGAATCCGCCAAAATCGGGACCAAAGGGCTGGGATTCAAGGTGATCGTGAACGAGCTGCAAAAACTGAACAACCAGACCAGCGATTTTGCCAAAAACATCCTGGAAATCGTCAAGACCTTCAATTCCTACAATGCGGATCTATTGGATCACTGGATTCTGCGATCCGAATCACTGACCCAAAAGGTGCAGGCCGACACCGACCAAGCGTCCAAAACCGTAGAAGCCCTGACCAGATCCTATGAACTGACCCGTAGCCTCTTTAAGTCTCTGTCGGAAAACGCCATAGCCGTCAACGAATCCATGGGCGATATACTGGCGTCCCTGCAATTCCAGGATATCACCCGCCAGCAGATCGAAGGCATAGAGACCTTCCTGGTGGATATCCGCGCCACCGTGGACGCGCTATTCCGGAACCTGACCGAAAGCGGTCTGCGTTGCCGGACAGCCGGATCCAGCAGCACGCAGCTCCGCGATTTGTACGCGCCCCGCTTAAAAGTTACCAGTGATCATGATATATTCGAGCTTGTCGAAAGGAGTACTACATGACTATCCTGAACGTTGATGATTCCATGACCATGCGAAAAATTGTCTCCATGGCGCTTAAAAGCCTGGGGCATACCGCCATTGAAGCGGAGAACGGGAAACAAGCCCTGGAGTTGCTCCCAGCCCAAAAAGTGGATGCCATTATTCTGGATATCAACATGCCCGTCATGAACGGCATCGAATTTTTGAAGGAATTCAAGAAGAACCCCGCCCAGGCGTCTACGCCGGTCATCGTTTTGACCACCCAGGGCGAGGATACGCTGAAAGAAGAAGCCCTGTCGTTGGGTGCCAAGGCCTTCATGATCAAGCCATTCCAGAAAGAAGAACTCGCCGCTACCTTGCAGAAAGTAACCGGGTAGCCCCTTTCCACCAAGCTGCTTAAAACCAATCAGCGGCGGGAGCCCCTGTAGAACACGCGTACCTGTTTGTACAAGCCTTCGCCTTCGCTCTTGGTCTCCACGTCGGAGATGTCGTTGAGCGTGGTGTGGATTAGGCGCCGTTCAAAGGGGTTCATGGGCTCCAGCAGTAGGGAGCCCCTGTTTTCGCGAACCTTGTCGGCCACCGTGTACGCCAGGCGCACCAGGGCTTCTTCCCGGCGCACCCGGTAGTTTTCGCTGTCCAGAATAATTCTGACTTCTTCCTGCCCCAGTTTTCCGGCAAAAATATTGGCCAACAGCTGCAGGGCGTCCAGATTCTTGCCCTTTTTCCCGATCAGAATGGAGGAGTGGCTGGAATCGATTTTCAGCCCCAGCTTCTGCTCTTCCCGGAACAATACTGTGACCGATCCGGAATACCCCATCCGTTCTATCAAACCTTCAACAAAGCTGCACAGATCCTTTTCAAACGCATTTTTCGGCTCCGGATCGCCAAAAACCGCAGTGCTGAAGCGGCTTTTCATCGTATCCGGCGCGGTTTTAGCGGAATCGTACTCGTCCGCCGTTTCAAAGCCGGCGGCAGCTACGCTGTCGGTGTGTACCCGAATACGGACATACCCTTTCTTGAAAATGCCGGATTTCTGCGTTTCCAGAATCTCGACGTCAAACCCGTCCTTTTCCAATCCCAGCTCTTCCGCCGCAAGGTCAATCGCTTCCTTTTCGGTGCGGCCTTCGAATTCATATATCATACGCGTGCTCCTCGCGAGAATAATTGCGTCATCAATGAGCAGAACATCCCTATTTCTTCTTGCGCTTGGGAGCGATGACCGGTCCGGTCGTCGCCGCCAGATGGGCTTTTTTCTGGGCCAAATACTTGTTGATGCCCAGCTGCTGCACCATGGTCAGCAAGTTGGACATGATCCAGTAGAGCAGCAAGCCGGACGGTACGTCATAAAGGATGAAGAAGAACATGATCGGCATGACGTACAGCATCATTTTCATCTGGGCATTGCCCTGCTGGTCCGGCGTCTGGGTTACCTTTCCGTAGAGCAGCTGGGACCCCAGATACAGGAAGGGCAGGAGCCGCACATCGCTCCAGTTGAGGATCGGCAGCTTGAACGGCGCAAAGCTCCAGATGGTTTCCGGCAAAGAAAGGTCGGGGATCCAGCCGGCGATAAAAAGGGCGCCCCGCAGGTCAAAGTGGTTATTGAAAAGGTTGTACATCGCAAAAAAGATGGGGATCTGCAGGATCATGGGCAGACACCCGGACATCGGGTTGTAGCCTTCCCGTTTATACAGCTCCGCCATTTCGGCGTTCATTTTGGTCGGGTTGTCCCGGAATTTGTCCTGAATTTCCTTGATCTTGGGCGACAGGGCCTGCATCCGCAGGGTAGATTCGGAACCCTTCTTGGTCAGCGGGAACATGATCACCTTGACGATGATGGTCAAAAGGATGATCGCCACGCCGTAGTTGGGAATCAGCTGGTAAAAGATCATCAAAAGCCATTTGAGAACGACTTCCAAAGGTCCCAGGATACCGCTGGTGTTGGCTACCGCGGTCATGTCCATCCCGTTCAGCTTATACGAATTCTTGTCCGCGTCATCGTACTTCGACAGGATCCGCTGCGTTTTGGGTCCCAGGTAGAACCGGTAGAGATCGGTGGTTTTGGATCCCTTCAGCGCCGGCCGCAACAGAGACATTTGCGAACCCTCGTTTATTCCCGGTGCGGTCTTGTTGGCGAAGACGATGCTGTACTGGGTTGCATCCGGGATAGCCATGAAAGTAAAATATTTGCCCGCGATGGCCGCCCAAGAAACCCTGGTCTGAATAAGGGTGGGCGTCTTGTTGTTGATTTTTTCTTGTTTTCGTTTGCCGTTGGCGTAGGTATAGTAATTTCGGTATTCATACCGTTGGCTCAGTTTTTCAAATTTGGGCCCGATTTGCGGTCCGAACTCCAGTGTATAGGCCGTGCCGTTAAAATCCAGCGCCGGAACGTCATACCCGCCGTCCACGCTGACCGCCAGCTCAAACAGGTATTCGTCGTTCCTGAACTCGTACCGTTTGGTCAACCGAAACCGGCTGGTTCCGCCGTCGGCTTTGGGAATTTGATAGTCCCGGAAAAACTCCACCCCCCGGTCGGACACGCGGCGCACGTTGAAAAGATCTTTGAGCGGCGGCGCGCCCGCTGCGCCGAAGGCAACGGTAAAAGCGTGGGCTTCATCGGTGCCCTGCAGGACCATTTCCAGGTAGTCCGCTCCGTCCTTGTGCTCTTTAAGCTGGTAAGAAACCAAGTCCCCGCCGCGATTGCTGAAAACCGCCTTGACCAGGTTGGTCTCTATGGCCACCCGTTCTTCGACCACCGGCTGGACTTCGGTCTCCGCCGCAGCGATCGGTCCCGTGGCCGGCATTGATTCCGATACGGTTTCCGCAGTCGGCGCGGGTTGCTTGCTGGTCTGTTCGGTCGGTTGCGCTACCGGTTTGTTCGCCGCCGGCGGCGCCAGCCAGGATTGCAGCAGGTAGCTGCCGGATATGACGATGACCGATAGAACGACGGCCAACAATGTTCGCTTTTCCATGGGGCTCCTCTAAGTGCTTCAGGGTACAGGATCGTAGCCACCCGGATGAAAGGGATGACAACGGAGAATCCGTTTAAGGGCCAACCACAATCCCCGCCCGGGACCGTGCTTCTGTACGGCCTCGTAGGCGTAGGCAGAGCACGTTGGGGTGTACCGACAACTCGGCGGGAAATGGGGCGATATGGCTTTTTGATAAAATCTGATCAACGTCAGCATCAGCCTTTTTACGATCATTATCACGGTGTATCCGTGTACAATCCGGCTCTGGCCATCAGCGTATCCAGCTGATGGGTACGGAAGTCAAGGGTATCCCCATCGGGGTACACCAACAAAACCAGATCGTATCCTGTTGCAAGCCGGGGACGCACGTGACGGTAGGCTTCCCGACTGTATCGACGCGACGCATTTCTTTGAACCGCGTTTCCATATTTCCGTGCAAAAGTAAAGGCTACACGATTAACCGGCAGGTTGTTTTCCAGGTAAAAAAGTTTAGCGCCGGAACAAGACACCTTCCGTCCCCGGGAAAAAACCGCCCTGATGTCTTCCCTGGACTTAAGATGCTCGTAGCCACGAAAACGAAACGACAGCGCAACCCCCTTTCTTAGTACGGCTTCTTTTCATCCGAAGCGGAAAGCTTGATCCGGCCCTTGGCGCGGCGCCGCTTGAGAACCAGGCGACCGCCCCGGGTCTTCATGCGGGCGCGAAAGCCGAATTTGCGGTTGCGCTTGACTTTGCTGGGCTGATACGTTCGTTTCATGGGAGAATCTCCTTGATCTATATATAAAGGTCTTTATAGGCAAAACAAAGGCTCCGCAGTATAGCCCGGACCAGGCGGCTTAGTCAATGATTCTTGTTCCGGTCCGCTATGCTCCGCTCCAACCGTTTCAGCAGCCCCTTGAAGGTCTCGTCCTGGATCGAATCATAGTCATTTTTCCCGGTCCCGGGCTCAGCCCGTTCTTCGGTATCGGCAATGGTTTTTTGGTCCCCATCCGGCGGATCACGACGATCCCGCATCAGCCGGAAAGAAATTCCCGCAATGTTCAGCTGCGGGAAACGGCGACGGACCCGCTCCAGCAGATCCGATTGCCTGGTCTGCAAAATCTGAATCCAGCCGGGATGGTCCGCTTCAACCTGCACCACCCCCCGATCCAATTCGACGATACGACTGTGGGCAGCCAGGTTTTCCCCGGCGATCGACTCCCAGGTGGAAAAAAGATCCGAATACGTACGTGCCCCGTCCAGCACGCGGTTGTCCAGAAAAGAAGATAATAATTCTCCGGCTTTTTTCATTCCCCCACGCGTCCTTCCCGGACATAGTATACCAAAGTATCCGTTTTTCTGTATCGCTCGTAGGGTTCTTCCGGCAAAAAAGTAAAAAAAGCCTGCTCATACTCGGGCATCACCGCCAGAAACCGGCGCCGTTTTTCCGGGTCCAGTTCGAGCAGGACGTCATCCAGCAGAAGCACCGGCTTTTGTCCGGAAACCTGGGAATAACGGTTGGCCTGGGCGATGCGCAGCAGCAAAGCCAAAAGACGCCGCTGCCCGGTAGACGCTCTCCCGGAGAAATCGCCGTCGCCGCGGATAAATGAATACCGGTCCCGATGGGGTCCGGAAAGGCTGGTCCCAAAGGACAGATCCACGTCGCGTCGGAGTTTCAACTGGTTTACCAGCTTTTCCGGGTCGCTTTCTTTCCAGGACGGCATGTAGCGGACGCGGATACCTGAAATGCCGGCTACCCGCTCATATAGGGGTTCAAATATTTCCGAAAACAGAAGCGCTTCCTGCCGCCGCTTTGCAACCAGTTCCAGCCCATAGGCGGCCATCTGGGGATCAACCACCTCCAGCATGGCGACGTCTTTAACTTTGATGAGCGCGTTCCTGATTTTGAGGATTTTTTTATAGCGACGCAGGTCATCCAGGTACAGGGGGTCGTAAAGGCTCTGGCTCTGATCAAAAAACCAACGCCGCCGCTCCGGCGGCCCCGCCACAAACTCCATATCCTCATGGCAAAAAACGACGGAGGGAATCACGGAAAGCAGTTCTTTCCGGTCTTCCACGGTCTTTTTGTCCACCGTTACCGTTTTTTTATTGTTTTCTACTTTTATGGCTACGCGTTCATACCGGGAATCGCGAATGGAGGCCATAACCGCGACGCCGGTCTGTCCCTTGGTTATCAGTTCGGCATCCTTCACCCCCCTGAAAGAGGAAGCGTAGGAACAGTAATAAAGGGCTTCCAGAAAATTGGTCTTGCCTTGTCCGTTTTCACCAATCAAAAAAATGTCGCGGCCGTTGACCGCGACGTCGGCATCTACCAGATTCCGAAATCCCCGGGTACGTAAGGAAGTAAAGGGCATGCCCTAGTCAAGCTGCATGGGCATCACAATGTGGAAAAAATCCCTTTCCGGTACGGGTTGCACCGTAATGGCCCGATTGGCCTCGGTAAAATGTATGCTGATCATTTCATCGGTTATAACCTTGAATGGCTCTTCAATGTAGCGATAATTCAGGGCGATAGATACTTCTTCTCCGTCATAGCGGCAAGGAATATCTTCCTTGGCGGCGCCGATATCGCTTTCTTCGGAAGAAACGGAGATCATGCCCGGAGATATGCCGAGGTAAACGCGTCTTGATTTTTGTTCCACCAGCAACGAAACGCGTTTAAGCGCTTCGAGCATTTCAATCCGGTTGACCTCAAATGAGAAGGACTGGCTTTCCGGTATAACCCGACGATAATTGGGAAACTGACCTTCAATGAGTACCGATGAAAGATGATACGAGCCGAAACGAATATATATAATTTTATCGGTTACAGCTAAAGAAACGCTACCCTCATCTCCAGAACGGCGAAGAACCAGGTTGAGAACCTTAGGCGGGATGATAATGCCTTTGAAGTCCGGAATATCCATTCCAACCGTTTTGTGCGAAAATGCCAGTCTCCGACCGTCGGTAGCCACCATTACCAACTCTTCGCCTTGTTTCTCAAAGAATACTCCGTTCATGAAGTAGCGGGTTTCGTCGTCGGAAACCGCAAACACGGTTTGGGTGATCATTTGCTTGAACTCTTTGATTGAAAAATCAAAAAATGCTGCATCCGCAGAAACCGGGAACTCGGGAAACTTGTCCGAGGCAATGCTTTTCAGCTGGAATTTGATCTTTTTGAAACTGGGTTTGATCGTTATCTTGGTATCGACCTGATCAAATTCCAATTCGCCATCGGGAATGGCCGACAATATTCCCAAAAATTTGTCGCAAAACACGGTAGTTGCACCGGGTTCATGGACGATGACGGGAATCCTGGTTTCAAAATTGACCTTGATGTCCGTTGCCTTGATGGTCAACATGTCGTTTTCGGCTTCCAGATACACGTTTGAAAGGATGGATATGGCGTTCTTGGACGCTATTATTTCTTGAGCGATGGCTATTTCTTTAACCAAAACGCTTCGTTCGCAGCTAAATTTCATAGCTCTCTATCTCCTTAGTATCTAAATATAATAATAGTAGTGATAGTAATAAGCCGGCCCAATAAGTGGATAAACCAGGTAACTGCATACCGGTTATCGGTATAGTTTCCTCACATTACCGGGAAAAGTCCCGGTTTTTATCCACAACATCCACCAGGCTTCCGCCCAAGCGGCGGTTTTCCCCAACATTCTAACATGATTTCAGGATTTAGCGCTATATTCCTTTATCATTCTGATCAGCGTCTGAATGGTAGAATCAAGAGTAGGATCAGAGCGTATGCGTTCTTCAATCTTTTGGCAGGCGTGCATGACTGTGGTGTGGTCCCTTCCGCCAAATTCGAGGCCTACCTCCGTAGTAGAATACTCGGTGATTTCCCGGGCGATGTACATGGACAACTGCCGGGGAAAAACGATGTTTTGGGTTCTTTTTTTGCCTTTCAAATCATTGTAGGAAAGGGAAAAATAATCGGAAACCACTTTCTGGATGATTTCCAGAGACACATTGGTCTGTTTGGGTGAAGCAAAAACGTCTTTGAGCAACTGTTGCGCGATGGGTACGGTGATTTCTCTGCCCACCAATTCCAGATAGCCAAAAAGTTTGGTCAGCGCGGATTCCAGATCGCGAACGTTGGTGGTTACGTTTTTGCTCACCAGCTCGATCACCTGGTCGGGAATGGCGATGCCCCGTGCTTCGGCCTTCTTTTTCAGGATGGCAAAGCGGGTTTCGTAATCCGGGGGCTGCAGATCCACGTTGAGCCCGCGTTCAAACCGGGATCGCAAGCGATCATTGAGGTTTTTTATTTCCGAAACCGGACGATCGCAGGTGAAAACCATCTGCTTGTTATTGTCATAGAGCGCGTTGAAGGTGTGGAAAAGCTCTTCCTGGGTTTCGAATTTTTTCTGTAAAAAATGGATATCGTCGATTAGCAGCACGTCCACGTAACGGTACTTGTTTTTGAACGCCGAAGCCTTGGAAGGGCCCTCCTTGATGGCGTAGATGAACTCGTTGGTAAAGTTTTCGGCGGTGATATAGATAATCTTGGCCGCAGACTGGGAATAGATGTAGTTGCCGATCGCCTGCATGAGATGGGTTTTTCCCAAACCGACGCCCCCGTAGATCAGAAAGGGGTTGTACGCTGTACCTGGATTTTTACCGATCGCCAGGGCAGCATTGGACGCAAAACTGTTATTGTCCCCGATAACGTAGTTGTGGAAGGTATAGATGACGTTGAGTTGCCCGTGGGGCTGTTTTTCTTTACGAGGGAGGGACAAGGCGGGACCCTTTTTGGCGGTATTCGGGGCCGAAGCGGACTCGGTCGCTCCGGTGTCCCGGTTTTCTGCCTTTTTGGGTTTGACTTCCAACTGGATGGTCAACGGCTTCCCGGACAGGTCGTGCAGCTTGTCTTCTATCAGATTCTGGTATCGTTGTTTGACTTGATCCCGGTAGAACGAGGAAGGAACCCCGACGGTAATTTCATGTTCCGTTGAGTGTTGGTATTCCAGATTGAACCACATGGTAAATTCTTGTTCTTCCAGTTCGGCACGAATCTGGCTGAGCGCTTCTTTCCAGAATATCTCGTAATCCCACATCGTCTTGTTTCCTCGTTGGAGAATAGTATACACGTTGTTAACATATTATCCACAATTTGCCCCATCTCCGTAAATGAAAATAACAGCCGTACTACGGTAAACATGAATAGTAATATGCCATTAATTTAATATATAGTATATAAATAGAAATATTTATAAAAAGCGGGATATATGGTGTCTGATTCCTAATTGAATCTTAATACTGTCAATACAATCACTTACCTTGTTATGCACAACTTGTGCACATCATCCGGGTAACCGCTTGCCTTTACTTTTTTGCCTCCGACGGATATACTGATCCTCGCGGTTCTCCCCACCGAAAACTTTTTTCTCAATTAGGAAACAGGATGGAATCGAGTTATTCAGCGCAAAGTATCCAGGTACTCAAAGGTCTGGAAGCCGTCCGCAAACGGCCGGGTATGTATATCGGTTCCACCGGTCTGGATGGTCTGCATCACCTTGTCTATGAAGTAGTTGACAACTCAATCGACGAGGCCATGCAGGGCCACTGCACGGATATACTGGTGGTGTTGGAAAAGGACGATATCGTCCGGGTAGAAGACAACGGCCGGGGCATTCCCGTGGGAATCCACGAAGCGGAGGGAATCAGCGCGCTGGAACTGGTGATGACGCGTCTGCACGCGGGCGGCAAGTTCGACAAAAAGTCTTATAAGGTTTCCGGCGGCTTGCACGGCGTCGGCGTTTCCGTCGTCAACGCGCTGTCCGAATGGTGCGAAGCCTACGTGTACCGCGAAGGCAAGCTGCACTTTCAAAAATACCGGATCGGAATTCCGGAAGAACCGGTAAAATTTGTCAGTGAATCGGACAAGCAGGGCACGATGGTCCGTTTCAAGGCTGACCAGTCCATCTTTGAGTCCATAACCTATAACTTCGACGTGCTCTCCAACCGACTGCGGGAGTTGGCTTTTTTGAACAAGGGTATCCGGATATCCATCCGGGACGAACGGTTGATGACTCCCAAAGGCCATGATTTCATGTTTGAGGGGGGGATAAGAAGCTTTGTCGAATACCTGAATCAGAGTAAAACGGTGCTGCATAAGGAGCCGATTTATATCGAAGGCGTCCGGGACGACATCGAGGTCGAATGCGCCATCCAGTATAACGACGGCTTCAATGAAAACATGTTCTCTTTCGTCAACGACATCAATACCCGGGACGGCGGTACGCACCTGGTGGGTTTCAAATCGGCTTTGACCCGGACGCTCAATGAATACCTAAAAAAATCCAAGTTGGTAAAAAAACTGGAAGAATCCTTGTCCGGAGATGACGTCCGCGAAGGGTTGACGGCCATTTTGTCCATCAAAGTGCCCAATCCGCAATTTGAAGGCCAGACCAAGGGCAAATTGGGCAACTCCGAAGTCAAGGGTATCGTAGAATCCCTGATCAACGAACAGATGGAATTGTTCCTGGACCAGCATCCGGAAATAATCAACAATATTCTGGAAAAGACCATCCTGGCGGCCAAAGCCCGCATCGCCGCCCGGCAAGCCCGGGACGCCACCCGGCGGAAGAACCTGATGGAAAGCGCCGGGTTGCCCGGCAAGTTGGCGGATTGTTCGGAAAAGGATCCGGCCAAGTGCGAGCTGTTCATCGTGGAAGGCGATTCGGCTGGCGGCTCCGCCAAAATGGGCCGGAACCGGGGCTATCAGGCCATCCTGTCCCTCTGGGGCAAGATGCTGAACGTGGAAAAGACCCGGATCGAAAAAGTTATAACAAATGAAAAGCTGCAGCCGATCATCGCCAGCATCGGCGGCAGCGCGGGAACGGAGTTCGACGTTTCCAAAATCCGCTACCACAAGATCATCATCATGGCCGACGCCGACGTGGACGGTTCCCACATCCGGACCCTCCTGTTGACCTTCTTCTACCGGTACATGACGCCCCTCATCGAACGGGGGCACGTTTTTTTGGCCATGCCGCCGCTGTATAAAGTTTCTTACGAAAAGAAAACCTTCTACGCCTACGACGACCTGGAAAAGGACAAGCTTTTGGGCGAGTCCGGCCGGGATCCCGAAAAAGTGGGTATCCAGCGCTACAAGGGCTTGGGAGAAATGAATCCGGAACAGCTCTGGGAAACCACCATGGATCCGGATCGACGCAATATCATGCAAGTGCACATGGACGATGCGGTTGAAGCGGAACGCATATTCGCCACCCTCATGGGGGAACAGGTTGAACCTCGGCGGCTCTTCATAGAAGAAAACGCGCTGACCGTTTCCAATCTGGACGTGTAAAAAGGAACGGTCATGGCTGAAATTACCGGTAAAATTATTCCCGTCGCCATAGAGGATGAGGTCAAAACCGCGTATCTCAACTATGCTATGTCGGTTATCGTCAGCCGGGCTCTGCCGGACGTGCGGGACGGACTCAAGCCGGTGCATCGCCGACTGTTGTACGCCATGGACGACCTGGGCTTGCGGCCCAACGCGACGACCAAGAAATGCGCCCGCATCACCGGCGACGCCATGGGTAAGTACCATCCCCACGGCGATCTATCGCTGTATGACGCGCTGGCGCGCATGGCCCAGGATTTTTCGCTCCGCTATCCGCTGGTGCACGGCCAGGGGAATTTTGGATCCGTGGACGGCGATCCGCCGGCGGCATCGCGCTATACGGAAGCAAAACTATCCAAAATCGGCGATGAAATGCTGGCGGATCTGAAAAAAGATACCGTCGATTTTATTCCCAACTACGATGAATCCCTGGTCGAGCCGTCGGTGCTGCCTGCGGCGGTACCAAACCTGCTGGTGAACGGGTCCAGCGGCATCGCCGTGGGTATGGCCACCAACATGCCGCCCCACAACCTGACCGAAGTCTGCGAAGCCGTGGCCGCCTACATCGATGATCCGGACATCAGCGTCGAAGGCTTGATGAATTATATAAAAGGGCCGGATTTTCCGACGGGGGGTATCATTTTTGGGCATCGGGGGATCAAGGATGCCTATCTGACTGGTCGAGGAAAGATTATCGTCCGGGGAAAATTCGTCATCGAAACGGCTAAAACAGGCAAAGAGACGATAATTTTTAACGAGATCCCCTACGCGGTCAACAAAGCTAATCTGCTCATCAAGATCGCCGAACTGGTCCGGGACAAGGTGATCGACAGCATTTCGGAAATACGCGATGAATCCGATCGCGACGGCATGCGGATCGTCATCGAGCTCAAAAAGGGCGCGATCGTCAAGGTCGTGCTCAATCAGCTATTTTCGCATACCAGTCTGCAATCCAGCTTCGGCGTCATCAACCTGGCCTTGGTGCAGGGACAACCGAGAAGCCTCAACTTGAAGGATCTGATCCGCTACTTTGTCGGGCATCGGGTGGACGTGGTTACCCGGCGCACCACCTTCGACCTGAACAAGGCCCAGGAACGGGCGCACATTCTGGAAGGGTTGGTCATCGCCCTGGCCAACATCGACGAAGTCGTGGCCATCATCAAGGGTTCCCGGGACATAGAGAGCGCCAGAAAGGGATTGATGGACCGCTTTCTGCTGAGCGAAGCCCAAACCCAGGCGATTGTCGAAATGCGGCTGGGACGCCTGACCAGCCTGGAAGTCGAAAAGCTGCAGCAGGAACTGGCGGAACTCAAAGTGCTGATCGAATACCTGCAATCCCTGCTGGCGGATGGAAAAAAGCTGCGGGGCGTAATAAAGGACGAAATTCGGGTCATTTCCGAAAAATTCGGCGATTCCCGACGCACGGAAATCGTATTTGATGAAATCGAATCCATCAACCTGGAAGACCTGATCAAGAAAGAAGAAATGGTCATCCTTATTTCCAACGTCGGGTATATCAAGCGGGTGCCCGCTTCGGCGTACCGCAGCCAGGGGCGCGGCGGGAAGGGCATGAACAGCGCCAAGCTGGTCGAAGACGATTTTGTCCAGCAGCTCTTTGTCGCTTCCACCCACGACTATATCATGTACATCACCAGCAAAGGCAAAGCCTACTGGATGAAGGTGCACGAAATACCGGAAGGCTCCCGTACCTCCCGGGGCGCGCACATCAAATCGCTGTTGCCGGTTTCCCCGAACGAAGACATAACCACCGTCGTGGCGCTCAAGGAATTTTCAGATAAACAGTTCCTGTTTATGGCGACCATCCGGGGCGTCGTAAAAAAGGTCAAAACCAGCGATTTTTCCAACGCCAAAACCAGAGGCATCATCGCCCTCAATCTGGACGAGGGCGACAACCTGGTAAGCGCCCTGCTCACCGGCGGCGCGGATGAAGTGGTGCTTATCTCCCGCAAAGGTCAGGCGCTGCGGACGGCGGAAAAACAGGTCCGGGCCATGGGGCGGGCTTCCCGGGGTGTGGCGGGGATGCGTCTGGACGATGACGATGAGCTGGCCGGGGTCCTGCGGGTCAGCCCGGATCAAAAGATGCTTATCCTTTCGGAATACGGCTACGGTAAACGCGTCGATTTTGATGAATTTACCGCCCACGGCCGGAGTACGGGGGGGCAACGCATCTACACGGTGGGTGAAAAGACGGGTGAAATCGTCGGTTGCGTCAACGTCCTGGACGGCGACGACATCATGTGCATCACCAGCCAGGGAAAATCGATCAAACTCACCGTGGACGAGGTGTCCGTGCTAGGACGAGCCGCGCAGGGCGTGCGCATCGTCAACATCGATCGCCCGGATTTTGTCATCGGCGTAGACCGGGTCGCGCAAGAAGAAGGCCAGGCACTGGAGCTCAGCCTTGATGGGTACGTCGAAAGTGAGGTTGGCCTGAACCCTCCCGCCGATGACGTACCGGATCAAGTCCAGGACTGAATTAACCGGCGTGCCGACGCAGATTTTTCAGCCGATCATGAGATCAACAGCAATGATCGGCTTTTTTGTTTCACGTGAAACAGTTGGGTTCCGAAAAACCAGGAGGTTCGGGTGTTGCTATTTCAAGCCATCGTATTGGGTATCGTACAGGGGCTGGCGGAATTCATTCCCATTTCCAGCTCTGCCCATCTGGTCATAATCCCTTGGCTGTTTGGGTGGGATAATCCGGTACTGAACAGCCTGACCTTTGACGTAGCCTTGCATTTGGGCACCCTGCTGGCGGTGCTCGTTTTTTTTGCTTCCGATTGGGTACGGTTGATCCGGGCCGGGCTTGCCGGCGTCTTTCAGCTTAAAATTGGGGAAGATCCGGATCGACGCATGGCCTGGTTTCTGTTGTTGGCCAGCGTTCCCGGCGCGGTCGCGGGGCTGTTGCTGGAATCCAGCATCAGCGATTTGTTTCATTCCCAGCCCATCCCGCAGGGTTCCATGATCCTGATGGCCGCGGCCCTGTTCACCCTGGCGCTTTTGTTGTTCTATTTTGATAAAAAAGCCCAGCATCAGCGTGGTTTTTCCGCCATCAAGGGGCGCGACGCGTTCCTCATCGGGGTAGCTCAGGCCTTTGCCATCATTCCCGGCGTTTCCCGGTCCGGCGCGACCATGACCGCCGGGCTGGCCCTGGGCCTTCAGCGCGAGGCGGCGGCGCGGTTTTCATTTCTGCTGTCGGCGCCGATCATCGCCGGGGCGGGGGTTAAGAGCGCCTTCGACCTGATCGCCGGCGTCCAGGACGGGTCGGTTGCCGGTGCGGACTTGGCCCTCTTTCCGGTCGGGTTCTTGACCGCCGCCGTGGCCGGCTTCTTCTGCATCAAATACCTGCTGGCCTATTTGAAGAAACATTCGATGAACCTCTTTGTGTACTATCGAATGGTTTTGGCCGCCATCGTGTTGGTCGCGGCTCTGCTCAAGGGTTAGTCGGTTTGCCGCAGCCGCTTCTGATTCTGGCCCCGCTGCACGGTATTACCAATTATACCTACCGAAACGCTTACCTTGACTATTTTTCCGGCTTTGATGAGCTCATGGCGCCGTTTATCGTCACCAAGCCGGATCTGAAAGCCCTTGAAACCCATTTTAAGGATCTTTTGCCGATCAATAATTCCCGGAAACGGCCTATACCGCAGTTTTTGGGCAACGAGCCCGGAGAGTTTCTGTCCGCCGCCGGAATCGTCCGGGATTTCGGGTATGAAGAGCTCAACTGGAATCTGGGTTGTCCCTTTGCCATGGTAGCCAAGAAGTTCCGTGGGTCCGGCCTGTTGCCCTTTCCGGATCGTATCGACCAGTTCCTGGCCGCAGTTTGTGCCAAAATAGATATAAAATTGTCTATCAAACTGCGGTTGGGCCGTAACGACGCCGAAGAACTGGAAGCTCTGATTCCGCTGCTGAATTCCTATCCGCTGCACAGGATAATCATTCACCCCCGGCTGGGGGTTCAGATGTACCGGGGTTCCGCCGACGTGCCGGCCTTTGACCGGGCTGCCCGGCAGCTGGACCACGAGGTGGTCTACAACGGGGATATAACCGATCCGGCGGCGTATCGGCGCGTAGCGGGCGCCCTGCCCGGGATCGGGCAGGTTATGATCGGCCGGGGCGCCATCGCCAATCCCTTTTTACCGGGACAGATTAAGGGAATTGAAAAGCCCGGCGAGCCGCAGGCTGTGATCAAAGCGTTTCACGACCGCCTGTACGCCGATTACCAGGCGTTGCTCTCCGGACCGGCGCACGTGATGGACAAGATGAAGGAAGTCTGGTCCTACCTGAGCCGGTCATTTTCCCATGGCGCGGAAGGGTTTAAAGGGATCGCCCAAGCCAAGACCAAGACCGAATATGAACGCGGGGTGCGACGCCTGTTTGAGCAGGAGCGCTGGTTGGCGTTATAGGGGACACGAATCGGACGGCACATAGCCTCAATCTTCGGTAGGCCGCGTCCTGCGCCTGGTTTTAAGCAGCCCACGCAGGTGTTTTCCGGCCAAGCGCCGTTCCCGGGAAGCCCGGGTCGGTTTGCTCGCTTTGCGGTTCTTGGGGAGGCGGGCGGCGGCCATGATCAGCGCTTCCAGCCGGGCATACGCCCGTTCCCGATTGGTTTGTTGGGAGCGCTCTTCGCTGGACACGACCACTATATCGTCTTCTCCGGTGATGCGCCCGGCCAGAACGGACCGCAGGCGGGCGAATTCGGCGTCCGTAAGACCGTCGATATCGTTTACCGCGACCCGGAGCTCCACCTTGGTGTTCACCTTGTTGACGTTTTGCCCTCCCGGCCCGCCGGAACGGGAAAAAGCGAGCCGGCCGGCGTTGAGCAGGGAAGAGCGGAGGCGCTGGGGGTCCACCTCAGCCCACCGCCGTCTTGAGCGCCGCTACCTTATCCGTTCGTTCCCAGGTAAAGCCCGCACGACCAAAGTGCCCATAACTGGCGGTTTTGCGGTAGATGGGACGGCGCAGATCAAGAGATGTGATAATGCCCGCAGGCGAAAGGTCGAACACCCTGGGCACCGCCGCTTCGATGCGCTGTTCGTCGACCGTGGCGGTGCCGAAGGTATCGACCATGACCGAGACCGGGAAGGGCACCCCGATGGCGTAGGCCAGCTGGACTTCGCAGCGTTCGGCCAGGCCGGCGGCGACGATGTTCTTGGCTACGTAGCGGGCCATATAGGCCGCGGACCGGTCCACTTTGGTCGGGTCCTTCCCGGAGAAAGCCCCGCCGCCGTGGCGTCCCATGCCGCCGTAGGTATCCACGATAATCTTGCGTCCCGTCAGGCCGGTGTCGCCGAAGGGTCCGCCGATGACGAACCGGCCGGTGGGATTGATGAAGTACTTGGTATCCGAATTCAGCAGTCCCGTCGGTTCCAGAACGGGCTTGACGATCCGGTTGATGATGGTCTCTTTGATTTCTTCGTACGGAATCCCGTCGTCGTGCTGGTGGGAGACCACCACCGTGTCCACCCGGATCGGATTGTGGCCTTCGTATTCGATGGTGACCTGGCTTTTGGCGTCCGGCCGCAGCCAGGGGATGGTCTTATCTTTGCGGAGCCGGGTAGCCGACAGCAATAACTGATGAGCCAGGGCGATCGGTGCCGGCATCAGCTCGGGAGTTTCGGTGCAGGCAAAACCGAACATCATTCCCTGGTCGCCGGCTCCCTGAAGACCCTGGAATTCCGCCAACCCCGTTCCGGATACGCCCTGGCTGATGTCCGGAGACTGGCTGTGGATCATGTCCAGGACGGCCATGGATTCAAAGTCCAGCCCGAAGGCGGGATTGGTGTAGCCCACGTCCTTGACGACATCCCGAACCGTCTGTTGAATGTCGACGAAGGTTTCGGTGGTGATCTCTCCGCCCACCAGAACCATGGCGGTAGAGGCGAAGGTTTCACAGGCGACCCTGCTTTGCGAATCATTCGCAATACAGGCGTCCAGCACGGCATCGGAAATCTGGTCGCACAACTTGTCCGGGTGGCCTTCGCCCACCGATTCGGAGGTGAAAAAATAGCGTCGTTGATCCATGGCGGAGCTCCTTGGTCCACATAATATAACGACCGCAACCAAGAGTATAGCGCATTACGGTACAGACCGGCCGGCAGCCGACGGTCGATCAATCCACGGCGAAAAGCCCTTGTTCCAAAACGCGGGAAAAATCGGCCAAGGCCTTCCGGTCGAACGACGGCAGGACGCTCGTGCGGCGCAGCAGCGTGGTGCCGCGCCCCAGGTCGTCGAGTTCCCCGGTCGCGTTGTTTGCCGACAGGTCGATGCGTAAAAGGTACCTGCCCCGGGCCGTGTCCGTGGTATCGGCGGTTATGCCGGAATCCCGGAGCGCCTGGACCAGGCGGCGACGGATGCCTGCGGCGGTGGCCGCGCTGGTCCCTGGGGGGAGGCCGAGGTCCAACCGAACCGGAAGCCGGATCCCGTTCTGGCGCAGCGCGCCGCGGTTCAGCGCGTACAGCCGTTCCGCCGCATCCCGCTCCGCTTCGGTATCCCGGCGCGCGGCAGCAAGCAAGGCCAGATTAGCGTAGACGTCGGCGATCAGGTCCCGCTCCCACACCGGATCCAGCTGGTCCAGGGCGCGCCGGAGCAGCGCCGGATCGCCGACCAGCCGGCCTTCCTCGATGTCGTAGGTTGGAGCGGATTGGGGGATCAGGGCGGTCTCAAAACGGCGGGCTTGCCGGAGATACGCCAGATTGATCCGCGGATACTCTTCAAAGGCGTTGTAGTAGTTCAGGAGGGCGTCCAGCTCCTGGTGCTCCCCGGCGTAGGCGGAAGCGACCGACAGGGAGTATTTTCGATACAGCTTTTCGTGCACCAGATAGAAGAAGCGATGCTGGACGCGACGAACCGGATTCGGGTCCGACTTGGCCAAGCCCTTATAGGTATCCGAGAGAATGTCGTGCAGATCCCGATAATGCCGATTGAGATCCGTACCGTAGTTGAGCATCCACGAAAGATCCCGGGCCGAAAGCGTTTCTTCCGCGTAGGATCGAGCCTCCTGCAGCTTCCCCGCTATTTGATAGGCCTGGGCGATGTTTATTTTGGAGAGCGGTGATACGTCGATCTCGTAGGCCGCAAAGTAGTCGGCGAAGGTCCGGGAAAAATCCAGGCGGCGCAGTTGGAGTTCGCCCCGGGCAAGATGGCCAGAAGCCCGATCCTCGGCGGCCAGGGAAAGCTCGGTGTTCTGGAAAGCGTCGGCGTAATGGTAGTGCCGCGACTCCAGGATGGAAAGATTGTAGTACGCCACGGCCAGAAAAAGCTGGGCGTTCTCTTGCTCCGCGTCGGCGATGGATTCCAGATACCGTGTTTTTGATTCTTCATAGCGGAACATATCCGCGTAGATGGTTCCCAGGGTCATGGAAAAACCACGATCCGGATAAAGGCGTTGCAAAGCCTCCAACAACAGCGCTTCGCCCTCCTGCAGGCGATGACGTTTAAAGTACATCCACCCCAAGTCCCCGATGGCATCGCGGTTGTCCCGGTCGAGTTCCAGGAGCCGCCGCAGATACGCTATCGCCGTATCGTCCTGATTAAGCCGGCCGGAAACGCCGGCCAGTTGATACAAAAGGTCCGGATCGTTCGGTAATCGAGTCTCCACCCGGCGGTATTCGTCCCAGGCCAGGTTGTAGAGCCGGCGGGACTGGTAGAGGTCGCCCAGAGCCCGGGGAAAGCGGACGTCTTCGGGATACGCGGCCGCGCCGGTCTTGTAGAGCGAGATGGCTTGTTCCCAGCGCTCGCTTTCCTGGGCGGACGCGGCGTCCGCGTAGAGCCGGTCCGCGGCGCTCTCCGTTGCTTGCGCCTTGAGCTGGTCCGTGGACAGGATGCCGGCCAACAGCAGCGCCGCCAGGAACGTCCACCCGCCGCCCGGCGGCGTCCGCGTTCCGGACGGTGGCAAAAGCAGGGCCAGCGGCGGAAACAGTACGGCCAGGGCTCGGCGCGGGCCGGGTACGCTGCGCCGGTACGCGGCGGAGAACGCCCGGTATCGCTGCCCCATACGTTCGCGGTCCCCGGAATCAAAAACGGGGGCAAAGCGGGCGGCGGTTACGCTTTCAAAAAAGACTTCCAGGTTGAGGTTCAGACCTTGGTCGAGCCGCCGGCCGAAATCGCCGGCCGTCTCGGCCGGAACGCCACGGAAGCCCGCCAGAGCCAGTCGCCGACGGACGTGGGCGCCCAGGCGCCGGGCGAAAGCGCGGGGCTGGGGTGCGAGAGACGCGGTAAGGTACTTTCCAAAGCGGATTCCGGCAAAGATGGCCAACAGGAGAACGCCGGTCAAAAACGTCCAGTAGGTACGTAAAAACGACAAGGTTTGCGCGGTCAGCCCGGGCAACAAGGCCTGCGGGTCGTCGGCGTCGGGGGATTCCCGGGGACGGAGAAGGTCCCTGTTCCGCAGAATTTCTTTCATCAGGCGCTCAAACAGGTCCGGCGGCACGCCGTCGGAAAAGCGGAAGTTTTCTCCTTCCGCCAGAACCTCGGAGGTGGGGTCGTATTCTATCCAGCCGTATCCGGGAAAAAACACTTCAACCCAGGCGTGGGCCATGTCGGATCGTACCGGATAATAATCAAAGGTATTGGTCTCGGGATCGACGAAGAATCCGACGGCGACCCGGGCCGGAATGCCCTGGGAACGGAGCAGCAAAGACAGGGAAAAGGCAAAGTAGGAGCAGTAGCCCTTTTTGGCCAGAAAAAGAAAGTGGTGCAGCTGATTGCCGTCTGCGGCGATCCCCGGTTTTAGGCTGTAGCGGTATTCGCCGTACTTGAGGTGTTCGTACAACGCCTGTACCCGATCCCAGTACCCGGTCAGCCCTGCGGTCTGCTCCCGGGCGTAGGCGGCGATTTTTTCGTCATCCCCATAGTCGGTGTACCAGCGGTATTCTTCCGTCGGCATACCCAGCGCCTCGGGATTCGGAGACGCCGGACCGGC
Source organism: Treponema denticola (assembly GCA_020719845.1). GTDB lineage: Bacteria > Spirochaetota > Spirochaetia > Treponematales > Breznakiellaceae > DYPP01. The sequence goes on along the minus strand of DYPP01000003.1, from coordinate 74,793 downwards.
GTCCATGAGTTCGAAAGGCAGGGCGGAGCTGGTTTCGCTTTCCACGGCGTAGGCGGAACTGAAGGAAGCAGCGTCCCAGCGGTCAAAAGGAACGATGCGGCGCGGCTGGTTCAAGGCGATGAAGGCGGAGGGATCAAAGTTCACCAGGTAGAATTCCTGCCGCGATCGTTGGCCGGCTTTCCAGGTTGGGGTGGCTAGATCTATCGTGGCGTCGGGCAGCCGTTGGGGGTGATTTTGCTCATCCCGGCGCTCATCCCGGTAAAAGCCGCGTTTTTGATCATACCCGGACAGAACATAGCGGCGCAGCAGGGTATGCGTTTCTTCCGGCTCCTTGCGGACGATGAGCACCAGATCGTCATTCAGGCTGATTTCGCTTTCCAGCGTCAATATCTGTGAAAAATCAAACCGAAACAGATCAGGCTGGATCAGACCGCCGCCGCGATCCAGATCGCCCTCTTGCAGCGGCGCGATGAGAAACCAGGAAGCGCCGAAAACGAGGATGGCGGTGATTACTGCGGACCCCGGGATATCCCGCCCTCCGACCCGGTAGGGTTGCGGCAAGGACAGCATCAGGGCGAACAGCAGCAAGACGGCAATTCCCGCAAAGACGGCGATCAAAAGCACGGGCTGGGCATACACGTCGAGGTTTGCCGCCCGGACCAGCGGGAACAGCAGGAACAGCGCGAGAATCGAAACCAGGATGTCCGCCCGAAGCAGGCGGCGGCTGTGGGCGACCGCGTACGTGCCGGCGGCGGCCCAGTAATAGGGCAGGATGAAGACCATCAGGTTGCGGTCAAAATGAAGGAGCGTCGCGTCCAACCGCACCGCGATACCGGTGATGAAGAGCCGGGGAAGCACGAGGGCGGCGCGGCAGAGCCAGGGCAGCGCGGCCACTACGGCCAGAGTCCACCAATTCGCTCGTCTTCCCGGGATGCGGTGTCGGGGCGGGGTAAAAGCGCCTAAAAAGGCCAGGATGAAAGCCAGCGTCAGCGCCGCCGAATAGACGCCCAAATCGACCAGGTCCCGGGCGATGAGCCCGAAATGGAAGAGCAGTCCAAAAAGCGCCGTGGACCGCAGGAGCAGGGCAGGCCATTCAGACCGGGAGTCCGCGGACATGGAGGCCTCCCTTCTGCGCGTACGCCGCCATGCAGGCGGAAACGGATTCCGCCGATAGCCGGCGGTCGTGGATTAAGATCAACTCCAGCGGCTTATGCCGAAAACGGGTTATGAAGCGGTCCAGAGAAGAAAGGCCGCCGTCCACCGAAGCGGTGCGGGGCAAGGCCAGGATGAGCACGCCCCACCCATCCCCCGGCATCGGAAGGTCGGCTTCCGTTTCCAGCGGCAGCGCTGCGGGAAAGGCCAGGAAGCGGGCGCCGGCGGCGGGATCAAGCGGTTTGATGTCGCTTCCCGAATAACCGATTAAAACCTCCATACCCCGATTGTGCAGGTCGACGAGCACGCCGAGCGCCTGTTCGGCCAGCAAATCCAGCGCGGAGCGTCCGGCTTCTATAGAAAAGAGATTCCGGTCCACGGAGCAATCGAGGAGTACGGCAAAACGGGAGCGCGGCGGCGGTTCGGGTTCCCCGTCGCGCACAAAAAGATCGCCGACGTGGCCGAACAGCTTCCAGTTGATGCGCCGCGGATCGTCGCCGGGATGGTAGGGCCGGTGATCGGTCAGGTCTTCAGTCCGGTGGTAGCGTGGTTCTTCCCGGAGTTCACTGCCGCCCGCCGCCACCGAGGCGGCCAAATATTCGTCCGCCGGTTTGGGGCGCACCAGCAGACGGGGTCCCGTCTCTTGCCCCAGGCGGAATCGACGGCTGAAGAATCCAAAAACGTCGTAGAATACCAGCTGGTCGTGGTCGCCGAAGTACGCGCCCCGGTTGCCCGCCGGAAAGGGGCCATACCCGGCCGCCGGCCGCCGATCCGGGTCGATGCAGCGTTCCCAGGTCCGGCCATCCAGAGTCGAGAGGGCGACTTCGTAGCGGGCCAGTACGCCCAGGGGGCGCCATCGCGCCTGGCCGGGGGAAAAATCTGGCAGGTAAATCCGCAGCGGGTCGCCGTAGCCGGGTTCGGCGGGGACGAATGAACAAGAGAGGCTCCGGATCGAAGCCCCGCGGCCCAGCGCGACCAGAAAGACGGCTAAAAAAGCGTAGACAAGAATGCTGATGAATACGGCGCTCAACAGCGTCAAGCCCGCGTCGCGGCGGATCAATCCGACGACGAGGGCGGCCAAGGCCAGGCCGCCCAGGCTCCAGCCGACGGCACTCGGCCCGGGGAGCTCAGTTTGTTTTGACCAGTTCTGCCCGCGCAAGGCTTATCTCCCGGATGAGCGCGTCCGTACGGGATCGGGGATCCCGCAGCCTGATCCGGTGCGCAAGGACCGCAGGGGCGACCGCGAGCAGGTCTTCATCCGTGGCGTAGGCCCGGCCTTTGACCAGCGCCAGGGCCCGGCAGGCCTGGAGCAGGTGCAGACCGGCCCGGGGAGAGGCGCCCAGCAGTACGCCCTTGTGCGTTCGGGTTTCGCGCACGATATCCGCTACCGCCTCCTTCAGGCTGGGGTGGCAATAGACGGCTTCCGCCGCCTGCCGGGCGGCGACAAAATCCGACACCCCGATCACCGGTTGCAGCGCGGAGAGCAGTCGATCGGCGGGGTTTTCTTCCAGTATCGACAATTCCGCCTTACGGTCCGGATAGCCCAGGCTGAGGCGCATCATGAACCGGTCCAGCTGGGCCGCAGGCAGGGGGAACGTGCCTTCGCTTTCGATGGGATTCTGGGTGGCCAGCACGACGAAGGGGGACGGCGACTGCCGGGTGGTGTTGCCGACGGTAACCTGGTTTTCGGCCATTACTTCCAGCAACGACGATTGGACCTTGGGGGTGGTCCGGTTGATTTCATCCGCCAGCACGATGTTGGCAAAGATTGGACCCGGTATAAATCGGAAGGATCGGGATTCGGCGTCGAAGATGTCCACGCCGGTGATGTCGTAGGGTAAAAGGTCCGGCGTGAACTGGATGCGCTTGAACGTCAGGGGGACGCCGTCGTCGCCGGCGATGAGACGGGCAAAGGTCTTGGCTACCGTCGTCTTGCCGAGGCCGGGAAGGTCTTCCAGCAAAACATGGCCTTTGGCCAGCACTGCGGCCGTCAGAAGTTCCAGGAATTCACTTTTCCCCTGAATTATCGACGCGGCACCGCGTATCAGGACTTGGGCGACGAGTTCGGCTTTCATCGTCTACCAAGCATAGCAGGTAGACGTTCACCTTGCAATGATACGTATCGGTTGGTTGCGGCGGCCGGATTCGTAGATGGCTTCGATCAGCGCGGTGGTAGCCCGGCCGTCCGCGCCGCTGACCGACGGCTCCCGGTCGTGGAGGATGCTGTCGGCAAAATCGGTGAATTGCCGGGCGTGGAAGTATTCGGTGGCGTCGATGGTCTTGAAGAATTCCGTATCCTCCTGCTTCCAGCGTTCCAGCAGGTATTCTTCGCCGGCGATGGTCCAAAGGTCGTTCACCGGGGGGTCCACGATGTCCGATATGCCCGCCACGAACATGGCGCCGCCGTCGGTCTGCACCCCGGCGGACGCGCCGTTGCGGCCGTGCACGTGGACTTTGGCGTAGATGCCCGGTTTCTGGGAATTGCTGACCAAAATGGATCCCAGGGCGCCCTGGGCAAAACGCACGCTCACCACCGCCGTGTCTTCCACTTCGATGTAGGGATGGTTGAGGTTCCCCCAATACCCGGATACTTCCTCCGCCGGGCCCATGAACCACTGCAGCAAGTCCAGCTGATGCGGAGCCTGGTTGACCAGCACGCCGCCGCCTTCGCCGGCCCAGCTGCCGCGCCAGGGATCGCTGCGGTAGTAGTTTTCATCCCGCCAGCCGAGCATGATGGCCTGGCCCAGGGCGGGGGCGCCGAGCTTGCCCGAATCCAGGGCTTGGCGGATCCGCTGGGCCGAAGGATACCAGCGCCGTTGGCTGATGACGGAGAGCTTGCGGTTGCCGTACTTTGCGGCGTCGATCATGGCGTCGCAGTCGGCGCTGGTCAGGGCCATGGGTTTTTCGATCAGCACGTGGGCGCCGGCGCGTAAGGCTTCCAGCGTGTGTTCCCGATGCTGCGGATGGGGCGAAGCGACAATGACGGCGTCGACGGAGGCCTCCTGGACCATAGTCGTCAGGTCCGCGAAGGGGCGGATGCCGAATTCCGCCGCGAAGGCGGCCCGCTTTGCGGGGTCGCGACCCCAGACGGCCACCAGTTCGGCGTTGTCTACCGTTTTCAAGGCCCGGGCGTGCAGCCGGGCAACCTTGCCGTAGGCGGCGATGGCGTAGCGGATACGGTGCATCGGATGCTCCTCAGGGCTCCAGGACGATTTTGAGTAGACCCGGTTCCCGGGCGTGCAGTCGGGCAAACCAGGACGCGCCTTCGGAGAGGGGCGCGACCGCGCTGACCAGCGCTTTAACGTCCACCGTGCCGGAGCTCATCAGATCCAGGGCAAAGGGGTATTCGTCGGCGATGGCGGCGGAGCCTTTGAGGGTCAGCTGACGGGTTACGATGGACTGCAGGGGCAGCTCCACCGTGGGGCTGATGTTGCCCACCAGGGTCAGGGTGCCGCCCTTCCGCAGACCATCGACGGCGGTCCGCAGGGGGGCGGTGGCGCCGACCACTTCAAAGGCGTAATCGGCGCCCCGTCCGCCGGTCAGCTGCCGCACCTGTTCGACGGCGTCCGGACCGGCCAGGATGGTCGCGTCGGCGCCGAAACGCCGGGCGTTGTCCAGCCGTCCCTGATCCAGATCCACGGCGATGAGCGGACCCGATCCGTTCAACCGGAGAACGCGGATCAGGAGCAAGCCGATCAGACCCGTTCCGACGACCAGCCGGGATGAACCGGGCGCGGGGGCGGCGGTGCGGGCCGCGTGGGCGGCTACCGCCAGGGGTTCGGCCATGGCGGCGGACACAAAGTCCAGGTTATCCGGTAAACGGTACAGGATCCGCTCGGGGACGACGACGTATTCGGCAAAAGCGCCGTCCTGCCGGTATTCGGCGCAGGAAACGCCCAGCACCCGGCGATGGTCGCAGAGGTTGACCAACCCTTGGCGGCAAAAGGAGCACTCGCCGCAATAAATGGTGGAATCGAAGGTGACCCGGTCGCCGACGGCAAACCCGCGCACTCCGGGGCCGACGGCTTCGATGCTTCCCGCGGCTTCGTGGCCCATGATGATGGGGGGAATACGGCGTCCCGTGGATCCATCCATCCCGTGCACGTCGCTGCCGCAGATGGATGCCGCCCGGACCCGGATCAGGACGTCCCGGGCGTCCACCAATGCCGGAATGGGGACATCGGTAATTATAAAGTGACTTGGTCCATCCAACAGCAACGCTTTCATGGACGACTCCTTGGATTTGAAAAAATATTATGTGCGCCGACCGGCGATGGTCCGGCGCATCCGCTCCAGCTGTTTGTGTCCGTCGCTGCCCAGTCTGTCCATTATCATGACGTAAAGGCAATCGATGAGCGCCAACTGTACGATCCGGGCTGAAAAGGCTTCCGACGCGTAGGGATTGCCCTTGGTGTGCACCAGCAGGGAAATATCCGCCAATTTTACCAGCGGCGAACGGCCATAATTGGAAATGACGATCAGCCCGGCGCCGCTTTGTTTGACGGTTTCGGCGATGGCCAGGGCATCCTTGTTGACCCCGGTATGGGAGATCAGCAGTACCGCGTCGTTGGTGCGTAATTGGGAGGCCTGCATCAACTGCATATGAAAATCCAGGGGGGCGCAGCAGGCCAGGCCGGAACGCACCAGTTTGTGGTACGCGTCTTGGGCTACGATGGACGAGCCGCCGAGACCGAAAAAAAAGATCCGCTCCGCGGCGATGATCTTTTCGGCTACCCGGAGCAGATCAGCCGGATCGATGACCGAGATGGTCTGTTCCAGGGCGGTGATGCTGGTCTTGAAGACCCGAACCAGGGCGGACTTTTCGTCCATCGTGGCGATATCCTGCTCAAAGATGGTTTTATGCGGATCCACGGTTTCGGTAGCCAGGGCGATGCGGAATTGCTGGTATCCCGAATAGCCGAGGCGACGCACAAAACGGAACAGGGTCGATTCGCTGACGCCGATCCTTTCGGCCAGTTCCTCGATGCTGGGGTGCACCGACGCCTCCGGATAACCCAGGATGTGCTCGGCGACGATTTTTTCTTTAAGGCTCAAATAGGGCAGGAGCTCATGTATGTGATACAGGCAAGCATGGGTATCCAAGGGTGTCTCCTACCGGAGGGTATCATGAAATAATATTTCTTTCAAGAAAAATAGTTTTCTTTCCCGGCTTGACCGCTCAGGATATCAGCGCAATAATAGGCTGCGGGCTGAGCCCGATCCATGTTCATCACGTTCTTTAGGAGGAACTATGAAAAGGAAACTGTTTCTGGCGCTTATGACCGGCGTGTTGATCGCCGGGGTCTACGCGAGCGGCGGCAAGGACACGGGAGCCGCGGAATCGGCAACCAAGCCAGCCGAAGCTCCGGCGGCGCCCAAAACCTTGCGGGTTCTGCTGGCCAATCACCCCTACGCGGAAGTTCTCAAACCGATGATCCCGGAATATGAAAAGGCTACCGGGGTAAAAGTAATCGTCGAAAGCTATGACGAAAACCAGCTGACCCAGAAGCTGACCACCGAATTCGCCACCAACTCATCCACGGTGGACGTTTTCATGACCCGCCCGCTGCAGGAAGGCAAAATGTTCTTCCGCAACAAGTGGTTCGCCAATCTGAGTCCGACCCTCAAGGATTCAGGCAAGACCAAGGCGAGCTATGACTTTGCCGACTACTCCAAGAGTTCGGTAAACGCGGTGACCTACAACAACGACGTCTATTCTTTCCCGCTGGTTACCGAATGGCACGTGCTCTACTATCGAACCGACCTTTTTGCCAAAGCGGGACTCAAGCCGCCGGCTGATTTCAATGAACTGCTCGCGGCGGCCAAGAAGTTGAACGATCCCGCCAACGGGGTGTACGGCATCGTCTCCCGGGGCCAGCGCGGCGCGGCGGTTACCCAGTTCTCCACGTATCTCTACAACAACGGCGGCGATTTCCTGGCCGACGGCAAGGCGGTCATCGACGCTCCCGCCGCGGTGGAAGCCTTCAAGTACTACGGCATGATGCTGAAAGAATACGGTCCGCCCGGGGTCACCAACATGAGCTGGGCCCAGGGCCAGGCGCTCTTCCAGTCCGGGAAGGTGGCCATGTGGACCGACGCCAGCGTATTCCTGGGCAACCTGACCGATCCGGCCAAGTCGCAGGTTTCCGACAAGGTCGGCGTCGCAATGTTGCCGGCCGGTCCTAAAGGCAACTCCCCCTATATCGCCATTTCCTGGGCTATGGCCCTGTCCAACCAATCCAAGAACAAGGACCAGGCTTACGACTTCCTGCTCTGGGCCACCAGCAAGGAAATGGCCACCAAGGCCATGGTGGAAAAAGGCATCACCATGGCCCGGAACTCGGTGTGGAGCGACGCGTCGGTGCAGGCCAAATTCGACAAGCAGCTGGCGGCCACTGCGGTCAAGATCGGCCCCATCGGTACTCCCTATGATCGCCCGGTCATGACCGCCGTGGGCGAAGCCCGGGACGCCATCGGCGACGTCATCGTGCTGGCCATCGAGACCGGCGGCAGCGGCGATATCGCCGGCGCCGCCAAAGCCGCAGCCAAAAAAGTGAACGAACTGCTGGACGCCGCCGGCGAATTGGGTAAATAATACAAAGTATTCGCGCTCATCGGGGCAACCCGGGGTGTACCTCGGGCGGCCCCGCTTTTTGCGGCAGGAGGCTCGGATGCTGGACAGTCAATTTGTAGATCGCCACGTTAAAGTTCTGTTTCCCCTTCCGGCCGTCCTGTTCGTCGCCGTCATGATGATTTTTCCCGTTTTTTATACCTTGTCCATCAGTTTCAGCAATTGGAACCTGACTTCCGGCATGCCCGCGCGTTTTGTGGGTTTCAAGACCTACTGGTCCGTGCTGCAGGAGCCCCGTTTTTGGAACGCCCTGGGGCGGACCTTCTATTTTACCGCCCTGGCCGTGGCGGTTGAAACCGTTCTTGGCATGGTTTGGGCCTTGATCCTCAACCGTGAATTTTTCGGCAAGGGCTTGGTCAAGCTCAGCCTTTTGCTGCCCATGGTTTCGACTCCCGTGGCCATCGGCATCGCCTGGACCCTCTTTTATGAACCGACCATCGGACTTGCCAACTGGTCCCTCAGGCTGGCGGGACTGGAGCCCCTGAAATGGATAGCCGATAAAAACATGGTCATTCCCTCCCTGGTGCTGGTGGACGTCTGGCAGTGGACCCCGATGATGGCCTTGATTCTGCTGGCCGGCCTGGCGGGTCTCTCGCCGGAACCCTTCGAATCCGCCCGGGTCGACGGCGCCGGCGCGGTTCAGATCTTCAACCGGATCACGCTGCCCATGGTTTCGCCGGTGATCCTGACCGCGGTGGTGCTGCGTTCCATCGACGCCCTCAAGACCTACGACATTATTTACGCCATGACCAATGGGGGGCCGGGCTTTGCGTCGGAAACCCTCAATATCTACGCCTACAACCTTTCGTTCAGTTACTTCAGGCTGGGGCACGCGTCGGTGGTGCTTTTCTTCCTGTTCACCGTCGTGCTGGGCTTGAGTTTTTTTGTTACCCGGCTCCGCCGGAAGTTGGAAGAATAGGTGGCGGGTATGCGCAAACTTTTTTTCAGGCTGGGGTTTCTGCTTCTGGTTCTTTCGGTGATGCTGACCGTCCTGTTTCCCCTGTACTGGATTTTTACGTCTTCGATAAAAACCCAGGTGGATATAACGGCCATGCCGCCCAAGTGGGTTTTTACCCCCACGCTGCAGAGTTACCGCAAGGTCTTTCAGGAACAGAATTTTCTGCGGTTCTTTTATAATTCCACCGTCGTCGGCATCAGCGCGGTGGCGCTCTCCCTCGTGCTGGGGTTGCCCGCGGCGTATTCCATTGCCCGCTACAAGCAGGAAAAACTGGGATTGCTGATTCTGGTGGCCCGACTCATGCCGGGCATCGCGCTTTTGTTGCCCTGGTACCTCATCTTTTCGCGATTATCCCTGGTGGACACGTATACGTCCCTGATATTGAGCCACATGCTGATCGGCTTGCCCATCGTCGTCTGGATCATGAGCAGCTTTTTTGCCACCGTTCCGCTGGAGATTGAGGAATCCGCCCGGGTCGATGGGGCTACGCGGCAGCGCACCTTCATGGAGATCGTGCTGCCCCTGTCCGGTCCGGGCATCGTTACGTCGACCACCCTGGCGTTCCTGTTTTCCTGGAACAACTTCATGTTCTCCCAGGTGCTCAGCATGGAACGCACCAAAACGCTGCCCATCGCGGTGTACAATTTTGTCTCCTACGCCGAAGTGGACTGGGGCGCCGTCATGGCGGCGACGGTGGTCATCATCGCTCCGGCCATCGCCCTGACCATGGTGTTCCAGAAATACGTGGTCCGGGGGCTTACGATGGGGGCGGTCAAGGGTTAGCCGTTTTTCTGCGCCGCTGCCCTGACCGGCGGTTCACTCCGCCTTATAGCTGCCCTCGATGGCCCGGATGATGTTGAAGTAGAGTTCGTTGGCCGGCGTTGGGACGCCGTGCTTCTTGCCCAGCTCCATCATGGCGCCGGCGAACATTTCCACCTCCGTCTTGCGGCCGGCCAGCACGTCCTGGCACATGGAGGTTATGTTGTCCGGGTGCAGCTTGGACAGCGTATCTTCCCAAGCCCGAAGGTCGGATTCGTCCAGGCCGATGCCCAGGGCCCGGGACAGGGCGATGACTTCCCGCATGGGGGCTTCCATGGCGGCCATGGCTTCCGGGTGGGTCTGAAAGACGCCGTAGGGGGCGCGCAATACCGCCGAGGCCTGGTTGATGCCCACGTTGATCATGAATTTGAACCAGAGGGCGCGGATCATGTTTTCCGGGACGTGGTAATTGACGCCGCAGCGGTCAAAGAAGCGGGCTATCCGTGATACCCGCAGGCTCCAGCCGCCCGGAGGGTTGCGTTCTTCCCCAAAGTTGATTTTACCTGCGGAAACAAAGCGGGTGTCGTTCCCCAGCCGCACCGCGTCGATGCCGATGATCATGGCGTAGGGCGGCAAGGTTGCCCCCGGGGCGGCCCCGGGGCCGCTTCCAAAGGCGGCGCCCAGGATTCCTTCGCTGCTGATGCCGTTGAGCAGGGAAAGAATGCTCGTTTCCGGACCCACGTGGCCGCGCATCTGGGCGATGGCTTCGGGAAGATGATGGTGCTTTACCGCGACGATGATCAGGTCGAAAAGACCGTGCGGACCGGTGGGCGTCGCCGTCGGGGCGGGGCTGGGCGTGACGACCGGAAAACGGTACTGTTTGCCGTTGACCAGAAAGCCGTCCCGGTCATAGCGTTCAAACCGTTCCCCGTCGGCCAGGACGGAAACGCGGCCGGGGGCCGCGTCATGGATGATCGAGGCGATGGCCGTGCCCACCGCGCCGGCGCCGACGATCAATACCTGTTCGATTTCTTTCATGAAAAACCCCTCTACCCGATAATGCCGGATAGAGGGGCAGGATGCAAGATGCCGGATTAGGCGGGATTACAGCGCTTTATGGCAGAACCACCAGTCGAAACCCTCGTATTTCTTGAGTCGCTCCGCGGCTTCGGCCATGGTCTTGGCCGGCGGGATGATGACGTGATCCCCGATGATGGCGTTCTTGGGCCAGGCGGCGGGCGCGGCGACGCCGTTCTTGTCGGTAACCTGCAAGGCATGGATCGCCCGTACCAGTTCTTCCATGTTGCGGCCGATTTCCTGGGGATAGTACATGACCAGGCGCACTTTACCGTTGGGGTCGATCACAAAGACCGCCCGCACCGTATTGGTGCCCTTGCCGGGATGAAGCATGCCCAGCCGGGCGGCGATGGCGTCGTTGGCCGCGGCGATGGGAAAGCTGATATCCACCTTCATCACGTCCTTGATCCACTGCACCCACTTGATGTGGCTGAAGATCTGGTCTACCGACATGCCGACCAATTTGACGCCGAGCTTGTCGAACTCGGGCACCAGCCGTTGGAATTCAATGAATTCCGTGGTGCATACGGGAGTAAAATCCGCGGGGTGGCTGAAAAGAACGTACCAGCTACCCTTCATGTCTTTGGGAAGGCTGAGAACGCCGTGGGTGGTCTGCAGGGTGAGCTCCGGAAAATCGTCCCCGAGCAGGGGCATGTTGAAAGTCTGTTGTTCCATCTGAAACTCCTTGAAGGTAAGATATATATCTATTAGCATTAAGCATGCCAAATGCCCGAAAAAAGTAAAAATATAGAATTATTCTGGTCTATCGATAATTGATCGCCGGCAAGATACGTAGGATGATTTTCTTCATTTTGTTCATATATTTATATATCATATAAAGTTGTGTGTTGGTGAACCGCAAATATGGGCAGGACGGCGGAATCCCTTGGGTATTTAAACCAACCTGGAATTTAGAAAATCGTGGAATTCACGGGTGGGAAAAGTCCGGGTGACAAATAATAAATATAATTTTGATTGAAACATACCGACATTTCGGTGTAAGCTACCGATATGTCGGTACACAACGAACTATCGGTACTGTCGGATTCCCTGCCGGTGCCGCTTCCGCCGGAACGCACGATGGAAATCATCCTGGACGCGCTCCGGGAGCTGATCGATTATGAATTGGCCGTCGTGCTTCGTCTGGAGGGTACCGACTGGTTGCGGGTCAGTAAAGCCGTGGGGCCCCTCTACACCCGGAAACTGGATAATTTTGCCATCTCTCTGGAAAAGCGGCAAGACCTGGCGGGCATCATGCTGCGTCGGGAACCGCACCTTTTTGATGAAAACGAACCCCACGTGGACACGTACTACGAAGTGCTGGACCTGCCGGAGGGGCATTCCTGTCTGGTTTCGCCCCTGTTTGTGGGCGACAAGTCCATCGGGCTGCTGACCTTCGACCACCGGGTGTGCGACAAGTTTACCCCCGCGGTGGTCCGCTTTGTGGCCACCATTTCCAAATTGATCTCCGTGACCATGGATCAGTCCGAAACCTCCACCCAGTTGATGAACCGGACCCGCAAATTGATCCAGGAGCGGAATCGTCTGATCGGCGAGGCCGCCGGGGTGTTCAATGACCTGATCGGCGTTTCATCGTCCTGGGAACGGGTACTGGAAGCCCTGCGGCTGGTGGCGGTTTCCAGCGTGCCGGTCTTGCTGCTCGGGGAGACCGGTACGGGCAAGGAACAGGTCGCGCGGAAGCTGCACCAGCTTTCGGAGCGCGCTGCCGAGGCGTTCGTGGCCGTAAACTGCTCGGCGCTGGTGCCGAGCCTGGCGGAAAGCGAACTGTTCGGCCATGAGAAGGGTTCCTTTTCCGGCGCCGTCGGGACCAGACGCGGCCGCTTCGAGATGGCCGACGGCGGCACCCTATTTCTGGATGAAGTCGGCGACCTGCCGGTGGAACTGCAGCCGAAATTGCTGCGGGTGCTGCAGGACGGCGTGTTTGAACGGGTGGGGGGTGAAAAATCCTTGACCGTGGACGTGCGCATCATCGCCGCGACGAACATCAACCTGGAGCGGGCCGTACGGGAAGGCAAGTTCCGGGAAGATCTGCTGTACCGGTTGAACGTGTTCCCCATTTTCTTGCCCCCCCTGCGGGACCGGGGCGAGGACGCGGCCCTGTTGGCGGAATACTTTGTGTCCCTGATCCGTAAACGGCCGGGCTTTGAAAACACCGCGCTTTCCAAGTCTGCGGTGATCAAAATAATAGCTCTGCCCTGGCGGGGCAATGTCCGGGAACTCCGCAACGTCATTGAGCGGGCGGCCATACTTTCACGGGGTGGTTTGATAGAAGAAGACCACGTTTTCCCGGGAATGACCGCCTGCGTCTCGGAGAATGAACCGCAAGCCCCGGAACATGAGCCGCCTGCGGCGCCGCACGGGGCGGATCACGTTCCCCTGTCGCTGGAGGAAGTCCAACGTACGCATATAACGCAGGTTCTGGAACGCTGCGGCGGCAAAATTTACGGCCCTAAAGGCGCGGCGGCGCTGTTGAAGATTAAACCGACCACCCTGCAGAGCCGGATGCTCAAGCTGGGTATCCGCGGCGCTTGATCAGCGCGACGCTTAGGGGTATGGTAAGGATCATCATGCGCGTGTTCATGCGGTCCGATGCGTTTTACCTGCTTTCGTTTTTTGCCACCGTCATTTTTATCGGATCGCTTCTGCTGCTGGTGCCGGGCGTATGGCGGGGGACGCCGGATGCGCCGGGGGCGCTCCAGCCGATCGACGCGGTATTCACCGCCACTTCCGCAGTCTGCGTCACCGGATTGATCACGGTGGACACCGCCGGGTACAGTCGCCTTGGGCAGATCATCATCCTGGCGCTGATCCAGATCGGCGGATTGGGAATCATCAGTTTTACTTCCATCCTGTTGACTATTCCGGGCCGTCGTCTGCCCCTCCGGCGGCTGGGCACCATCCAGAGCTTCTACGTGGACGGGGTAGAATACAAGCCGGTGCATATTGTACGGAATATCGTTTTCTTTACGCTGGCCATCGAAGTCCTGGGGGCTATCGCTCTGGCTTTGTCTTTCAGGGCAGCCGGCGTCGGGGGTTGGGTCTTTGCGGGCTTGTTCCATTCGGTATCCGCCTTTTGCAACGCCGGTTTTTCGATTTTTTCTACCAACATGCGCGCTTTTTCCGGCAACGTTCCGATTCTGGCGACCCTTATGGTTCTGATCGTCAGCGGAGGGCTGGGATTCATCGTCCTGCAGGACTTGTATCGATGGACCCGGCAAAGGAAGCATCGTCTGAGCTACCATAGCCGGGTAGTCCTGTTCATGACGGGCTTGCTCATCGTCGGGGGGGCGGGCGTTTTCTTTTTGATCGAACGGACGGGGCTGTATCGGGAGATGGACTTGGCGACCGCCGGGATCAACGCCTTTTTCCAGTCCATATCTCCCCGTACCGCCGGATTCGATGCGATGCCGCAGGAAATGTTGAGCCAACCTTCCAAATTCTTGACCATGCTGCTGATGCTGATCGGCGGCGCCCCGGGATCCATCGCCGGCGGGATCAAAGTCACCACCGCTTTTATCGTGGTGTTGTCCATGCTCCGCCGTCCCGACCGAAACGGCGACATTACGCTGTCCCGGCACCGGCTTACCGCCCGAACCATCAACGACGGCACGGTCTATTTCATCAAAGCCCTGGCGTTGCTGCTGACCTCGGTGCTGGCTTTGAGCCTGATGGAAGGCCTGCGGGGCGCCGATTTCAGCTCCATCGCTTTTGAAACGGTTTCCGCTTTCGGGACCGTCGGCCTTTCGCTGGGTCTGACGGCATCCTTAAGCGTGGCGGGCAAGATGGTTATAATCGCCACCATGTTCGCCGGCCGGGTGGGGCTTATCGCGCTGGCTTTTCCGGGCGGCAAAAATGATCATCGCGACATCAGCTTTCCGGAAGGAAAAATTCTACTGGGGTAAACCATGAAACAAGTAGCTATTTTGGGGTTGAGTTATTTCGGAAAGAGCATGCTGGAAGAACTGCTGCAGCTGAACGTCGAAGTGCTCATCATCGACAAGGACCGGGACGTGATCGACATGTACAAAGATTCGTCCGCCTCGGCCATCGTCCTGGACGTGCTCAACGGCGACAGCCTCAACAAGGCTCTGCCCGAGAGCATCGACGCGGCGATCATCGATCTGGGCGACAAGATTGAAGCCTCGATTCTGGCTACCAGCTACTGTCATAAAAGGGAATTGAAAACCATCATCGTCAAGGCCGAAACCGAAGCCCACGCGGAGATTCTGGAACTTGTCGGCGCGACCAAGGTGGTGTTTCCCAACCGGGAAGCGGCCAAACGGATCGCGCCGCTCCTTTTTTCTTCGGTGGTGCTCAACTATTTACCCGTGAGCGGTAAACTGGTCATCGCCGAAATCGAAATTCCCGACCGTTTTTGGGGACAGACGGTCATGGAGACGGAATTCAGGCGCAAATACGCGCTCAATCTGATTTCGGTAAAAAACAACACCGAAGAATACGGCTTGTTTTTGCCCGATTACCGTTTCCGGGCGGGGGATATCGGCCTGGTTTCGGGCACCAATGAAGCGTTGGAAGCTTTTACCGGCAAGGAAACAAAAGAGCGGGAAAACCGGATCCTGTTTGAAGGGTTCAAAAAGCTGTTCCACCTGGGCAAGTGACGGATACCCTCGGCATCCGGTATACGCCGTCGGGTTACCCGTTGCTGCTGCCGGGCGACGACGGCGACGCTCTGGTAGACGCCCTGGTCAAGGATGACTACCCGGAGGAATTTTGCCTTTCCGAACGCTTTGAGCCGGAATTTATCGCGGCGTTGATGGCCGCAGGGTTTTTGGTCATGTCCAGCCGCTGGCCGGTCGGAGGCTACCTGCTGCTGCCCAAAATGCATCGGGAACGAGCGGTGCTGGATTTTCCGGCGCTGCACGAAAGCCGGTCCGTCCGGCGGCGTCTGGGACGGTACGAGCTGCGGCCGGACGCCGACTTTCAGCGGATCCTGGAGCGCTGTGTAGCGGTACATGGCGAAGAATGGCTGACCCCGCCGCTCCAGTCCGCGCTGCTGGACCTGCGGCGGATCGGGACGGCCGGCGCCGATCGGGCGGCGGCGTCCGTCCGTCCGCTTTCTTTTGGCCTTTATCGGGACGGCCGGCTGGTGGCCGGTGAGTTCGGCGTTTCTTCAGGCGGGGTCTATACCAGCTATTCCGGGTACCGGGATGAAGATTCGGCCGGCACGGCGCAACTGATCCTTACCGGCCGGGCGCTGCGCGACGCGGGTTACGCATTCTGGGATTTGGGCATGCCCCTGGACTACAAAGCCCGCCTGGGCGCGCGGAGCCTAGACCGGGAAACGTTTATTTCCCGGTTCCGCTCCGCCCGGTTGATCCGTCCGCGGTTTCCGGAGTACTGACCAGCGCCTTCAAGCGCTGGTATTCGGCGTTCAGCTTGGCCGTGCGCGCGTTGAGCCGGGTCAGCCGCTGGGCCAGCAGCCGCGCCAGGAAGATGCCGTAGTGGGGATTGCGCTTGATAAGGTCCACAAAAGCCTGCTTGGAAACCTTGATGCACTCGCCGCCGTCCTTGGCCATGACCGTAGCCGTACGCTGGTTGGAAAGCAGGAAGGACATCTCGCCGATGAACATGTCGTCCGGCGTCAGGTACGAAACGCAGCGGTTGCCGGAAAACACCAGATAGCGGCCGGAAACGATATAATAGAGATAATCCGAGGCTTCGCCTTCCTTCACCACGATTTCCCGAGCCTTGAAGGTGATGGCCGCCTGGTCGGTAAAAATTCCGGGCACCACGTTGGCTGCGTCCTTTTGATGGGCGATGGAAAAGGAAACCTCGTTGCCCTTCTGGTTGTAGGCCAGTTCCTGCACGTAGACGCCGGCCATCCGGATACCCATACCGTGCAGCCCCAATTCCGGCTTGGCGGACATCCGGCTCTGCCAGTCAAACCCATCGCCTTCGTCGCTGATGCTGAATCGGGAGTTGTCCGGGGAAATGGTGTAGGCCAGACGCACCTTGCGGGCGGCGACGTCGGGATTCTTGTTTTTTTCCCGAATCAGATCCATGGCGTTGTGGCCCGCTTCCAGCCAATGGGTTTTTTCTTCAAAGTCGATTTTGCAATTGCCGTGTTCGATGGCGTTCACTAAAAGTTCCTGCAGGGCGACGTGCAGTTTTTCCCGGTCATCCCGGTTCAGCAAGTTGGAATTATAGAGATAGTTGGTGACCAGGTTGGTGTAGACGACGATGTCCAGGGGATCGTTGTCGATGGTGAAGGTGCCGGAAATGGTGCGCATCAGGTGCTGCTGGATGCCGCGCTGGAACAGGAACTGCTTGTTATGGATCAGGATGCGCAGAATGCGTTCCAGGTTGTCGATGAATTCTTCCCGCCGGACGACGGCGATGATGTTGGAATCCCGCAGCCGATCCAGCAGTTCCTTATCCTCATCGCCGGTGTGGACGGCGATGACCCCGCCGTAGTGCAGCCAGGGGTCCTGGCGGATGGCGTCGAGGATGGCCACCGCCTCGGTCTCCCCGGCGCCTTTGACCGAACAATCGATGATTTTCATTTCCGGGAGTTCGTATTTCAGGTATTCTATGACCGCATCGACGCCGGTCAGAAAAACCGCTTCCAGCTGGGAATTGAACGACCGCACGGTGGTCCGGATGGCTTTGGCCAGCTCCGTATCCGCGGTAATGACGGGTACTCGAATCATACGTTGATTATCGGTAAAAATTCACGGCGGGAACACCCTGTTTGTGCTAAAATAGGTCTATGAATTCGAATAATAGTCTGGTTGAGGTGGGCCGGCCGCTCCCCTTGGGCGCCAACTTAGGGGAAAAGGGAATCAATTTTTCCCTTTTTTCCCGGCACGCGACGGCGGTGACGCTGGTCCTGTTTGAAACGGCGGAGCCCGACAGCCCCTACCTGGAAATTCCCTTTGACGCGCATAAAAACCATACCGGGGATATCTGGCACTGTCACCTTCCGGACCGGGGGGCAGGGACCTTGTACCTGTATCGCCTGGACGGCCCGTATATTCCCGAGCGGGGCTTCCGCTTCAATCCGCATAAAATGCTGCTGGATCCCTACGCCAAGGCTTTGACCGACGTCGGCAGCTGGGATATTTCCGCGGCGATGGGATTCAACCCGAACCTGCCGGACGGCGACCTTTCCTTTTCATACGAAGACGATTTTCCGCACCATCCCAAGTGCGTGGTGGTGGACGACTTTTTTGACTGGCAGGGGGACAAACCCCTGAATTATCCGCTCCGTTTCAGCGTGCTCTACGAAACCCACGTTCGCGGGCTGACCGAACACCCCACTGCGGCGGTTGAACACCCCGGCACCTTCCGGGGCATCATTGAAAAAATTCCCTATTTTAAGGATCTGGGCATAACCAGTCTGGAATTCCTGCCCATCCAGGAGTTCAATGAACGCGAGCTGCCCCGCTCCAACCCACGGACCGCCGAACCCTTGCGCAACTATTGGGGCTATTCGACGGTGGCGTTTTTTGCGCCCAAGGGCTCCTACGCCTCCGACAAGACTCCGGGCGGGCAGGTCCGGGAATTTAAGGAAATGGTGCGGGCCCTGCACAAGGCGGGGCTGGAAGTAATTCTGGACATCGTCTTCAACCACACCGCCGAAGGCAACGAAAAGGGACCCACCTTTTCATTTCGGGGCATAGACAACACGATTTACTATATGCTGGAAGAAAATCTCCGTTTTTATAAGAATTATTCGGGTTGCGGCAACACGCTCAACTGCAACCACCCGGTGGTGCGTTCGTTCATCATCGAAGCCCTGCGCTACTGGGTGGTGGAAATGCACGTCGACGGTTTCCGATTTGACTTGGGTTCCATCCTGGGTCGGGACCAGCAGGGCAAGCTGATGGAAAACCCGCCCATGCTGGAGCGCATCGCCGAAGATCCGGTGCTGCGGAACACCAAGATCATCGCCGAAGCCTGGGACGCGGGCGGCGCCTACCAGGTCGGCTGGTTTCCCGGCGGGCGGTGGGCGGAATGGAACGACCGCTACCGGGACGACATCCGCAAATTCTGGCGGGGGGACCTCAAAGAGGCGCGCCACTTTGCCACCCGGCTGTCGGGCAGTTCGGATTTGTACCTGCGGGACGGAAGAAAGCCCTTTCATTCCATCAACTTCATTACCAGCCATGACGGTTTTACCCTGAACGACCTGGTGAGCTACGCGGAAAAGCACAACGACGAAAACGGGGAAGACAGCCGGGACGGCAGCGACAACAACCTGAGCTGCAATTACGGTTTTGAGGGGCCGGTGTCCAACCCGACCATAGAATTGGTCCGGGAATTGCAGATCAAAAATTATTTTACCACCCTGCTCATTTCCCTGGGCACGCCCATGATCCTGGGGGGGGACGAATTCCGGCGTACCCAGGGGGGCAACAACAACGCCTATTGCCAGGACAATGACGTATCCTGGTACGACTGGTCGCTGCTGGAACGCAACCGCGGTCTGTTCCGGTTCGTCAAGGAAATGATCGCCTTCCGGCTCAGGCATCCGGCGTTTTTGCGTCCCGAGTTCTTTTCCGGCCGGGACGGCAGCTACAACGCGATTCCGGACATCACCTGGTACGATGAAAAAGGCGAAAGCCCCGACTGGGCCAAGGCGGACCGGCACCTGGCCTGCCGCCTGGACGGCAGCAAGGCCGATACCTACGCCGACCGGGACGACAATGACTTTTTCATCATGTTCAATTCCGGCGTCGAAGGCCTGGTTTTTGCCGTCGCCAAACCGCTGGACGGCAAGCACTGGTTCCGGGCGGTGGATACCGCGCTGGAAGCGCCGCAGGACATCGTTTCCCCCGGCTATGAGCAGGCCCTGTCTAATCAAAACGAATACTTCGTCAAGGGCCGGAGCATCGTGGTTTTGCTTTCCAAATTCATCTGAGCTTGAACCGCCGCGGAGGATAGGACAGGCGGGACGAACCTGCTAAAATGGCGACCATGGACGAAAGCAGTTTTATCCTCGGCGTCGACCTGGACGGCGTCGTAGGGGATTTTTATTCCGCCATGCGGCGCATCGCCGCCCAATGGCTGGACAAACCCGAATCCGCGTTGAAGCAGGAAGTCTCCTATGGTTTGGCGGAATGGGGCATAGAGGAATACGGCGGCTATGAACGGCTGCACCGCTACGCCGTGACCCAGCGGGGCTTGTTCCGGGACATGGATCCGATCAAGGACGCCCCGGCGACGCTCCGCAAGCTGTCCCAGCGAGGGGTACGTATCCGCATCATTACCCACCGGCTTTTTTTGAAGTATTTTCACCAGCTGTCCATCAACCAGACCGTGGAGTGGCTGGACGCCCACGACATTCCCTACTGGGACCTCTGCTTTATGAAGGACAAGGGCGCGGTGGGCGCCCACGTGTACATCGACGATTCGCCGACCAACGTGGAGTCGCTCCGGGAACAGGGCTGCCGGACGATCGTGTTCTCCAATTCCACCAATCGACACCTAGCGGGACCGCGGGCCGACAACTGGCTGGAAGTAGAACGCCTGGTGCTGGAAGCCCACGATGAATGGCGGACCGGGACCCTGGGACTTTTTGGAGCGTCGAGCTTTACCGCCGGGACCTGACCCCCATGCCCGAGATCCTGCTTGCCACCATCAACGCCAAATGGATCCACCCTTCCTACGCGCTCCGCTTGCTCCGGGCCAATCTGGGCGATCTGGAAGAACGCAGCGCGTTGCTGGAATTTGCCCTGCGCCAGCCGCTGGAACAAAAGACAGCGCCGATCATCGCGGCGCGGCCGCGCATTCTGGCGCTGTCGGTGTACATCTGGAACCATCTGCAGACCGTGGAATTGCTGCAGGCCCTGAATCGGCACTGGGAACGGGATACGGACGGCGGTCGGCCGATCATCGTGCTGGGGGGGCCGGAAGTATCCCACCTGGACGGGGATAGCCCCATTCTGGCCCTGGCGGACTGGGTAGTCCGGGGCGAAGGGGAAACCGTATTCCCGACCCTGTGCAGGCTATTGCTGCGGGGTGATCCGGTTCTACCGGAACGCGTTGCCCGGGAATTGCGGGCGGACGGCGGTGTCGCCGGGGTACAGGGGCGGTTGATCGATACCCTGCCGGTGGACCTGTCCCGCATCGACCCAGGGTATCGCCTGTATACCGAAGAAGACCTGGCGCGCAAGCTGACCTACGTCGAGGCTTCCCGGGGTTGTCCCTTCGGCTGCGAGTTCTGCCTCAGCTCCTTGGACCGACGGGTCCGGACGGTGCCGCTGGACGCCTTTCTGCGGAACATGACGCTGCTGCTGGAGCGGGGCGCCGGTTCCTTCAAGTTTTTGGACCGGACCTTCAATCTGGATCCGGATCGGGCCCGGGCGATCATGGGCTTCTTTCAGGAGCGCCTGCGTACGCCCCAGTACGCCCATTTCGAGATGGTTCCCTCCCGCTTTCCGGCGGAACTGCGGAGCCTGCTGGAACGCTTTGCCCCGGGCACGCTGCGGCTGGAGGTGGGAATACAGACCTTTGATCCGGAAACCGCCCGGCGAATCCACCGTCCCAGCAACCCGCCGCTGGAATTGGAAGTCCTGGATTTTTTGCGCCGCAAAACCGGCGCCCTCGTCCACGCGGACCTGATCGCCGGCTTGCCCGGAGAAGGGCTGGCCGGTTTTGCCGCGGGCTTTGACCTGCTGTGGGCGGCGCGGCCGACGGAACTGCAACTGGGTATCCTCAAGCGCCTGCCCGGGACGCCGCTGGCCCGGCATGACCGGGAATGGGGCATGCACTATTCCCCGGAGCCGCCCTACGAAGTAATTGAAACTTCCGCGCTGAAAGCGGCGGAATTGAACCGCATCAAGAATTTTGCCCGTTTCTGGGAACTGGTCGTCAACCGGGGACACTTCGACGCGCTGGTCCCGCGGCTGATTCCGGACGGGGCGGGCGCGTTTGCGCGCTTTATGACTATCTCCGACCGGCTGTTGGCGCGTTTCGGCAAGAATTGGGGAATCGACCGGGCTCTGCTCCGGGCGGCGCTGGCAGAACTAGCCGACGAATAACCCGTTCAGGTACGCCCGCAGATCCACCTTGATGGGCATCAGGTACAGATTGAAGCCGCCGTTGCGGCAAAAATCGATTACCCTGCGGCCGAAGGCGACGTTCCATTCCAGGCTCGGCTGAAAAGATTTGGGAAAAACCGCCCGGTTGCGGGCTTCCCAGTAATTCTTGCTTTTTTCCGAATTGACCGGCGAGACGCCCCAAAAAACGGTTTTGCCTTCCAGGTACTCGGCGTAGATTTCCAGCAGCCGCAGGTCAAAGAAGGGCTGGCTCATGAATCCGTCGGCGCCGGAATCTTCCTTGGCGCGGACGTACTCCAGTTCGTGGCTGATGTTGGAACGGTACGGATCAAAGGCGGCGTAGACCGTCAGCCAGGGCGCTTCCTTTTTTAATTTTTTGATGAATTCCACGGTCCCCGTGGGATAGATCCGGTGGCTCATGTCCTGGGGCGGGTCGCCGGCGACGGCCAGAACGGCGGTAATGCTGTGGCTCTTGAGCAGGTCCGCGTGGGGAAACGGCTTGTCCAGGTCGTAATCGATGGCCCGCAGGTGGGGAATGAACTCAAAAGGCGGGTGTCCCTCCTCCTTATTCGACGACGAGGCCAGAAGTGAACAAGCATCCCAGGAGCGGAGCGGAAAGCGCAACAGATCCGGGATGTTGACCGCGGAAATGGCCGGAAAGCCCGACGCCAGCGTGGCGCCATCCAGCAGGGTTTCGGCGGAACGGGGTACGATTTCCAGGGATACGCGCATGATCCTAGTGGTACTACGGAAGCGGGGGCTTGGGCAAGCAAACCCCCAGGTTGAACTCCGCCCGGAAGGCGGCCTGTCCGGAGTCGCCGACCCGGCCTTCGACGGCGAAGGTCGGTTCGGAAATCCCGTTCCGCTTGCCGGTCCACAATTGTACGGCCATGCCCGGTTTTACCTCGGACAGATAGTTGATGTCCAGGCGCAGACTTTCGGCGTCCTCGATGGGCGCCGCGGGCAGGACGTCCTGAATCCACTGGACGTACCGGGCGTTGTTGACGTGGCCGTTGTAGTCGAAATCCGAATAGGCGGGAACGCGGGTTCCTACCTCGGCCAAATCGGGGTTCGCTTCCAAGCCCTGGATACCGTCGGGCAGGGCGTTCCGGTCTTCGTTGAGCGGGACGTGGCTTACCATGGCTTGCGGCCGCAGGGGCCGCATCCTTTCCAGATCCAGCACGATCCAACCGCTGCGGCCCCGAGCCACGATGGCGCGATTTTCGTCTTCGATTTCGTAGTCCCGGACCGCAAAAAGCCGGTCCGTGCCCCGGGGCCAGGTGCGGACGGTCAGGGTTTCGCCCCACAAGGGTCGACGGTCCAGCACGGCGGACATCCGCGAAAGTATCCAGGCTTGGCCCGCTTGCCGGAAAGCGTCGCGGCCCACCCCCAGCAGTTCGGCGTGGTTTCCCGCTATTTCCTGAAAAAAGTTGAAGGCCGCCGCCATGCTCAGGCGATTGGTCCGGTCCACGTCCCAGGACCGGACCCGGAATTGTTCTTCATGAATTGGTTTCATTTGACGCCATGGTGACGGAAAGCGCCCGGCGGGTCAATCAGGCCAGCCCAATACTGGCGCAAGGGTCGGCTATCCGCTAGAATCCCGGACATGACTACCCGAGAACGGCTGGATTCGCTGGCCCGGCAACGCATTCTTGTCCTTGACGGGGCCATGGGCACCATGATCCAGGGTTTCCGTCTGACCGAAACGGATTTCAGGGGCGAACGGTTCAAAGAGCATGGTACGCCCTTGCAGGGCTGCAACGACCTGCTCTGCCTTACCCGGCCGGCGGTCATCGCGTCCATCCACCACGCCTACCTGCGCGCCGGGGCGGACATTATCGAAACCAATACTTTCAACGCCAACGCCGTTTCCCTGGCCGACTACGGCCTGCAGCCTTTTGTCTACGAGATGAACGTCGCCGCCGCCCGTCTGGCCCGGCAGGCCGCGGACCGGTACGGCACCAGGGATAAACCCCGCTTTGTGGCCGGCATCCTGGGGCCCACCAGCAAAACCGCCAGCATCTCCCCGAAGGTCGAGGACGGCGGCGCCCGGGGCATCTTCTGGGACGAACTGGAAGCGGCTTACTACGAGAACGCCCGGGGCCTGCTGGACGGCGGCGCGGATATCCTGATGGTGGAAACGATATTTGATACCCTCAACGCCAAAGCCGCGCTGGCCGCCATCGGCCGTCTGCTGGATGAGCGGGGTACGGCAGGAGCGCCGCTGGACGTCCCGTTGATGATCTCCGGCACCATCGTCGACGCCGCGGGACGGACCCTGTCCGGGCAGACGGTAGAAGCCTTTTGCCATTCTGTGCTGCACGCCGAACCCTGGTCGGTGGGCCTCAACTGTTCGCTGGGGGCGGAGCGGCTGCGGCCCCACGTCGCCGCTCTCGCCGCCAGCGTCTCCGGGCTGGTCAGCGCCCATCCCAACGCGGGCCTGCCCAACCGCTTCGGGCAATACGACGAATCCGCCGCCGCGATGGCGGCTTTTGTCGAATCCTTCCTGCAGGACGGCCTGGTGAACATCATCGGCGGCTGCTGCGGATCCACGCCGGAACATATCGCCGCCATCGCCCGGATGGCGGCCGGCTACCCGCCCCGCGTACCGCCGGAGCCGGACCGGACCACGATCCTTGCCGGCCTGGAGCCGCTGCGGGTAGATCCGAAGGTCGGTTTTGTGGATGTCGGCGAACGGACCAACGTGGCGGGCAGCCGCAAATTTCTGCGCCTGATCAAGGAAGAAAAGTACGACCAGGCCTTGGGCATCGCCCGGGACATGGTGGACGCCGGCGCGGGCATCATCGACGTCTGCATGGACGACGCCCTGCTGGACGCGCCGACGGCCATGTCCCGGTTCCTCAACCTGGCGCTGTCGGATCCGGAGATCGCCCGGCTGCCGGTGATGGTGGACAGTTCCCGCTGGGAGGCGATCGAAGCGGGGCTCAAGTGCCTGCAGGGCAAAAGCATCGTCAATTCCATCAGTTTGAAGGAAGGAGAAGCCGAATTCCTGCGGCGCGCCAAAATCGCCCGCCGCTACGGCGCGGCGGTGGTGGTGATGCTGTTCGACGAAAAGGGGCAGGCGGACACCTACGAACGGAAGATCGAGGTGGCGGGGCGGTCCTACCGGCTTTTGACCGCCGCCCGGTTTCCGGGACAGGACATCATCTTTGATCCCAACGTCCTGGCGGTGGCCACGGGAATTCCCGAACACGATGGGTACGCGCTGGCTTTTATCCGGGCCTGCGAGTGGATTGCCCGCAACTGTCCGGGGGCCAAAATTTCCGGCGGCATTTCCAACCTGTCCTTCAGCTTCCGGGGCAACGACGCGGTGCGGGAAGCGATGCACGCCGTATTTTTGAAGTACGCCATCCCCGCCGGCTTGACCATGGCCATCGTCAACCCAGCGGGGCTGGTTTCTTACGACGAGCTGGATCCGGAATTGCGGGATGCTGCGGAGGACGTGGTGCTGGCCCGGCGACCGGACGCTGCGGAGCGTCTACTGGCCGTCGCCCTGCGCCGCAAGGAAGCCGAAGAAGCGGCGGGTCTGGGCGGAGGAAGCGCGGATTCGGGTCAAGCATCGGCCCGGGATGCCTGGCGCGCCCTCCCGCTGGAAGAGCGGATCATCCACGCCCTGGTCAAGGGAATCGATGACCACATCGAGTCCGATGTGCTGGCGGTGCGTCCCGGCTACAGCCGGGCCCTGGAAGTCATCGAAGGTCCGTTGATGAAGGGCATGAACGAAGTCGGCGACCGCTTCGGTGCGGGCAAGATGTTTCTGCCCCAGGTGATCCGCAGCGCCCGGGTGATGAAGAAGGCCGTGGCGGTGCTGGAACCGTACATCCAGTCGGAAAAGGCGGCGGACGCCGCCCTAGTCCAGGCGTCCCGGGCGGCCGGCGCCGCTCCAGAGCCGGCCGACCGTCGGGCGCGGGGCAAGAAGGTCCTGCTGGCCACGGTCAAGGGCGACGTGCACGACATCGGCAAGAACATCGTAGGCGTCGTGCTGGGCTGCAACGGATATGACGTGGTGGACCTGGGCGTCATGGTGCCGGCGGACGAGATTCTGGAAGCCGCCCGCCGGGAAAACGCCGACATCATCGGCCTGTCCGGCTTGATCACGCCCTCCCTGGACGAGATGGTGCATACCGCCCGGGAAATGCAGCGCCGGGGGCTGACGGTCCCGCTCTTGATCGGCGGGGCCACCACCAGCGATATCCACACCGCCCTGCGCATCGCGCCGGAATACGCTTCGCCGGTGGTGCACGTCAAAGACGCCGGCCGGGCGGCGGCGGTGGTCAGAGCCCTGCTGTCCGACGCGGACAAGCCGCGTTTTCTGGAAAACCTGGAAGCGTCCTACCGCAGCGCGGTGGCACGGCACGAACACGTCGCCGAACGGGTAGAGCTGATACCCCTGGACCAAGCCCGGGCCAACCGGGTTTCCCTGGACTGGAACACTTTTGAAGCCGCAGTGCCCCGTTTCCGGGGAGTACGCGAATTGGACGATTACAGCGTGGAGCGATTGGTTCCCTTCATCGATTGGTCCTATTTTTTCTATTCCTGGGATCTGGGACACGGCTTTGAACGGATTCTGCAGGACCCCGACAAGGGGGAAGCGGCACGGAAGCTCCATGACGACGCCCGCAACCTGCTGCAGACCGTAGCTGCGGAAAAAACGCTCCGTCCCCGGGGCGTGGTCGGATTCTTTCCCGCCGCTTCCCAATCGGATGACCTGCTGGTGTTCGCCCCCGACGACGCCGGGCGCAAGGGCGCCGAACTGGCCCGGTTTTCCTTCCTCCGCAATCAGGAAAAGAAGCGCGCCGGCGGGCTTAATCCTTGTCTGTCGGATTTTATCGCCCCGGCGGTAACCGAAAAACAAGACTGGCTGGGCTTGTTTGCGGTCAGCGCGGGACACGGCCTGGCGGAGGCGGTGGAATCGTACCGCCGGAAGGGAGACGACTACAACGCCATCCTGCTGCAGTCCCTGGCGGATCGGCTGGCCGAAGCCTTTGCCGAAGAATTGCACCTGTGGGTGCGCCGGGAATTCTGGGCTTACGCACCTGACGAAAACCTGACCACGACGGAACTGTTTGAATCCAGGTATCGGGGCATCCGGCCCGCCTTCGGGTATCCCGCCTGTCCGGACCATACGGACAAACGCACGCTGTTCGATCTATTGGAAGTCGAACCGCGTTGCGGGATCACCCTGACCGATTCGGCCATGATGGTGCCCGCCGCTTCCGTCTGCGGCTTGTACTTTGCCCATCCGGCGGCCTACTACTTTGGGGTAGGCGCCGTCGGCGACGATCAGCTGCAGGACTGGGCCCGGCGCAAGGCCCTGGGGCCGGAAGAAGCCCGGCGGCGGCTCGGGCGGGTTTAGGGAATCTTGATCGTGGTTTTGCCCACTTTGGAATGCAGCCCGGTAAACGAATCGGAACGCGAGGCGCCCAGAATGACCGTATGAATAGCCCCAGAATTAAGGGTGGCGTCATTGGTGTCGCCGCTGGCCAGGGGGAAAACAAAGGTCATCGAGGTGATTCCGTCTTTTTCGGTGCCGCTGAACGAAACGAGGTCGTTCTTGCCGCCGATGGCGGCGTCTTCCTTGTGGCTGATATTGCTGACCCCAAAGTCGTCCCGGGCGTAGGCCACGCCGTCTTTTACGTAGCCGATCTTGAAATCCGCGTCCTTCATCCGGCTGCTGGGGTCAAAGCCTACCGCTACCCATCCAGCCACCGGCGCGTTGACGGTCACCTCCGCGTTGTCGCCTTTAACCAGTATGGATACGGTAATTCCGTTGGCTTCCGCGGTAATCGGCGCGGTTTGGGCAAAAGACGCTGCTCCAAACGCGAACAGGAATACGAAAAAAGAAAGGGTAAAACCGGTCCTTTTCATGGCAGTCTCCTGGTTGGAATCTAGCATAAACAGTACTAAAATACAAATCCATTGCCCGATTCTTTTGCCGGTCCGCATGAAAAAAGTGGATTCAGTTTTCAAACCTGCGGGAAACGGCTATACTTTGATCATGCAACAGGAAAAAGGAAGCATTCTCATCAGCTTGGCGCCCGAGCGGACGCCGGAGGGCATGGTGGAGGCGGTTCGGCGGCACGCCGGCGGTCGGCAGGTTCTGCTGTCCAACGACCGGGGCGAGATCGAAAGCGTACTGCCCGGAGTGGAAATTATCGCCGGAGAGTTTCCGGCGGCATTGTTGACCAGGGCGACGGCTTTGAAATGGTACCAAACCTGGTACGCCGGGGCGGACTGGATCCAGAAATTCCCCGAGGTCAAGGAACTGCCCATCGCCCTGACCATCGCTACCGGCATCCACGGCGTGCAGATGACGGAGCACCTGTTCGGGATGCTGTTTGCCTGGAACCGCCGCTTTCCGGTGGCCTTTGCCGCCCAACCCCGTCATGAGTGGGCCCGGTTCCGGCATCCCGACATGGACGTGTTGGCCGGAAAGACCATGCTGATCGTCGGCTATGGAACCATCGGCGAACGGATAGCCCGGGCAGCCCGGGTTTTCGACATGCGGGTCATCGGACTCAGGCGCCACCCGGCGACGAAGTCGGCTGATATTCCAGTGCAGGGCATGGAAAAACTGCCTGAACTGCTGGGACAGGCGGATGTGGTGGTCAATATCCTGCCGCTGACGCCGGAAACCAGGAACCTGTTCGGCGTCAAAGAGTTTGGGTGCATGAAAAAGACCGCCCTGTTCGCCAACATCGGCCGCGGCGGGACGGTGGTTGAAGACGATCTGGTGGCGGTATTGCGGGAGCGCCGCATTGCGGGAGCGCTTTTGGACGTTACGGCGACCGAACCCCTTCAGGCGGATTCGCCCTTGTGGGACCTGGACAACGTGCTGCTCACCAGCCATTATTCGGGGTTTCATCCGCGGTACGATGAAATGGCTCTGGAGGTCTTCCTGGACAACCTGGACCGCTACGTCCGGGGCGAAGCCCTGCGCAATCTGGTGGATCCGCGCAAAGGCTATTGAAAGGCTCCGGGAGCGGCGGTAAACTATACTACGAAATAAACAGGATCGGGGGGTAAAAACAGGACCGAAAAGCAGCGGGTTCTGGTGGCCGATGACCTGGAAGCAAACAGGAACGCGATCAAATCCTTCTTGTTCTTTTTTCACTTCAACGTGGAAACGGCCAAGGACGGCCTGGAAGCCAAGGAAATGTTCGAAAAAAATTCCTACGATCTCGTTTTTTCCGATATCGAGATGCCGAACATGAACGGATTTGAATTCCTGACCTGGATTCGGCGCTCCTCGGGGCACAGGGACGTGCCCGTGGTCATGTTGAGCAGCCTTGAGTCTCCGGAAGTGATCGAACGCTGCAAAAGAATCGGCGCCACCGCGTATATCGTCAAACCCTTCACCAAAGAAAAGATGGAGGACGCCCTGCAAAAAACGGGGCTGCGGGGTTGAACCATGATCAATGACCTGAGCGAGTCCGACGGCGTAGCCCTCGACCGGCTGGAGGACGTTGAAGCATTGCTCATGAACTTTGAGCGGGAACGGGAGCGGAACGGCGACTGGCGCGCTCTGGTGCACGAGTTGTTCCGAGAAGTGCACAATCTGAAAAGCATACTGGCCATGGCCGGACATGACAGCGCGTCGCGGCTGGTGCACCAGCTGGAATCCCGGCTGGATATGCTCCGTTCCGGCAGGCAGCAACCCGACCAAACCTGGGCGGATCCGCTGCTGCAGGCGGTGGATGCCCTGCGCAGCCTGATCTTCAAGGGTGACGGCGAAAGCGAAATCCGGGATGCCCTTGAGCAGGCGTATGCGGGACTCAACGGGTTGGGCGCCGACGAATCGACCACCGAGCCCCAGCGCCTGGCGGACAAAACCGCGCAGGAGCTGAGCTTTTCCCTGGATGCCGGCGAGATGGCGTTGTTCCAGCAGGCTACGCTACGCCAGGAATGGCCGTATATTCTGGAAAAGCTGATCGATGCCAACCTGGAAAGCGCCAGGGTAAGCGGATTGCCCATTTTTTCGACCATCGGCGAAGCAGGAAGCGGCATCGCCTGGCGGCAAAAGCCTGCCGGATCGGCGGGACAGGTGCTGTCGATTCTATTCACCACCAAGATGGAAGAATCGGCGCTGTCGGATATCCTCTTTGACCCCTTCTACCCCGTACTGGTCACCGAAGAACGGCCCCTGGACCAGCTGCCGAGAATCCTTATCGTGGACGACGACAAGGTGGCGCTGCTGGTGCTGCAGAATTATCTGGTGCCCTACGGTCGGGTTGATTCGGCGCTCCGGGGGGATGAGGCGGTGGATAAATTCCGGGGCGCCCTGGTGCGGGATCCGTACAATATCGTTTTTCTGGATATCATGATGCCCGGCATGGACGGGCACGAAACGCTCAAGCGGATCAGGGACGTGGAAGCGGGAGCCGGAATTCTGGTCGGAGACGGTTGCAAAGTCGTCATGGCCAGCGCCTTGTCGGATTTCAATTCCATTTCCGCGTCATTCAATGACCTCTGCGACTCCTACCTGGTCAAACCCTTTGAACGGTCGTCGGTGCAGGAGGTGATGCACAAGTTGTGCTTCAAGCGAATCTCCGTGGATTCTTCCCGGGTACCCGGTTGATGCCCGCTGCTATTCGTTTCTTTGCTTGAGCGCTTCCTTGAAGATAAGCTCGGTGTCCACTTTTTCATCCACCCCGGACAGCGGTTTGACGCCCTCGCCGTCGACGCTTCGGAAAATAGGTCCCACATCCGGTCCGTAAGCCCAGCCGGTTTCGCTGTTGATCAGCTGGTCCAGGACGACGACCACCGCTAGGGTATGAAACAGCAGCGTGGCGTTGGTTTTTCGCCGTGGATTCCGGCTGCCGAGCACCGCGTCCAGACGGATCGACAGGGGATTGGGTACCTGGAAGACGTACAGGTCCCAGGGATTGTCGATGCCGTCGCAGGCGGCGTTCCGCCCCGTACTCCCTTCCTTGGCGCTTTTTTCCATACTTAGCGCCACGGTGCTGAGCAAGCGCCGCAGTTGGCGCACTTCCGCGTACAGGGGAACGATTTCTTGCCGGCGGAAGGGCGGCGGGGCGACGGATTCAAAGCGGAAGTAGGGTAGAAAATAGAGCCTTCTCAACCAGAACAATTCCATCTGCGTACGTTTGGCGTAATTGGATGAACGCGCTTCGGCGGCGCCGTCCAGGATCCGGCAGTATTCGCTGAGCCGGGGCAAATACTCCTTATCCAGGGTTTGCTCGATATAATCGTGCCAACCGGAGATGATGCGGTTCATCTCCACGTCCACGTGTTCAACGCTGCCGTCGGCGGCGGTGATCGTGCCGAAGGTTACGTACCGCAGGGCGTAGAACAACTCTTCCAGAATATGCATCAAGACCACAACCTGCTGCAGCGGATCGTTGGGCGCGATCAGTTCATAGCCCTTTTTCAGGTCGAAGATGTCTGAAAAATAGGGATACAAGTCCGGGAACGAGGGCAACCGGTTCCACCCCGCGGCGGGGAACAACGTTTCAAGCGTATTGAGGCCGCGTTGCAAAGCCCGGTTTTGGGGTTCCGCCGATGCTGGTTCGGCGGTTTCTTCCACCCCGGGCCGGCTTTCCCCCGTGGCCGGCTTTTGGTCTTCCGGCGGCGGAGTTTCCGGAGCGGCAGGGCTGCCCGTTTCGAGGGTTACCACGGCGGGCAAGGGGTGGATGCGGTCCGTCTCGGAGACCTTCAAGAAGTCTGTCAGCCTCCGGGGACGGGCGCTGAAGAATTCTTCGTAGGAAAACCATTGGTTCGAAAGGGTTTTGAGTAAAAGCGGGTACATCAGAAAGCGAATATCCCGCCGAATGATGCTGTACGAGGCCAGCGCCGCCCGGATCAACCCCTGGTGCTTTTCCTTGGCTTCCAGGGGGTTCTCTTCGTACAGGATTTTATACAACGCCTTATAGGCATCCTTGATTTCCGTTTCCGGGTTCAACGGCTCCAGCACGAACAGGGGACGATAGATGTTTTTTAGAATTTCCGCAAAATCCTGTAGCTTGACCGCCCGTGGGTGGGCTTGCAGCCGGGCCAGGTCGGTGCTGATCTTTTCAATGTTCCAGTAGCGCAGCGCGTCGATGACGCTGTAGGCAAAGGGCGCGGCCTTCTTGAAGCGCTCATTGCGGGCCGGCTGGTTCCGGGGCAACAAAGACCGGGTGGAAGTGACCAGCACTTCCATCCGGGTGTAGTACTCGTTCATGCGCTTGGTGACGAACTCGGGGTTGATCAGATCCGGCGGATCGCCGAACAAGGCCAGCATGGAATACAGAATCTGCGCAGGATTCTTGATCTCGAATTCCGCCTCCGCCGCGTAGCGGTCCATGCGCAGGCGTTCCCGGTAGGACGGCCGCACCGGAACCGCCGGATCGTCCGAGGGATCCAGGTTGGAAGTGCGCTTCCTGGTCTTGGACGTCGCTTCATTCTGGTCGTCCGGGAGCACCTCGATGCGGTGTTTGGGGGGATTGAAGCCGCCGGAACGGCCGCCCACGGTCACGTCCACGGTCCTGTTGTGCGCCTGGCGGGGGCTATTCTTGGCGACCGCAGCAGGGTCGCGTTCGATACCCACCTCGCCCCCCAGCTTTTCGGCCATTCTTCTGGCTTCCGCGGGATCCAAATTCCCCAGCTTCTTTCTGAGGCGGTCCAACTCTCCGGGTTCGTATACGGTGGGTGTTTTTTTTGCCATCTTCAAACCCGAAGATACAGTTTTTCTCCGAGGCCCCACAGATTCCGGATGTTCATTCTTTCACCTTCCGAACTGACGATCATCCCATTATACACGCCGAAGGGCGCGATGTATTCGCTCCGGGTCAAAATATAGTTGAAAGAGAAACGCGCCGGTTCCCGGGGAGTAAAAGTCAAATCGACCATGCCTTCCAGGTCCTGGATGATCCAGTCCGATCCATGGCCTTCGGGCATGGTGATCCGGACCGGCGGCAACGGGGTCAGTTTGCCGTCCACCCAGAGGCCGTTTTCGTTGTTCCGGAAGGCTTCCTTGATCTGGCTTTCGGCGATGCTGAAACCGAATTGGCGTCCGGTGCCGTCGTATCCGAAGGCGGTGCACCAAATGTTGCGCATTCGGTAGGGGTAGAATCCTTTGTAGTCAAAGACGAAGCCCAGCGTCTTTTCGGTACTCAGGGAAATGTGCCGTCCGCCGAAAACCAGGTCGCCCCGGACCGGGGCCAGGGCTTTGTGGGCGTACATGCAGCGGTGTTCGGAAAAGGGCAGGCAGACTACCAGCGGGGTGGACCGGGATGCGGCCAGGTCGAATTCCAGGTGGGCGGTAAAGGACGGCCGTTTGCGGTTGGGTTCGATATCCAGGTCCAGTTCCACCAGGTCGGCGTCCAGCCAGGCGTGGATGCGGAAATAAAATCCGTAGCTTCTGCTGGTGACGGAGGAGTTGGAAAGGCTGCGGGGCAGGTGCCAGGCGCCGAAGGGCAGCGATTTCCTGAACAGCAGCTTCTCTTTGGTTTCCTTGTCCCACAGGAACACCTGGGCGATGCGGTAGTACTTTTCATTGGTCAGAACCGCGATCAGGTAGTACCGCTCGTCCTGGACCTGAAAAGCCTGCCACTCCTTGACGCGGTAATTGCGCAGCCACTTCGGCAGGGGTACGGCGAAGGGGCGGCGGATGCCCAGCAGGTCCACGTCGTCGAAGGCGCGCGTCCAGGTCCCCGGTACGGGAATGCCCTTTTGCAGCGGGCTCGGCATGGAAGCCTGGAAATCTCGCTGGTACATCAGAGCGCGTCCGTCAAATAGAGCAGAAACAGCGCTTGGGTGCCCAAATCGCCGCCGGAGAGCATTTCGTCGGTGAAGGTTGCGGGGACCAGCCCCGCTACCGTTTCCGCGGCGGCTGCGGCGGCTTTTTCCAGCGCCCGGCGGTCCAAAGCCGCCAGGGCTTTGTAGAGGGCCGCCGCCTGGGTAAGACCGGGCAGCTTGAGCCCCAACTCCTGGGCGGAGTCCAGGGCGATGCCCATATCCTTGATAAAATGCTTGACGTAGAAGCCCGGCGCGATGTTGCCGTCCAGCATGCGGGGCACCAGGTTGGACAACGACCAGCTGCCGGCGGCGCCGGATTCGATGCTCTTGAGCACGGTGCGCGGCTGGAGTCCCGCCTTGGCGGCGTACACCAACGCCTCTACGATACCCATCATGCCCGAGGCGATGACGATCTGGTTGCTCATCTTGCAGTGCTGGCCGGAGCCGGGACCGCCCTGCAGGACTACGTTTTTGCCCATGCGGTTCAAAACCGGTTCGGCGCGCAGAAAGGCCGACTGGTCGCCGCCGACCATGATGGAAAGCGTCGCGTTGCGGGCGCCCAGGTCGCCGCCGGAAACCGGCGCGTCCAAAGCCCGCAACCCGGCGGCGGCGGCTTTTTCAGCGATGCGCCGCGCCAGGGAAGGGCTGGAAGTGGTCATATCCACCAGGATGGCGCCTTTTTTTGCCGCCGCCAGGATGCCGCCGTCTTCCAAGTACACCTGTTCTACGTCCCGGGGATAGCCGACGATGGTAATCACCAAGTCCGCGTCCGCGGCGGCGGCGCCGGGACTGGAGGCCCACAGCGCCCCCCGTTCCAGCAGGGGTGCGGATCGTTCTTTGGTGCGGTTGTAGACCGTCAACGGATACCCTGCGCCGAGCAGGTGTCCCGCCATGCTCCGGCCCATGACGCCGGTACCGATGAACGCTATTCTTTCCATACCGCTGAGTATACACCGGATCGGCAAGGGCGTGCAAATTGTGCGGGCAAAGCTTTTATCCTCCTTTGTTATGGTATATGCTGATAGGTATGGCGATCACACTCTATTCTCTCGGCGCGGCCGAGGAAGTTACCGGATCCAAGCACGTGCTTGAGGTGGACGGGCGTTCATACTTGATCGATTGCGGCGCTTTTCAGGGCAAAAGATCCGAGGCGGACCGAAAAAACCGCGAATTCGGGATCGAGACGGACCGGATTGAATCGGTGGTGCTGACCCATGGCCACTTTGACCACTGCGGCCTGCTGCCCCTGCTACCCAAACGGGGCTATGAGGGGAACATCTACGCTACCCCGGCCACCCGGGACATCGCCAGCCTGGTGATGATGGATTCTGCCCGCATCCAGGCCCGGGACGCGGAGTATCTGCGCAAGCAGGCGTCCCGCAAAGGGGAAAAGTTTGACTGGCGGCCGCTCTACGACGAACAGGACGCCGTCAAGGCTACCGGCCAGATGGTAACCGTCTCGTATCGGCGGCCTCTGTGGATCGGAGAAGGCGTCAACCTGGAATTCTACGACGCCGGGCACATTCTCGGTTCGGCGATGGCCCTGATCACGGTCAAGAAGGACGGCCGGGAGATCCGCATCGCCTATACCGGGGATCTGGGAAGAAAAGGTAAGCCCATCATCCGGGATCCGGACCTGATTCCGGCGCCGGATTACCTGGTGCTGGAAAGCACCTACGGCAACCGGCGCCACGATTCCACGGACGACGCCATGGCCCGCCTGGGCCAGGTAGCCCGCCGGGCGGTGCAAACCGGCGGCAAGATCATCATCCCCGCCTTTGCCGTCGAACGCACGCAGGAACTGGTGTACTATTTTCATCTGCTGGTGGATCAGGGCGTCATTCCGGAGATACCCATCTACGTGGATTCGCCGATGGCCACCAACGCCACGACCATTTTTCAGGTGCACCCCGAGTGCTTTGACCAAGAAACCAACGACGCCTTCATCAAGCACCACAAAAACCCCTTCGGCTTCAATTCGCTGCACTTTACGTCCAGCGTAGAGGAATCCAAGGCCTTGAATGACCTGAAGGGCGCGGCGATCATCATTTCCGCAGACGGCATGTGCGAGGCGGGACGCATCCAGCACCACCTGGCGCACAGCATCGGCGATCCCAACGCCACCATCCTCATCGTCGGCTACATGGCGGACCACACCCTGGGGCGCCGCATCCGGGACCGGGAAGCGGAAGTCAAGATCCATGGCCAGTGGTACCAGGTCAGAGCCGGGGTGGAAGCCATCGACGCCTTCAGCGCCCACGCGGATTATCAGGAAACGCTGGACTGGCTGGGCGCCATCGACACGAGTCGTTTGAAGAAAATATTTCTGGTTCATGGCGAGCGGGATGCCCAGACGGCCATGAAAAAACGTCTGGAGGACGCGGGTTTTGCGGACGTGGTTACGGTACGGTACGGTGAAACGTACGAAGTAGGTTGAAGTGCGCTATTTGACGGGATTCCATGCTATCGAGGAACTGATCAAGTCGGGCAAAGCCACAGGTCCCCTGTTGGTCGCCAACGCCGGACCGCGAGCCCGGACCATCATCTCCCTGGCCCTGGATCATAAAATTCGGGTGGATCGGGTCGGCGAACACGATCTGGCCCGGATCTCCGCGGATCACCGCGGGATCGCCCTGGCGCTGGAATCCGAGGGTACGGGCAACGAGACGACCATCAAAGACTTTGTCGCCGGCCTGAAAGATGGCCAGGACAGCCTGGTGGTGATTCTGGACGGGATCACCGACCCGCACAACTACGGCGCCATCCTCCGCTCCTGCGACCAGTTCGGCGCGGACCTGGTCGTGGTGGGCAATCGGCGCTCCGCCAAGGACGCGGAGGTGATCTCCAAGACCAGCGCCGGGGCGGCGGCCTGGGTGCCCCTGGCGGCGGTGCCCAACCTGGCCCGGGCGGCGGATCTGCTCAAAGAAGCCGGTTTTTGGGTCTATGCCGCAGACATGTCCGGAGAAAAGGTGTTTGAGAAGGATCTGAGGGGTCGGGTGGCGCTGATCATGGGCAGCGAGGGCGCGGGGGTTTCCCGGCTGTTGCGGGAATCCTGCGACGCCCTGCTGGCCATACCCGCCTGCGGCAAGGTTGATTCGCTCAACGTTTCGGTCGCGACGGGGGTCTTGCTCTACGAAATAGTCAGGCAGCGCGGATCGCCGCGCTGAAAGCCGGTTTTATTCGGCGTCGGTTTCGGTCTCTCCGCTTTCGTCCGCGTCTTCCTCTTCGCCTTCGGGAATCTCGCCCCGGGCTATCGCTTCGCGGCGTAGTTTCTTTTTCAGTTCCTTTTCTTCTTTTTTTTTCTTTTTTTCCAGTTCCCTTCTACGTTTTTCGGCGTTGTAATTGGGCTTCAATATGACCTTCTTTCAGCGAAAGATGGCTGAGTATACTACAACGCGGGCGTTTAGTCTTTAGGGTCGGCGGTACCGTGCTATTTGGTTTTCTTGGCTTTTTTGGCGGCCTTATCCGCCTTTTTCCCGGCTCCCAGCACGGCTGATTTTTGTTTTTCTTCGGTTTTTAAGCGCTTATAGGTCGCGGCCAGCGTTTTGAACGCCGCCTTTTTGGCTTCCGTCTGATCCTTGAGCGACTGCTTCAGGGTTTGTACTTCTTTGGCCAGCACGTCGTAAGCCTCGGCATCCCGATCCAGATCGGTATAGATGATGCCCTTTTCGGCCAATCTGTGAATCCAGGCTTTGATGTCGGTCGTTTTCGGTTTTCGGTCAGCCATGGTGAACTCCTTGCGGCACGGCTTTGGTCAGCCGTCGACGGCCTAATTATAGCGGTTATTTATGCCTGTTTTGTTAGAATTGAGTTATTATTCGGTGAAGTCGTCCCGGGGTATTCAATTGCCCGTGGCTTTGATCAGGCGTACGCGCCTGTCCGCGATGAACCGTTCATATTCTTCGGAGACGCCCATTCAGGACAATGGAGGCATCGATATTACGCTTTAAAAGCGGTCATCTAGAATTCGGTCTTGATTTCAGCGCAACGTCTTGACGGCTTCCGCCTCGATGGCCAAACCCTGCTTGTAGCGTTCAAGGAAGGTTTGGAATCCGGCTACATCCCGCGGGTCCGGGGCGATAGCTCGGCCGATGCTGGCGGCGATCTTGCCGTCCAGGTAATCGGGCAGGGATTCGGAAGCCTGGTCGCGGATCATGAACGCCGCCAGCAAGGCCATGCCCCAGGCGCCGCCTTCGCCGGCGGTGGCCGGCAGGCTGACCGGTGCGTTGGTGGCCGCGGCCATGATGCGTTGGCCCGTATCGCCCTGCTTGAAAAAGCCGCCGTGGCCCCGGATGCCGTCGATGGCTACCCCTTCCTCTTCGGTCAGTACGTCCAGACCGATCCTCAGCGCGCAGAGGGACGTGAACAGCAGGGACCGTATAAAATTTTCAAGGGTAAAACGGCTTTCCGGCCGGCGGACAAAGAGCGGGCGGCCTTCGGTAAAGCCGGTGACGTGTTCGCCGGAAAGGTAGCTGATGTTTAGGAGGCCCCCCGCGTCGGTTTCGCCCTGCAGGGCCAGGGGCGTCAGCTTGGCGTAGAGCTCGCCGAGGCTCAGTTCCGAACCCAGGGCTTTGGACGCCTGGCCGAAAAGGTTGATCCAGGCGTCGAAGTCGGAGGAGCCGTTGTTCGAGTGCGCCATGCCGACGGGTTTGCCGTCGGGGGTCATGACGATGTCGATTTCCTTATGCATCTTCTTCAGTTTCTTTTCCAGCACCAGCATGGCGAACACCGAAGTTCCGGCGGAGACATTGCCCGTCTTGGGCCGCACGCTGTTGGTGGCGACCATGCCGGTTCCCGCGTCGCCTTCCGGTGGACAGAGCGGGATGCCCGCTTCCAGCGTGCCTGCGGGATCCAGCAGCCGGGCTCCAGCCGCAGTCAGGCTTCCCGCCGGAGTACCGGCGCCGAGCACCCGGGGCAGGATGTCCTTCAGCTTCCATTTAAAGCCGAGCGGGGCGATCAGGGCGTCGAATTTTCCGACCATACCCGCGTCGTAATCCGCCGTGTCCGGATCGATGGGGAACATGCCCGAAGCTTCGCCGATGCCCATCAGCCGCTGCCCGGTCAGCATCCAGTGCACGTAGCCCGCCAGCGTGGTCAGGTAGTCGATCCGGGCGACGTGTTCCTTTTTTTCAAGGATGGATTGATACAGGTGGGCGATGCTCCAGCGCTGGGGCACGGCAAAGTCGAACAAGCCGGTCAGTATGTCGCAGGCTTGGCCGGTGATGTTGTTGCGCCAGGTTCGAAATGGCGTAAGCAGCGTACCTTGCTTGTCCAGAACGATGTACCCGTGCATCATGCCGCTGAAACCCAGGGCGGCAAAGCGCACGGGTTCCACCGCGTATTGGGTATGGATGTTTTTTTTCAGGTCCGCGTAGCAACCGGAGATACCCTTCCAGACTTCCTCCAGATTGTAAGTCCAGATTCCGTCGACCAGCCGGTTTTCCCATTCCCAGGAACCGGAAGCCAGGGGCGTGCTGTCCGGCGCGATCAGGCTGGCCTTGATGCGCGTCGATCCGAGTTCGATACCCAGAATGGCTTTCCCGCCGGCAACGAGTTCGCTATGGTTCATCAGGTACTCCTGTGTCCGGAATGAGGACCGGCTAAACTGTAGCCGGGCGGCTGCGGGGTGTCAAGTTTCAACCACAAGGTCGGATTGTCCAGCGCGGGAATAATCGGCATAATTCGCCCATGAAGCATCGAATATTCATTGACGGCCGGGTGGGGACGACGGGGCTGCAGATAGAAGAGCGGTTGTCCCGACGGGATGACGTGGACCTGATCGACATCCCCGAAGAATTGCGCAAGGATACGGAAGCCCGGCGGGAGCGCCTGAACGCCGCAGACGTGGCGTTTTTGTGCCTGCCCGACGACGCGGCGCGGGAATCCGCCGCGTTGGTGGACAATCCCGCCACCATCGTCATCGACTCCAGCACCGCCCATCGCACCAATCCCGGGTGGACCTACGGCCTGCCGGAGCTCGTCGCCGGTCAGCGGGAACGCATCGCCGGGTCCCGGCGCATCGCCGTCCCCGGGTGCCACGCCACCGGCTTTGTGCTGATCCTTCGCCCGCTGGTGGATGCGGGTATTCTGGGGCCCGACTATCCGGTGACCGGCCATTCGGTGACCGGGTATTCCGGCGGCGGGCACAAGCTCATGGACGCCTACCACGCCGGGGAAGGCGCGGGCAAAGGCATGGAGGCTGCCCGGCACTACGCCCTGGGGCTGACGCACAAACATATACCGGAAATGCAGCATCACACGGGCCTGAACTTCGCCCCCCTGTTCTCCCCCATCATCGGCAATTTTGAGCGCGGCATGGCCGTGGCGGTCCCCCTGCCGGTTCGCACTCTGGGCGGTAAAATACGGCGGGAAGACGTGCACGCCGCGTTGTCCCGGCGCTACGCGGGGGAACGCTTTGTGCGGGTGGCGCCGCTGGACGCGGCGTCCCGGGTGGAAGCCGGCTATTTTGATCCGACGGCCTGCAACGACACCAACGCGGCGGAAATCTTCGTGTTCGGCAATGTCGACCAGCTGCTGGTCATCTGCCGGCT
This sequence comes from Treponema denticola, assembly GCA_020719845.1. Taxonomy (GTDB): domain Bacteria; phylum Spirochaetota; class Spirochaetia; order Treponematales; family Breznakiellaceae; genus DYPP01. The sequence goes on along the minus strand of DYPP01000003.1, from coordinate 34,860 downwards.
GGACAACCTGGGCAAGGGCGCTTCCGGCGCGGCGCTGCAGTGCATGAACATCAGCCTGGGAATTGATGAGGCGACGAGTCTGAGGAGCTGATGGCCGGCAGTATCGACCGGCCGATGGTCCCCTTTCACACCGTCACGTTGTGCAGCCATCTGCCGCTTTTCAGCCGCCGCAGGCCGAAGAACATCTTCAGCGGATCTTCGGCGGACAGGATGACGTAGATGAACCACGCCGGCACGTGGAAGACGAACGAGGCCAGCGCCGCCAGGGGAATCGAAAACAACCACATGAAGGAGACGTCGTAGAATACGGAAAACCGGGTGTCTCCTCCGGCGCGGCAGACGCCGATGATCATGGCCATGTTGAAAGCCCGGAAGGGATAGGCCAGGGCCAAGATGATGAACATACTGTCGATGATGGCGAACACGTTGGCGTCCACGTTGAACAGCAAGGGAAGCGTCCACGACAGGGGAATCAGCAACAGTCCCAGTCCGGCCGCCGAAAGGGGCGCAAAGCCGGCGATCCGGAACGCGTATTCCCGGGCGGTGCCGTCCGCGCCTTCGCCGATCTTCTTGCCGATCAGCACCCCCGCGGCGTTGCCGATGCCGATAAAGAATACCCAGTTGAGCTGGGAAACGGTCGTCGTAATGCTGAACGCGGCGATGGCCTCCGTGCTGGTCTGGGCAAAGATGATGTTCTGCATCGTAATGCCCGCAGACCAGATCAGTTCGTTGATCATGACCGGCAGGGCAATCTGAAAGAACCGCCGTACAAAGGGAACGCGGAAGCCGAACAGTTCGCGGAACGAACCGGTCATGACGTATTTCTTGCGGTACGCTGCGACCAGGAGAATCGACAGTTCCGCCCAGCGGGCGATGACGGTGGCGATGGCGGCGCCGACCACGCTCAGGGCGGGAAAGGGCCCGACGCCGAAAATCAGAAAGTAATTGAGCACTACGTTCAAAAAGAGCGAAATGATGGTGGCGACCATGGGCAGGCGGACGCGTTCGACGCTGCGCATGATCAGGGTCAGGACAAAGCTGACGGCGAAGGGAAAAAACGCTCCGGAAAGGGTGTGCAGGTACGCCGCACCGGCGGCGATGAGCGCCGGGTCGTGGGAATAGAGGCCGATCATCCATTCCGGCGCCCAGAGGCTGCCGGCGGTAAACAAGCCCGAAATGGCCACGGCGATGAGCAGGCAGAGCCCGGTGGTGCGGCGGATGCCCACCAGGTCGTTTTTTCCCCAAAACTGGGCGGTAAAAACGGCACCCCCCGAAGAAACGCCGAAGAGTATGATGGTGTAGAAGAAGAAGATCTGGTTGCCCACTCCCACCGCGGCAATTTCAACGGTTCCGATGCGGCCGATCATCACCGTATCCATCATATTCACCAATGAGTTGATGAAGTTCTGGATTATGATCGGAACGGCGATGGTGAACAGATTTTTATAAAAATATTTGTCGTTAAAAAGTCCAGATATTGTCATGATGTCGAGACCTGCCCTTTGCGGTAATCCCCATTCTACGATACTATCACAAAACAATCAGGAGGTTCCTATGCCCGCACTTCGCTCCGATGTGAATACCAAAGGTCGTCTGATGGCCGGCGCCCGTTCGCTCTGGCACGCCAACGGGATGAAGAATGAACAATTCGGCAAACCCATCATCGCCATCGCCAACAGTTTTACCCAGTTCGTCCCCGGCCACGTGCACCTGCACGAGATCGGCCAACGGGTCAAAAAGATAATCGAGTCTCAAGGCTTTTTCGCCGCCGAATTCAACACCATCGCCATCGACGACGGTATCGCCATGGGGCATACGGGCATGCTGTACAGCCTGCCTTCCCGGGACCTGATCGCCGACAGCGTGGAATACATGGTCAACGCCCACCGGGCGGACGCGATGATCTGCATCACCAACTGCGACAAGATTACCCCCGGCATGCTCATGGCCGCCATGCGCCTCAATATTCCCACCATTTTTGTTTCCGGCGGTCCGATGGAAGCGGGACGCACCGGCGGAAAATCCTACGACCTGATCGATTCCATGGTCATGGCTGCGGACGAGGCGGTCAGCGACGCCGAACTGGACGCGGTGGAAGCCGTGGCCTGCCCAACCTGCGGCAGCTGCTCGGGCATGTTCACCGCCAACTCCATGAACTGCCTGACCGAGGCCCTCGGCATGGGGCTGCCCGGCAACGGCACCGTCCTGGCTACCCACGAATACCGGTTCAAGCTATTCGAGAAGGCGGCGGAGCGGATCTGCGAACTGGCCGACGAGTACTATAAAACCGGAAACAAGCGTCTGCTGCCCCGGGGCATCGCCACCAAAGCGTCCTTCATGAACGCCATGAGCCTGGACATCGCCATGGGCGGCAGCACCAATACGGTGCTGCACCTTTTGGCCATCGCCAAAGAAGCGGAGGTCGATTTTACCATGCAGGATATCGACGCTCTTTCCCGCAAAGTCCCCAACATCTGCAAGGTGGCTCCCAGTTCCGCCTACCACCTGGAAGACGTGCATCGCGCGGGGGGCATCATGGCTATCTTGGGCGAGCTGGACCGGGGCGGACTTCTCGATAATACCGTCGCCCGGGTCGACTACGACACCCTCGGCGAAGCCCTGCGGCGCTTCGATATTTCCCCGGCCAACAAGGCCCCGGGCGCGGGCGCCGGCGACCCCGCCCTGGGCAAGGCCGACCAATTCTACCGTGCCGCGCCGGGGCTCAAGTTCAACCTGGTCATGGGCAGCCAGAACGCGCAATTCAAGGAACTGGACGCCGACCGGGAAGCGGGTTGCATCCGGGATATTCCCCATGCGTACTACAAGGACGGCGGCTTGGCGGTGCTGTTCGGCAACATCGCCTCCCGGGGCTCCATCGTCAAGACCGCCGGCGTCGATCCTTCCATCTACAACTTCGAGGGTCCCGCGGTGGTCTTCGAAAGCCAGGAAGACGCGGTGGAAGGAATCCTGGACGGCAAGGTAAAAGCCGGCGACGTGGTGGTCATCCGCTACGAGGGCCCCAAGGGCGGTCCGGGCATGCAGGAAATGCTCTATCCCACCAGCTTCATCAAAAGCAAGAAGCTGGGCAAGGTCTGTGCCCTGATCACGGACGGCCGCTTCTCCGGCGGCACCAGTGGGTTATCCATCGGCCACATCAGCCCCGAAGCCGCAGCGGGCGGGGAGATTGCCCTGATTAGGGACGGCGACCGGATTTCCATTTCCATCCCCGAGCGGCGGCTGGAACTGAAGGTCGGCGCGGATGAACTGGCCCGACGTCTGGCGGCGGAAAAAGCCCGGGGCGCGGCGGCGTTTACGCCCGCCAAGCGGGACCGGCCGGTCAGCCGGGCCCTGCAAGCCTACGCGCTGTTTGCCCAGAGCGCGGACGTGGGCGCGGTGCGGCGTCTGCCGGGTGAAAAATAGGAGTTCATTTTGGCGAAACAGGGTATCCGGTTGACTCAGGCGAATTTTCCAGTCAC